>JABMQN010000106.1 GCA_013203045.1 Chloroflexota bacterium
ATGTTATTCTACACCAAATCGCACCAATTTTACTGCAGCATTGACCTGCATGAAAAGACCATGCACATCTGTATCGTCGATCAATCGGGGAAGATCTGATATCACCAGAACCTAAGAACCTCCTGGGAAGAATTGCTGGCAGTTATCGCGCCCTATCGCGAGGATATCTGGAACATGAGAGGGCTCTGGACTACTATACTCAGGAATTCAGAGAAATGGTGGCGTTCCTGGAGGAGCACACCGGCAGGCAGCTGGATATCGACAGGCTTCGGGAAGTGATAAAGGAATCGAATAAGCAATACGAACTCTGGGCGGAATACAACGAGTTAAGACGAGCAGTCCCGTGCCCAGATGGATACAAAGTTGGCGCTCAGTTCTGGACCATGGTCCAGATGCTCTGGCCCGGCAATCCCAAGTGTGCCGCGTGGCTGGAGAACCAGATCATGGTCGTCACCTATCGAATAATCGCTCTGCTCAACTCGCCCACCTGGAAATACCCATGCTCCATCTTGAAACGGGAGTTCCTGATTTCTCTGAATGAGTAGAACTTCCAGACTTCCACTTTTATCGCGGAGAGGAATAACTGTTGCAGCAGGATCAGCTACTGCGACATTGCTGGAGTTTTCATTAGATTGCTTTTTCATCTCACCACAGATTTACAAGAAATGCCAGCAATTCTTCAAATTTGTTATTGCTCGCATACTGCATTATACGTCATATTAAAATATCAACGCTAATCCCACCAGAGCGCCAAATGCCAAAGCCCATGAAACAAGTACCGTGAAGAATGCAGTTGGCATATCCGCGGTTGTCCACTGTGAAATCAGGATCGCTAAGACAATGAGTCCCCCTACAATGCCCAGGAACCAGTAGATTAATCCAAGAAGCAAGAAAACTATAACGGAAATAGCTGATGCCACCAGCAGTCCTGCAAAGCTGCCGTTCTCCCGTGCTATCTTCATGGCACACCAAAGAAGTACAGCACAAATGAGCGTCATCACGGCAAACCCAATCAGAAATCCAGCTATTGATCCAGCGATGTCAAACATGGTCCTCCTTTTCCTTACCTTACTATTCCTGCGGATCTTTCCAGATATAATGATACCAAAATACTGGTAATACGAAGATATTGAGTATCACCAGAAGAACTGCCCACAGAATTCTCTTATCCTCGGGAACTCGATCGCGCTTGAATATCCCGTACAAGATGAAGTTGAAAATGAGGCTGAGGAGCAGAACTGCTACAACGTAATAAACAGGAGACAGCACTTCCAGTGCGCGATATTCTCTTGATTCCTTATCTAACTCACCAAAGGAATCAACGGGGATCATTAAAGCGAGAGCTATAACTAGGATAAGAAGCAGCAACGGCAAGAAAGCCAGAACGCCGATAACTGATTCCTTAACTTTCAACCAATCCTCCAGTTCTTTCTTGCTCGAAACCCGAATAACTGGCAACGGTTCAGTCGCTCTACTTTGGCATCGACAGATACCGGTTATTACGCTCCTTCTCGGCTCTCAAGCCTTCTGCCAATATCAATCGAAAACGCGGGGTTCATCTCGATAAACCGGCTGACGCTTTTCTCTACGCGCCACTATGCATTCGGGGAGATTATCAGTAAGTCCTAAGAGTAGCTGGTTTCGGTTCTCGAATTCAATAGCCGCCTGCAATCCTGAGACCTCCATGTTTGCCCAGAGGGTCTGTTTAGTCATTATCAGACCATAGGGACTGAATTTACACATAGATTCAGCCATCGCAAGCGCGGTGTTCAAACCTTCCCCATCCGGTAAGATCCGAGACACCAAGCCCATACGCTCCGCTTCCGCTGCATCAACGGTCCGGCCAGTGAGTAAAATATCGAACGCTTGAGCCGCCCCAATCAGGCGCGGCAGCAAATAGCTGGCACCCAGTTCTGTACTGGTTAATCCATTTACAACACCTGTGGCATTGAATACCGCCGATTCCTCTGCAATCCTAATATCCGCCCCCAATGAAAGGCACAACCCACCACCGTATGCCGGCCCATTCACCACTGCGATAACAGGTTGTGGCATGGCCCGCATCGCCGGGACAACTTGACTAAAATGTTCGATGGAACGCATCCCAATCCGGGGTAATGTCAGCCCATCGATTCCGGGGACCAAACCATGATCTTCCAGGTCCAGCCCGGACGAAAACGATCGACCTGCCCCGGTTACTATGATCACCCATGTATCGTTGTCACTACCCACCTGCCTGAATGCCTCGCATAAATCAGAAACAAGTTCTGCCGACATGGCGTTAAGACACTCGGGTCTATTTAGTGTAATTACACTGATGTGCTTTCGAGGTTTTTCAATAATCACGATATTCATTTGGATTCCTTCCTTAAAACCAACTTGAGCTACTCGAAGGGTGTTGTGAGTCTAGCCTATTTCATCCTCAGAGAAAGTCTTTGCTTGATACTACACAACCCGTGGCTGGCTAGTCAAGGAAGGAAGGCAAAAGCATTGAGGGTGAAAACAGTATTGAGGATTACCGCAGATTGAGAGAGTTTTGTGAGAATACTTGAAGTGAAAGATGTGACCGACGCAAAACAAATGCGGGGTATGAGTGATCTATCGGGGCAAGCGTGAAAAGAGAGTTCCGGGTTGAGGTATCAGCAATAAAGCCCTAACGTTTTAGAGTGAGAAAAGATCTTCCTCTTTAATTTCGTCTTTATTATCCTCTTTCCAGGAGTAGGACAAATCATTCGGAAATTCCTTTTCTTCACCGCACAACTTACAGGCACCTTTACTGACTGGACCGTCAGGTGGATCAATAATCCAATGATGAACGCACTGTTCTTGCGTTTGTATGCTAGTAGTGGTCTCTTGTGATTTAGTTAAAGATTCTTCAACCATTGCATTCCCCCCGATTCTCACCTCGAAATCGATATACACTACCTTATGTCATTGCTCAGTCTTTCACAATGGGGATAGCACGCAAGTTGGTGTGACAGAAACCCGCAAAAATGATTGAGGGTTGACAAAATACTATACCAGGGTTAGTTTGCCTCAAGAGTTGGCATAGGTTAAGATTGAATCACTAACGACGATTGCGCGGAGACATTTAACATGGACACAATTGAGATTGGAACAACGACTGTAACAGAAACCGAGATTGAAGGGGTTAAAGAATACGCTTGGGATGATACACATATTTACCAGATCGGAATCGAGAGTTTCCCCGGCCACATCACTAATACCTACTTGATAATGGACGGTGAGGTAAACCTCTTTGATACAGGGCTCGGCGGTAAAAAGGCGCTCAAGGAACTGGAAAGAGGACTCGAGATCATTAGCACGCATTTTCGACAAAAAGTGAAGCTTGAAGATATCTCTGGAATAATCATCAGCCACGGTCACGCCGATCATTGGGGATTGCTCTCACACCCTGAATTGAAAGGAAAAAAAGTATATATTCATGAGCTCGATAGCGAGACGTTGGTAGATTTTCAAAAGCGGTTAACAGGGGCAAAAGAGCGAATCAAGAACTTCGTCAATCAAGCTGGTTGGGATCTGGAAATGGACAACATCTTCTCGCTCGATAAACTGCAAGTCCGGATTGCAGATTACGAATTGGTTAAACTCACTAATGGGCAAAAGATTATCGCCGATTATGAAGTCTATCATGTTCCTGGCCACAGCCCCGGAAGTATCCTCCTTAAGATAGGGCCCGTTCTCTTTTTAGGTGATCTTATCCTATCGGAAACAACGCCCCACCAGCTCCCCGGTAGCCTGATCGAGGGTTGTGGGCTCAGACTTTATCTTAATTCACTGAAGAAAGCGGCCAGTTTTGGCAATTTACTTGGATTGCCTGCACACGAAGAAATCATCTATTCTATTAAAGATCGTGCGGATGAGATCACAGTATTCCACTATCATCGCTTGTTAGACATCTTAGATTTATGCGCTACCGAGAAAAACCTCTTCCAGATCACTGACGAATACTATCAACTCCGTTCTGAATACATCAATGGCAAGACCATCGCCGAACTCACCAGAGATGATCAGATTCTCGCATTGGAAGAGATAAGAGCTCACCTCGACTACCTCATCGAAGATGGAAAAGTAATTATGACCGAAACCGATAACGGTGTTTTGAAGTATCACGCCCAATAAACCGGTATTACAACGGGGAGGGTGAAATGGCTGAAGAACTTAAAAAGATCGTATGTGGCCTTTGCTCCAGTCACTGCCGATACAACGTTATCGTCAGAGACGGGGAATTCATTGGCCCGGATGTAGCCAAGAAGCTGGATTCTATAACAGCGGAGAGCTGGCGCCGGGCAGTGGCATCCTGCCCCCGGTCTCATGCAGCCAAGGAGTTGATCTATCATCCGGATCGGCTCAACTATCCCTTGAAGCGTGTCGGTGAGCGAGGCGGAGGTCAGTGGGAGCAGATATCCTGGCAACAGGCTCTAGACGAGATTGCAGACAAGATAGGCACCATCCGAGACGAATATGGTCCTGAGGCTCTGGCCATTGAGAGCAGCGGAGAGCAGAATGGCGCAGATGAATACCGCTTGCGCTTTCAGAACCTCTTCGGGACGTCGAACTATCTGGGCCCTCCTAGCTGTGGCATCGGTATGGTGCTCAGCCACATGATGTCCGGGGCCATGATCTACATCCCATACATTCGGCCAGAAACAAAATGCATGATGTTACTGGGTACGAATCCGGCATCAGCGGTCCCTCACCTGTGGCGCGGCATCCTCAGCATGCGAAAGTACATGGGCATGAAACTGATCGTAGTCGATCCCAGAGATACCCCTCCGGCGAAAGAAGCGGAAATATGGCTTCAGCCCAAAGTGGGAACCGATGCAGCCCTTTTGCTGGGTATGATCAAGATCATCATCGACGAGAACCTCTGGGACAGGGAATTCGTGGAAAAGTGGTGCCACGGGTTCGATAAGCTGGTGGAGCGCGTCAAAGATTATCCAGTCGAAAAGGTTGCCGGCATCACTGGTGTACCGGCAGACAAGATCAAAGAAGCAGCTCGATTGTATGCCACCAGTGGGCCAGCCCTGATCTTCCACGTCAATGGGTTGGAGGTTCAGCCGAACTGTACCCAGGCCCTGCATGCACGGTACATTCTCCCGGCGATCACCGGCAACATCGATGTGAAAGGCGGCGATGTCATGCTGGCACCACACCCCATAGCACGCATCGTGGCCGATGTGGACATGCATCATATGATGTCTGGTGAACAGGAAGACAAGATGATCGATGCGGCCAGGTTCCCGCTCTATTCCTGGCGAGCCTTCCACATGATCCGGGACAGCGTTAAAAAGATGACCGATAGACCCCTGACCAGTATGTGGATCGCCGGATTCGGACATGCTGCCTCCACCTTCCGGGCCATGATCGATGGAAAGCCCTATCCGGTAAAGGGTTTGCTGACCGTGGCCAAAAGCCCGCTGCATACCTTCCCTAACGGTCGACTGATATATGAGGCCATGATGAAACTCGATCTCCATGTGGGCATGGATGTCTTCATGACTCCCGCTTGCCGGTTAGCCGATTATGTATTGCCGGCCGCATGTGGGTTCGAAAAGCCAATCATCCATGGTGGGGACTATTACCCTTACCTGCACGGAGGTGACGCTGCGATTGACCCACTATTCGAACGTAAACCGGAATTCTACCTCTGGCGCGAGTTGGGGATTCGATTGGGACAGGAGCAGTATTGGCCCTGGGAGACGCTCGAAGAAGCCTATGATTGGCGCTTGGAACCGCTCGGCCTGACCTTCAAAGAATTCATGGCAGGCAAGGCGCATGATACGCATCCCCTTCCGGAGAGGAAATACGAAGCGAACGGATTTGGCACACCAACAGGCAAGTTCGAGATCTATTCAACCATTCTGGAAAAGCTGGGGCATGATCCGTTGCCTTCCTACAAAGAACCGATTCACCATCCAGTGGACGATTACCCTCTTACGCTCGTATCGGGAACTCGAAACCGGAATTTCTATCATTCACAGGGACGCCAGATGGAGGCCCTGCGAAAGAAGAGTCCGGAACCAATTGCCCAACTCAATCCAGAGACTGGTAACAAACTGAACATCGCCAGTGGCGATTGGATGTGGATAGAAACCGCTTTGGGGAAAGCCCGATTCAAATGTCAGTATTCCAAGGACATGGACCATGAGATCGTCACCGGAGAGCATGGCTGGTGGTTCCCGGAAGACGACTCAATTGAATCGTTATTCATCTCCAATGTGAGCGCACTTGTGGACGACGATCCTGATATCTGTGATCCGGTGAGCGGAAATTACGTTTTCCGAGGGCAGGCCTGCAAAGCGTACAAAGCTTAGGTTCACCTGCGAGGTCTTTGAATCCTGCTTTTAATTGGTGAAGGTTCGTCAGTTCGGTTTGGCAATGTGCTTCATGGTGATGGAGATTTTTAGAAATTTGATAACCCCATACCATAAGTCATCGCCGTCGCTACTCTTCTTGTAGCCTGCTAAATCCCCTTTTGGTATAATCGAAAAGGTTCTCATCAAACCCATCGTGAGTGCCCATTTATTCCTGGAGGTGCTGTACAAATGCGAGCTATTTTAAGCGTCTCGGATAAAACCGGTCTAGTCGAATTCGCCAAAGGTTTAACTGAGTTAAACGTAGATATATTCAGCACCGGCGGCACTAAAAAGGCGCTCACAGAATCCGAAGTGCCAGTAAAAAGCGTAAGCGATATCACCGGATTCCCAGAGATACTTGATGGCCGAGTAAAGACGCTCCATCCCGCAGTCCATGGCGGCATCCTGGCCCGGCGTGATCTCCCCAGCCACATGGAGGAACTGGCTAATAACCAGATTACCGCTATCGACATCGTAGTGGTGAATCTCTATCCTTTCGTCCAGACAGTATCCAAACCGGATGTCACTCTACAGGAGGCGCTGGAAAACATCGATATTGGTGGGCCCACCTTAATTCGAGCATCAGCAAAAAACTTCCCCTCCGTACTTGTTGTGATTGATCCTACTGACTATTCTCAAATATTGAATTTGCTACGCAACGGTGATGTCAGTTTGACAGAAAGGCAAAAGCTGGCACAAAAAGCATTCCAGCATGTAGCCATGTATGATACCGCCATCTCCCAATATTTGCTGGAAGATGAACACGGTTTCGCCCTGCCAGATAATATGACTATCGCTCTGAAGAAACTATCTGGACTGCGATATGGTGAGAATCCGCATCAAGCAGCGGGATTCTACGAAGAAGCAAGGGTCGGTGATGTATGCCGAAAAAACACCATCGCCGAAGCAAACCAACTCTGGGGTAAAGAGCTTTCATTTAACAATATCCTCGATGCCGATGCAGCCTGGAATGCTGCTACCGAATTTATCGATCCGACGGTGGCTATTATCAAACACACCAATCCCTGTGGACTGGCCACCAATTTCGATCTTGCCGAAGCGTATCGTCGCGCGTTTTCCGGCGATCCTATATCTGCCTTTGGAGGCATTGTAGCTGTTAACAGGCCGGTTACTCGCGCCATGGCCGAGGAGGTCATAAAAACTTTCTATGAAATTATCGTCGCGCCACAATACGAACCGGATGCGTTGGAAATACTCAAAACGAAAAAGGATTTACGAATCCTCGATATGGGACTACCTAAGGATTGCGCCTCTACGATGCACTTCGATTATCGACGTGTCGGTGGTGGCTTGCTGGTTCAAATGAGTGATATGCTCGAAGAGGACCCCCGCACCTGGCGTCAAGTAAGTAAGCGGCCTCCTACGGCAGAAGAAATGGACAGCCTGATCTTCGCCTGGAAAGTGGCCAAACACATTAAATCAAATGCCATCGTAATTACCAAAGGCACTACTCTTTTAGGTATGGGTGCGGGACAGCCCAGCCGGATCGATAGCGTAGAGATCGCTTTAAAGAAATCGGGGGAAGAAGCTAAAGGAAGCATACTTGCCTCCGATGCGATGTTCCCCTTCCCTGATGGGATCGAAGTTGCCGCCGCAGGCGGTGTAACCGCTGTGGTTCATCCCGGTGGTTCCGTACGAGATGAACTGGTGATTGAAGCAGCAGACAAACTCAATCTGGCGATGCTGTTTACCGGTATCAGACATTTTAAACATTAAAGCCGATGCAACAACAAGTTCTTAAAATCAGCAGATCTCAGGTAAGAAACTTAATAGAAAGGCTGCACAATTCAGCAGAGAATGACGCCTGCCTAAACGAAGTAAAAAGGATGCTGGCGATCAAGCAGCGAATAGCACTGGAATCTGAAGTTGGGTGCTGAGCCACTTCACCAGAGGCCACCCGTGAGATGGCTAATAGACTCGAAACTGAGATCAAGCTACTACATAAAACAGTCAATGCACTTGAGGGAGAAGACAGGGTCGAGGCAGTTTCTTTACTGGAAGAATACAAAAGCCTTCTTCCCTAACTAAATTGTTATGCAAAGCGAAATACTGCTTATCGGAAAGGAACAAGTTTGTTCATTGAGAGACCGCCTTCACTATCCAGACAAACTTTCTTCATGCATCGAAGAAGTGCGAAGAATGGTTGAGATCAAATCGGTTCTTTCCTGGCGGGCAGATGAACGCAGCGGGTGTTGTGCCCCAGGACTGCCGATGTATCTTTATGGAGAAGTACAGACCCTCGAAATGATCTTAATAAAGCTCGAATCGGGAAATATCGATGAAGCAATTTCTCTACTGAAAGACTACGAGGTTACACTCATAGATACCCAGTAGTCAGAAAAGTGAGGTGTGAAATGGAAATGGGTAACGCCCAAGAGAGAGCAATGTCTCTCAGGCAGCAAATTCAGAATGGCGAGAAGCTATCAACCAGCATAGCAGACCTAAAAGATATTTTGGCAGATGACTGTGCAGAACTGGATAAAGCCAAAGTGGCTTGATGTGTTGGCGAGCAATTCGAAGCGTGTCTTCGAAACGGAATCAACCTGCTAAGAGATGCACTGAAAGCGCTGGAGGCAGAGGATAGCGAGAAGGCATCTTCTCTACTTCAAGAATATTATCGACTGAGTTAAGCGGATATGGAGGTGTCATGAGAATTAAGCGGATATGGAGGTGTCATGAGAATTAAGATCGTTACTGGAAATATAACCGAACTCGCGGTTGACGCGATCGTTGTAAATCTATTCGACGGGGTCAAGACTCCCGGCGGGGCCACCGCAGCGGTGGATAAAGCCCTCGATGGAGCCATTTCAAATCTCATCGCCAAAGGACAGATCAAGGGCAAACTCAACGAAACCACCCTGATCCACACGCTGGGGAAAATCACACCGGAAATGGTTCTCGTGGTCGGCTTGGGGAAAAAGAAGGGATTCAATGCTGAGAAGATCCGCCAGGTGACCGCTACAGCGTGCAAATTACTACGTGGAGCAGGCGCCAAACAGGTTGCCACGATTATGCATGGCGCAGGAGCCGGAGGAATCGCGCCCCCTGTAGCCGCCCAAGCCATTACAGAAGGGAGCCTGCTTGGGCTCTACAAATTTGAAAGGCATAAAAGTAAGAGATCGGACAAGAAAGAGATCAAAGAGCTTATCATCGTAGAGAGAGAGCAGAAAGGATTCACCAAACTTAAGGCAGCGGTTAGAAAAGGCACCATTCTGGCTAAGGCATCCATGCTGGCTCGTGACATGGTTAACCAGCCTTCCAATTTCATGACACCCACCGATATGGCTGAAAAAGCCCGGGAGATTGCCGGAAAATGGAACCTGGGGATAGAAATCCTCGAAAGGGACCAGATGAAGGAACTTGGCATGGGTGGACTCCTCGGAGTAGCTCAAGGAAGCCAACAACCACCTAAATTCATCATCCTTACATACAAAGGAAATGAAAATTCAAAGAAAACCCTGGGAATTGTTGGAAAAGGCCTTACGTTCGATTCGGGAGGTATTTCCATCAAACCTTCGGCCAAGATGGATGAAATGAAAGGCGATATGGCCGGTGGTGCTTCGGTAATTGCTGCCATGGGAGCAATCGGTGAACTAAAGCCCAAAATCAATGTCACCGGGCTAATTCCCGCAACAGAAAACCTGCCCAGCGGTACTGCCTATAAGCCAGGAGATATTCTCAAGGCAATGAACGGCAAGACAATAGAGGTACTCAACACCGATGCCGAAGGTAGACTCATCCTGGCCGATGCCCTGAGCTACGCAAACAAACAAGGATTGTCCCCAATAGTTGATATCGCAACTTTAACCGGTGCCTGCCAGGTCGCGCTGGGAGATATCTGCACGGGTGCATTTGGAAATAATCAGAGGATAATTGATAAACTTATTCAAGCCGGTGAAGTGGCAGGCGAACGAATGTGGCAGATGCCAATGTATGACGAGTACAGCGAATTGATAAAAAGCAGTATTGCCGATATCAAGAATACCGGAGGTAGAGGAGGAGGTGCTATCACAGCAGCCAAGTTCCTGGCCGAGTTCGTGGGTAGGACACCCTGGGTTCACCTCGATATCGCGGGGACATTCTTACTCGAAAAGGACCGTGACTACTTTCCCAGAGGAGCCACAGGTATTCCAGTGAGGACACTAGTCAATTTGACTTTGACCATGGCAGAGGAGTAACATTTTTAAATTGGTAGTTTCAAGCAGGGGTATCCCGAAACAGCCAAAAAATTAAAACTAGAACAGGATTGTAACATGAGCGAATCAATGTCTGCCGAATGGGAGATATGGCTCTCCCAGGAAAAATCAAACCACGCGGCCATTAAAAGCCAGTTGGAGGAATTTTCATCCTACCTTGATAGCCCCGGTGAATTTCAGTACCGCGCTTTCTGGGATCATGCCAAAGAAGCCTCCGAGATGATTAACTCTCTTTCTCCTCTTCCGGAGGACGAGAGAGAGGAGTTTCTGAGAACATACGATCGCATTCGTAAGGAAGCAAAAAAACGGCAATCGGGAGAGTGGGAAACTCGTTCATTAAAATCTCAGCAAATGCGAGAATCAATATTGAAAAAGGTCGAAGAAGCATTCTCCCACACTGAAGGTGCTTTGGATAACATTCACAGCTTGAATAAAGCTCAATCCTTACTGAGTGATGCACTTAGTTTGTTGAAAAACGGTGGAGACCGTTCTTCAAACGAGAATCCTGAAAACAGTCCAGGCAACAATGTACTACTTAGAGATGACAGGCAAATTTGCTGGGATAAATGGCGTGAGTTAAACGATCTGGTATTCAGCAGCAAACAGACAATTTGGGACGAACATCACGAAAAGATACTCCCAGAGGCGAAAGCTGCCCTTGAGGAAGCTAATGACGGCGATCCGTTCCAGGCCCTTGACAAAGTAAAAGAAACCCAACAGCATCTGAAAAAAGTCCCTCTGGGTAAGATCCAGCGCGATGAGTTGCGCGACATTTTGAACGAGGCATGGGAGACTGCAATTACGAAGGTCAATGCAGTTCGCGAAGACAAGAAGATAAAGTACGAGGAATGGCTGGAACGCATGGAAAACCAGGTTGAAGAATGGATCAGCCAGCACCGAAAAAATGCTGAAGAGAGTACGCAGCTTCAAGAAGATTTGGAGACCATAAAGGATAAAATACAGAGTGCACGATCAAAGGAAATTGGTGACAAACTGCGTGAGCAGATTGCCGAAAAACGCGAGCAGATTAAGAATTTCGAAAGAATAAACAGACAACTAGAGGAAAAAATCCAGACTGTTAAAAGCAAGTTGGACGGGTAAGCCATTTTGTTGCATATCTGCAAAGAAAGAGTGAGCATTTTCCTGAGGATTCAAAACAAATGGTAACAGCTCACCCCGCCGCGACGGTTATTCCTCTCCGTGATAAAGGTGGAAACCTGGAGGTTTTACTCATTCGGAGAAATCCGAAGCTTCCATTTCAAGGCGGAGCGTGGGTGTTCCCCGGTGGGCGAGTTGAACAGAGCGATTATTCGGTGGGTGATGACCATGATCTGGTTGCTGCTGCCCGCCGTGCTGCTATTCGAGAAACGGCAGAGGAATCGGGTCTCCAGGTTATTACCCGTGACTTGACCCCTGTGTCTCATTGGACCACCCCGGAAGGACTGCCAAGACATTTCGCAACATGGTTTTTTGCTACATACGTGGGAGAACAAACGGTTCAGATCGATGGGTATGAAACGTGTGATTATCGCTGGTTCACGCCCGAGGCTGCGCTAGAGGCGCGACAGAATGGGGAAATAGTCCTCTTGCCACCAACCTTCATTTCGATTCTGGAGTTATCCAAATATCGCACTTCCGAGATGGCGTTAGAGGCCATATCTCAGACACGTACGGACGTTTTCAATCCATGCGTCAGACCCATAGAAGGCGGTTTCTGCCAGCTTTATGAGGAAGATGTAGCTTATGATGGCGGGGAATTAGATGCACCAGGGGTGCGGCACCGGTTGTGGGCGCTTGATACAGGCTGGCGCTATGAACGGTCTGCGTTTTGAATGGATCGTGAATGAGAAGGGGGGGGCTAAATGAAAGAAGGTTGTGAACTTTTCGAGATCGAGGAAATAAAAAAGCTTAAAGCCAGGTATTTCCGTCTTATGGATAAGAAACAATGGGACGAATGGCGTGAGGTATTTACTGAGGATGCTATCCTTCAGCATGGACCGAATTCTGAGGATAAGTTCGAAGGGCGAGAGCAGATCGTGGGACAACTCAGCCAGATACTGGCTAATGCTGTAACTGTTCACCACGGCCATATGCCGGAGATCGAACTCACCAGCGAGACCACTGCCACAGGCACTTGGGCCATGTTCGACTATGTTGAAATGCCGGGTCTCACGTTAATAAGGATATGGGCATTACGAAGAGGAATATATTAAAGTTGATGGCAAGTGGAAAATCAAGAATCTTCGGCTAACCCGGCTGCGCGTCGATACTACAACCGATGTTGATTCTGGTGCAGCCTAAGGTAAAGGAGGAATTATGCAGGACGAAATAACCAGACGGCTCTATGACGCGTTTCCACCAGAGAACAAGGCTGATTTCTGGGCGGGATATCTGTACTTGAAGTACACTGAACATTTCTTTAACCGGGCTATCGAAACAATGGGACTCCCAACAAAGGATCTTCCAGCTCTCGATCCTGCTATCGAGCAAATGATTGAAGCTGTTGCCTGGCAGGTCGCGGAAAACGCAGGTAGCGCTGAGACCAGCCTCTATCACGGTAAGGTACTGAATTTCCAGGACGCTCTAAAGCTGCTTACCCAGAAAGAGGATGTGAACATTAGCCCTCCGGAGAGAGTGATCCCTTTCAAAATCGCGAGAGACATAGTCATTGAGAATCCGGGTGCTATTGCGTTGGGCATGTGTCCCTGTCGTGGTGCTTCGCCGAATCCCTGTCTCCCCCCGGAACAGCAGGAGGTTTGTCTTTTTCTCGGTGATCCGTGGGTTGAATTCATGGACCAGCACAATGCTACCTATCATCGTATTTCTCAAGATGAAGCCGTGAAGGTTCTTGAGTTTTGCCGTGAGAAAGGATTTGTGCATACGGCTTATTTCGAACATGCTGCAGGAAACAGGTTGGACGTTATTTGCAACTGCTGCAGCTGTTGTTGCATGGGAATCCGAATGTGGAACTTGATGGAAGGGACACTTCCGCTGCTTGCTCCTTCGGGCTATGTGGCCGAGGTGAGTGATGACTGTACCGGATGTGGACTCTGCACCGAGAATATCTGTCATTTTTATGCGATTAGCATGGATGAAAAATCCCAGAAAGCAACGATAAACAATGAAAAATGCATGGGTTGTGGTGTCTGTGAAAATGTATGCCCGGATAAGGCCATTCATCTGCGAAGAGAGCCATCGAAAGGTGATCCTTTAGATTTGGACGAGTTGAAAAGTAAGAACTAGGCTCCTCATCTTTAGCAGTGATCTGGTGATACTACCTTGTGCGATTCAGTGTCCTCCCCTTAAAATCCTACCCTTTTCCACTTTCGCAGTGGGGGATGAAGGGGGTAGCGAATACAGGGGTGATTCAACCTATGCATAAATCTGTGATGAGACTATGAGAAGGCCATCTAAGAAAATACTGGCAGGAGTAGTTCTGGCAGGTATCATTTTGGTTACTTTGATACTTGCTTTGCCTTTGGGGGGCACTTCACCTGGGTTGAAGGGTGGCCATGAGGACTATTGCGTTGATTTCTGTACACAGTCTCACTATAGCTGGGGGCTGGAATGTGGTGATGAAAACACCGGTTGCCTCAGGGATAACAACTGGGATAAGGTTACTGGAGGAACCCTGGTAGTTGGTGAAGGACACACTTTAACTTTCACAAGCTCAGAAGCTGTAGCGGCCTTTTTACCGACAGATGGCCCTGCAAGGAGCCTTACGGGTGAACACATAAATCCTACTGTTACAGAGTCAGGTATTCTGGGAGGACAAGTCACGGCACTAAAACTCAATGTTTTGTTCTCTGATGAGGGTATTGGTAAGGTTGAACCAGCTTGTGACGGACTCCGTAATATGCGCATTATCAAAGGGCCGTTCTCAAAAATGGAGGTTGGCGATTTCCTTACGCTGGCAGAAGAAGTACTTGGCGGTGATCTCACTCACCTGCCGTCTGGGGTAACATTATCGGATGTGAACGATACAGCAGCTTCGATCAATGAAAATTTTGGTGATTGCAAAACAGACAATAAATATATTGAAACCTCAAAGAGTGAAAGTAGTATAGAACAAATAGGGCCCCCTTAGCTTTCAAGCCGTGGGGGCCTTAAGTTCAGATGTCGCGAGCTCCAGTAATTAGGCCGGAGCTTAGTAGCTGATAGCGTTTCCTAATCCCCGATATCGATGTAAACTTCGTCGCTGGCACTCACCGGGATGCCGTCGTCGTCGGTACCACTAGCGGTGACTGTATTCGTGTGTCCGTGTGGCAGGTTTCTACCAACGTATATGGTCATGGAGCAACTGTAAGGATCACCCGCTGCAATGGTCTGAGGACAGGCGCAGTCGCCTTGGCCATTCAGGTCATCAAAAACAGAATCAGTAAGACTGTCGATAGTGACAGCGTCCGATGCAGACAGATTGTTGATAGTGAAAGTGAAGGTCACATCCCCCCCTGCCGGTGTGTCAATCCAGTTGGTGGAGGCTTCCTTAATTATCTCAATAGAAGAAATGTTAGTGCAGTCATCAATTATGTCCCAAGTGGTATCACCGGCGCTAAATTGAGTTGTATCCCAGGCACCGACACCAGTTCCCCGTAGTAGACGGAAGCTGATATTGGTATTGGGCGGTACGTGCATAACGTCACCGTTGCTGAATGTGCCAACACCCGAGACTTCAACCTCAAATATGGGGTTTGACTCACACAAACCCATATGCACCGTGGCGAATTCGAGTCCCCAAGTTGTGTCGCCAACGTCGAACTGCCGTTGTTGCCATGGTCCGACAACACCACCTCGGCGCAAGCGGAAGCTGATGTTAGTTCCCGGTGGTACATGGAAGGTATCACCGGTGACGAATTGTGCTACACCTGATACCTCGACTTTATGCGGATCAGCCAGCAGGTCCGCCTGATCGATACCATCACCGGCCTCATCGTTGTAAAGTACGACCGAGACCGTGGCGAATTCGAGTTGCCAAGATGTATCGCCAGCAGCGAATTGGGTCGCCTGCCACGACCCGACAACACCACCCCGTCGCAGACGGAAGCTGATGTTGGCTCCCGGTGGTACATGGAAGGTATCACCTGTAACAAATTGCGCGACACCTGACACTTCGACCTTATGTGGATCAGCTAGGAGGTCACCTTCATCGATACCATCACCGTCCTCATCGTTGTATAGGACGACCGATACCGTGGCGAACTCTAGCTGCCACACATAGTCACCAGCAGCGAACTGAGTCGCCTGCCATGGACCCACAACACCACTCCGCCGCAAGCGGAAGCTGATGTTGGTGCCTGGTGGCACATGGAAGGTATCACCTGTAACAAATTGCGCGACACCTGACACTTCTACCTTATGTGGATCAGCCAGGAGGTCACCTTCATCGATACCATCACCGTCCTCGTCGTTGTAGAGCACCACCGATGCCGTGGCGAACTCTAGCTGCCA
>JABMQN010000107.1 GCA_013203045.1 Chloroflexota bacterium
ATTTTGGCCAGACACTGACTTATTAAATGAACTTGTTGAATGGCAGGAGGCGATGCACTACATTGATGACGCCACTGGGGTCTGCGCTGGTGTGTCATCATTCATGCCGAAGCCTCCCTATCATATTCACAATTATCCACTTATGCTTTCGGCAGCGACCGGTATTGATTTCGATGAAGATAGCCTATGGAAATTAGCCGCCAGAAACCGAAACTTAATCAGGGCCATCAATATCAGAAGAGGTCTAAAGAAAGAGGACGAACACCCTCCGGACGACCATTGGAAGAAAAGGTTCCCCGAGTTTGAAGCTGAGCTCTTAGATAATTATTACAAATACAGGCGGTGGAATGATCAGGGGGTTCCTACCAAAGAGTATTTGCATGAATTGGATTTGGATTATGTTAGCGAAGATTTAGAACAGAGAGGGTTTCTGCCAAGTATAGGAGAGGCGAAAGCTTAAAACGGGTAGGGATTTTAAGAATGAAAAAAGTCAAGGTAATAAAAATTGATGCTGACTTATGCAACGGTTGCCGGGCATGTGAGGTAGCCTGCTCAGCCTTTCATGCTGAACCAAAATATAGCAGCACTAATCCGGAGAAATCGAATATTCGGGTGATTTTTGATGTGCGCCGAAATATGTATATTCCGGTAATGGCCGGTGAGTATGCTGAAGCTGAATGTGCGGGCAGAGACCAGTATATAATTGACGGGAAGGAATATGATGAGTGTGCCTTCTGCAGGGCCTCGTGCCCCTCGAGGGATATTTTCAAGAACCCCGATTCCGGCCTGCCTCTCAAGTGCGATATGTGCGAAGACGAACCGCCTCTGGAAGAGCCCCTTTGCGTTAAATGGTGCATAACTGATGCCCTCACTTATGAAGAGCGGGAAGAGGAGGAAGAGGAAGAAGAAAAGCTGGATGATATAGAGGTAGGGTTGGAATCGCTGGCAAACAAACACGGAATGCAGAAGGTCATGGATACCCTTGCCCGACTATCGATGTCCAAGAAGGGCGATACCGTTTTGGCGAAAGAATAGGATTGAACGATGGAGATTGTAGCACCCTTCCAAGATGCAATTGATGCCATAAAAGAGGCAGGCGGTGATCAGTTCAAACTCTGCTATCAGTGCGGACTGTGCGATACTGTTTGTCCGTGGAATAAGGTTAGAACTTTTAGTATGCGCAAGCTGGTCCGAGAGGCTACCTTTGGTTTGATCGAGATAGAAGGTGAGGATATATGGCGTTGTACTACCTGCGGAAAATGTCCACAGCGGTGTCCCAGGGATGTAAAACAAATAGAATCCGGGGTAGCATTACGCAGGATTGCCACGCAATACGGGGTTTTCCATCCTACGGCACGTCCTCTACGCAGCGTAAGCGCAAGCCTTGTTGGCGCAGGCAACCCCTTGGGTGAAGAACGTAGTAAGAGAGCAGATTGGGCAAAAAATCTTTCCGTCAAGACATTCACCGAGGAGACGGAGCTTCTCTATTTTCCCGGCTGCTATCTCAGCTATGACGCAAGGTTAAAAAAAGTAGCCGCTGCTACTGTGAGCATACTGAATAATGCAGAGGTGGATTTCGGGATACTGGGTTCCGAGGAGAATTGCTGCGGGGAAAGCATCCGCAAGACTGGTGATGAGCAAGTGTTCAAACGACTGGTCAAGGAAAATATCAAAACCTTTATCGAAAATGGGGTGCATAAAATCCTGGTTTCTTCGCCGCATTGCTATCACACCTTTAAAAATGAGTATCCTGAATTCAATGTGAACTTCGAGGTCATCCACATCTCCCAGTTTTTACTGCAGCTCATCAATGAGGGACGGCTCAAACTCAACAAAGAATACCCAAAGAAAGTGACATACCATGACCCCTGCTATCTGGGCCGGCATAATAACATCTTTGAAGAGCCCAGGGAGGTTCTGGGGAATGTTCCCGGTTTGGAATTGGTAGAGATGGCCGATTCGGGTAAGGACAGTCTCTGCTGCGGTGGTGGAGGTGGCAGGATATGGATGGACACGCCAATGGAAGAGAGATTCTCCAATCTCAGACTTCAACAGGCTATTGATGTCGGGGCCGAAGTGCTGGTGACTTCCTGCCCGTATTGCATCACCAATTTTGAGGATAGCAGGTTATCCTTAGAAGATGATGAAGCCCTTCAGATTAAAGACATCACAGAGATTATCCAGGAAGCTATTTAGGGAACAAAGAATCTGAAAATGCAAGAGACGATCGGCGTATCGGATATTGAAGGTCGCGCAGAGAATGTAGTTTGCGATCGCTTCTCGGATGCGGGATGGGTGAACACCTCGACTCATGTGCCTGTGGAGAAGCAGATCTCAATTTTCGTGAATCGCCAGGTGCTGGTCAACATCCTGTGTACCCCAAACAAGCTGAACTTCCTTGTCATCGGATACCTTTATGCGGAGGGAATTATCTCGGGAATTGGTGATGTAGCCAGCATGCGAGTATGTGATGAGGAATCAGAGGTGGATGTACGATTGAGCAACACCGAATTTGAAGTACCTCAAGTTAGCACCCTCACTTCCAGCTGTGGCGGCAGTGTCGCTTTTAGAAACGAGGGGAAACGGGTCGATTCCAGTCTGGTCGTCTCCCCTGACAGTGTGTTGTCTCAGATGAAGCAGTTTCTGGAGCAAATGGAGCTGTATCGTCTCAGCGGTGGCGTTCACGCTTCGGCGCTGTCTGACACCCGCAACCTGCTGTTGGTCTCTGAGGATATCGGACGGCACAATACCCTATACAAGATTCAGGGCGAATGCCTCATGAAGGGGTTGAAAACCAGGGACGGAATGCTGATGAGCACCGGACGCGTTTCCTCAGAGATGCTGCTCAAGTCATCCCTGATGCAAGCTCCAATCATTGTGTCCCGGACATCGCCGACGGGGCGCGCAGTCTCGCTTGCTCGTGATCTGGGCATTACACTAGTTGGCTATGCGCGCGGCAACCGCCTGACGGTGTATTCCCACCCGGAGCGGCTTGGCCGCTGAACATAAAGTATTTATTTATGCTAACCCGGCAAAAACCCGGGCATGGCTCTCGACCGATAGTGTCCCCAATAACGGGCACATCAAACTTGAGAGAAATGGAGAGAAATGGAGAGAAATGGAACAGGAACAACTTGAACAGCTCTTTGGAAGTTTGGCAGGTAATAATTTCGGTGATGTCATGGTTGTCGGTGGAGGGATCAGTGGCATTCAGGCCTCTCTCGATCTTGCTACTGCAGGCTTCAAAGTCTATATGGTGGAGAAATCACCTGCCATCGGCGGCCATATGGCCCAGCTTGACAAGACTTTTCCCACCAATGACTGCTCTATGTGAATACTCTCGCCTAAACTGGTCGAGGTCGACCGGCAGACAAACATAGAAGTATTGACCTATACTGAAGTAGACAGTGTAGAAGGGGAAGCGGGGGCCTTCAAGGTGACCCTGACCAAGAAACCCAGATACATAATAGAGGACAAATGTGTGGGCTGTACTGCCTGTGTAGAAGCCTGCCCGGTTAAATATCCTGATCCATTCAATCAGGAGATATCCAATAACAAGGCCGTCCATATATATTACTCTCAGGCAGTTCCTCTTGTAGCATATATTGACGAAAGCTGTCTTTACCTTAAAGAGAAGAAGTGCTTTATCTGTAAAGCAGTGTGTCAGAATGACGCCGTAGATTTCAGTCAGAGGCCGGAGAAGGTGGAAATAGAGGTAGGGGCTATAC
>JABMQN010000108.1 GCA_013203045.1 Chloroflexota bacterium
AATGTCATCTGATACCCACAATGTCAAATCTCCCCGATTTATCAAAGCTCTGTTATAATCTGACCAATTAGTAACTTTGTAGCTGGTTTGCCAGGGATGTTTTTTCATTGTGGGGGTCCTCCCATTTTTCTATTTCCCCCACTGATAGGCTAACCTCTCATTCGCATTTATGCAACAAAGCCCCTTTTTTATTCAAACATGTTTTGTTCTATCGGATTACAGTACGCCATATGGTTTCATACTTACCCACCCCCATAAAAAGCTTTTTCATTCTCAAAGGTTTTATCCGGGTCTGTGCTTATAGCAACAAAAAGAGATACCCGAAAAGAGTATCCCAACAACTCTGAACATGGCTTTCGGTGGCCGGACTGTCATAGCCCCGAAACGGACCTTATATTCCTGACTTCGCGTCCCGGGATTTCTCCCGGTTTGCCCTTTTCGTAGCGTATCTAGTAACAGCATCCTCCATTATTTGGAGGCCTAGCGACAACTTCTATTTCTGGTGTTAAACTGCGTTTGAGCAAGCTCCTCTGATTGGCTTGGTTGTATCAACTGCCTCTGAGACGCCTTACCGTACGCATAGTAGGCTAACTTGTTAAAAAAAGAAGAGGGTCTACCCCCAAAAAACATGGGAGCAGACCCTCACTTTTCCGTTGAATTGCTGCCAGACGGTCAGCGTGATAACTAAATTTATCGGAGGTTACTTATCAACGACCTTTGTAAACAGCTTTACGCTTCTCTTTGAAGGCCTTCATACCTTCTTTGGAATCCTCGGTCATGAATATTGGCCAGCCGAGCTCATCCTGTTTTGGCATAGCCTCCGCTTCTGGCAGGAATTCAAGTTCCCGCAATGATCGAGTAATTGCTTTAATTGAGAGAGGAGCATTCTCGCAAAGCTCCTGTGCCATCTTCATGGCTTCTTCCAATGCTTTACCTTTGGGAGCAATACGATTGATCAATCCCCAGTCCAGCGCTTCCTGCGCGGTGATGCGCCGCCCCAGCAGCAGGATTTCTGCGGCCAGGCAGTAGGGGATTTGCCGCCTTAAACGAACGGGGGTGCCACCCATCGGATAGAGACCTCGTGTTACTTCGGTGACTCCAAAAATTGCATCTTCGGCTCCTACTCGGAGGTCCGTGCCCTGTAATATCTCAGTTCCACCTGCCAGAGCATATCCTTCTACCGCCAGGATAATTGGTTTGTTGGGTTGATTATCTCGCAGCAGTGCTTGCCAGTGCAAATTCGGAACCGATTGCATAAGCGTTTGTATTTCATCATCGTCTTCACCAGGCCCTGGACCCGTTTTCAGGTCCATCCCGGCACAGAACGTATCTCCTTTTCCGGTCAGGATGGCGCAATAGAGATCATCGTCTTCGTCCAATCGGCGCCATGCCTTGTACATTCCAACAAGCATGGCCCCGCTAAGCGCGTTTTTCGCCTCTGGCCGATTTAGAGTGACTATTAGCGTATGACCTTCCTTTTCTATGGTGCAGTTTTTATTACTGATATCTAGTTGTTCTGGCATCGATCCTCCTAATTAAAAATCAAATATTTTGATATTTCCTTCCGATATTTTTTCATGATTCTGCCACTGATGTCAAATGGCCATATTCGCATTGACCAATCATGATTCAGTCACCCAATTAACTGAACAACGCTTCTACCGATTGCTTACCTTTGCATTTACGGCTCAATTTCCAATGGAATCCAATCGTCGCTCACTCGTACCAAGTCCCTATCTGCTTCGCTGGCCTTGAAAATCAGAACAAAGTTGTTTGAATGCCGTTTCGTATCTGTGAAGTTAAAACGTTCAATACTGAGGTAAGCTGAAAAAAGTGGACACCAAAGTCAGATAGAATAAAAAGGCGGAGGTGTTCAGATGAAGGGGATTCCCCAGGGAAGGTACACGAAGGAGTTTCGGGAAGAGGCGGTGAAGCTGGTAGCGGAAGGGAATATGTCATTGCCGAAGGCTGCGCGGAGCTTGTTATTGCCACCATCGACATTAGGGAACTGGGTGAAAGCGTATAAGGCAGGCAAGCTGGGAGAGATAGGCAAGACCCAGCGGCCATTGACCGAAATAGAGATGGAACTGGCCCGGACAAAGCGTGAACTGGTTGAAACCCGGATGGAGCGTGATCTGTTAAAAAAAGCAGCCGCGTACTTTGTGAGGGAGTCGCTGGGCGGTACGCGATGATAAAAGAGATGCGACTTCAATACCCGATACCAGTGATGTGCCGCATTTATGATGTATCACCAAGCGGCTACTACGCTTGGTGTGAGAGGCCGCCGTCGAAGCGGGCACGGGAGGATGCGCGACTGGAACTTGAGATTAAGGCTGCGCATAAACGGACGCGTCAGACCTGCGGTCCTGACCGGTTACAGCGCGAATCTTGAAT
>JABMQN010000109.1 GCA_013203045.1 Chloroflexota bacterium
AGATTTCCTTCCAGGAAATGACAATCGCCTTCCTCTCAGCCACCAACCATCACAGCGTCGGCCCCGTCCTCGAAGGCCTGCATCAGAATGATCGGTTCCACTTTCCCGGTACACATCAGCTTCACTACCCGGATATTCGGCGAATATTCCAGCCGCATTGACCCCGCTAGGTCGGCCGCCGAATAGGTGCAATAGTGACAGCAGAAAGCAATGACTTTTGGCTCATAATTATCTGTCATCTTCAATCTCCTTTATCGACCTAATCTAAGCACAGCACGGCGCTCTTGGCCTCGATCTGTGCATCTTTATAATTCATCAGGGTAATGGCCTTGCGAGGACAAACGCTGGCGCAGATGCCGCAACCCTGGCAGGCGGCCGCCTCTATAACCACTGCGTTCCGGTCACCAAACTTGGGAACCCCGAACGGGCAGGCCCGAACGCAGGTCAGACATGCCACGCACTTGTCCTCATCCACCACAGAGACAACTCCGCTGGTCATCAGGTGTTTTTGTGATAGGATTGTCACCGCACGCGATGCCGCACCCTGAGCCTGAGCCAGCGTCTCCGAGACAAACTTCGGCGCGTGGGCCAAGCCGCACAGATACATACCCTCATTGACAAAATCCAGCGGACGGAGCTTCATGTGAGCTTCCATATAGAAACCATCGGCAGTCAACGGCAGCTTCAATTTGCTGGCGAATTGTGATTGATCTGGTTGTGGCCTCACTGCTGTCGAGAGAATTAACATGTCTGCCGGGATCGATATCTCATCATTTATCACGGGATCAAATGCTTTTATTTTGAGCTTACCATCTTCTTCGGTGACTTCCGGCTTGCTATCCGGATTGTAACGCAAGAAGAGGACACCCTTCTTCCGGGCCTCTTCGTATGCCAGCTCTTTCATTGCATAGGTACGAATATCGCGGTATAGCACGTATATGTTCATTTCCGGGTTTGCCTCTTTCAGCTTGAGGGCATTCTTCACCGCTTGTGTACAGCAGATGCGCGAGCAGTAATTATGCTCCGGCTCCCGGGACCCGACACACTGGATCATCACCACCGATTCCCAGCTTGAGGGGTCGATTTCCTGCTTGCCAATCTTCTCCTCCAGCTCATGCTGTGTTATCACGTTCGTTGATTCGCCGTAAAGGTACTCGCCTTCTGGCTTGTACTCGGTTCCTCCTGTCGCCATGATGACAATACCATGATCCACAACAAACTCTTGACCATCCGCGGTCCTGACTGTGCTATGGTAATTGCCCACGTATCCGCCAAACTCTTTCAGTTCGGCGTTTTTATAAACCGTTATCTTCGGATTGTTCTCCACCTGTTCTACCAGGGATTTCAGCAGCGCCTGCGGGTCGGAATCGGCTTTTTCCGTGTAGAACAGCTCCCTCAACAAACCGCCAAGCTCCGGTGCCCGTTCCACCAGCACCGTATCAAATCCCTCATTTGCAAGACTGATAGCCGCTTGCATGCCAGCCGCACCACCACCGACCACTAATCCAGCGCGGTACAGCGATTGCTGGAATTCATAAAGTGGCTCCAGCATCGAGGCTCTGGCTACAGCCATTCGCACCAGGTCTTTGGCCTTGTATGTAGCTTCTGGCATATGGGTAGCATGCACCCATGAGCACTGGTCACGGATGTTAGCCATCTCAAATAGAAACTTATTTAAGCCCGCCTCACGACAGCAATCCTGGAATAATGGTTCATGTGTTCTCGGACTACATGAGGCAACCACGACCCGATTTAAGTCGTGATCTTTTATCAGATCGATTATCTGCCCCGTAGCATCGGTTGAACAGCTATATATAAACTCTGTCGCGTATTCGACATTGGGAAGCGTAGCGGCATATTCTGCCACAGTGGGAACATCCACTACCCTGGCAATATTTGTACCGCAACGGCATACAAAAACGCCAATTCTCGGCTCTTGACCCACTACATCTTTCTCAGGAGGATATTCCCTCTCAGTAACCAAAGTGCCGCGAGCCTCCGTTATACCCTGTGAAGCTCTATACGCGGCACTACTGGCCATCATCACCGATTCCGGAATATCCATAGGCGCATCGAAAACACCACAGACATACACGCCATCACGTGATGTTTTATTAGGTTCGAATTCACTTGTCTGGCAGAAACCAAACCGATCTGTTTCTATTCCCAGCTTCTCAGTCAGTTCCTTAGTACTCGCCGAAGGCTCCAGCCCAATCGAGAGGACTACCATATCGAATTCGTCAAAGCTCTTGCCCTGCCCGTCTTCCTGCATATACTCAAGCAGGATATTGCCGTTCTCCATTCCCCTGACCATTGGACTGGGCATGGCCTGTATATAGTTCACCCCGAATTTATCCTGGGCAGAAACATAGTAGCGTTCAAATCCTTTACCAAAAGCCCTGATATCCATATTGAAAATGGTAGGCTGTATTCTCTCATCGTGTTCACGAGCAATAATGGCTTGCTTGGTCGCGTACATGCAGCACACTGATGAACAGTAGTCTTTGCCAATCTCGCACTTCCTCGATCCCACACACTGGATCCAGGCAATCTTGACTGGATGATGCCCATCCGAAGGCCTGATTATTTGTCCCTGATATGGGCCGGAAGCAGATAGAATCCGCTCGAACTCCAGGCTGGTTACCACATTCGGCATGCGGTTATAACCATAGTCGCCCTCAATGAAATTGGGGTCGTAAGGCTTAAATCCGGGGGCTATTATGATCGAGCCAACATTAAGCTTGACAATCTCTTCCTGCTGATCGTAATTTATGGCACCTACCTTGCAAACCGTCTCGCAAGTACCACAGGCATCAGCCAGGAAATGCATACAAACATTTGGATCGATCACCGGTATGTTCGGAATAGCCTGAGGGAACGGAACATAAACTGCAGCTCGCGTTCCGATGACAGTATCGAACTCTGACTGGATCGGTCGCGGAATATTTACTGAGATATCCTCAAGATTAATAGCGCCAGTTGGGCAGATAGATGCACAGGCACCACAGGTTCGGCAAATGTCAGACTGCTCATTAAACGGCATTTCAATCCGACGCTCGACACCTCTACCAGCAATTGTGATAGCACTCGTGCCCATTCTTTCAGCACACATCCTCACACAAAGGCCGCACAGGATACAATTATCATCGCCGATCACTTTCAATCTTGTTTTGTCTATACCGTAATCCTTGGCCATATCCTGCAACATAGGCACATTAGGACAACGAGCAAGGAAAAACTCCAGAATCATTTTGCGGATATTAAATATCTGTGGGGAATCAGTGGTTACGATCAGACCCTCTTCAACCGGATAAGTGCATGAGGTAACCAGTCTCGTCCTTTTCCCTCTGGTTATCCCTACTGTGCACAGCCGACAACCACCATATGGAGATAATGCTTCATGGTAGCATAAAGTCGGAATCGTAATACCAGCAGTTCGGGCTGCTTCTATGACAGTCATGCCTTCTTCAGCAGCTACCGCCCTGCCGTTAATTTCCAGATTAACAATGCTCATAACTATCCTCACTTACCTTTTTGAATGACCCTTTCTTCAAGCGGAAGTGCTGTAGGCACAGTTCCTGAGACCTTTGTAACTGCACCGAAACGATCCGGGCACATATCAAAGCAAGTACCACACTTGGTACACTTCGCCTGATCAATCACATGAATTTGGCCCTTTTCTCCAATAATTGCATCAACAGGACAGTTTCTCAAGCAGATCATACATGCTTTGCACTTTTCCGGATCAATATAGTATGAGAAAAGTGCCTTACATACCCCAGCCGGGCACCGCCTCTCTCGAATATGTGCCTCGTATTCATCTCTGAAGTACTGTATCGTGGTCAACACAGGATTAGGAGCGGTCTGCCCTAGAGCGCACAACGATGCTGCCCGAGTCACTTCAGCAATGGCTTCTATTAACTCCAGATCACCCTCTTCACCCCTACCCTCACAAAGGTCGTTCAGTATTCCCAGCATCTGGGTAATCCCCTCACGGCAAGGCGTACATTTGCCACAGGATTCGTCCTTCAGAAAGTCGATGAAGTACCTGGCCATATCAACCATACAGGTATCTTCATCCAAAACGATCATCCCACCCGATCCCATCATAGCACCCAGCTTGGTTAATTCATCAAAATCCACTGGGCTATCGATTAGAGCTTCCGGGATGCATCCCCCAGAAGGCCCGCCAGTCTGTACCGCTTTGAATTTCTTTCCCCCGGGAATGCCACCGCCGATTTTGAAAACTATATCCCGTATAGAAGTTCCCATGGGGACTTCAACCAGCCCTGTGTTATTTACTTTACCCACCAGAGAGAATATCTTCGTCCCCGTACTACCTTCGGTTCCTACAGACGCGTACAAGTCAGCGCCTTTATCTATTATTATCGGCACATTTGCCCACGTCTCGACGTTGTTCAGCACACTCGGCCTATCAAACACGCCCTTGACTACTGTGTGAATATGCTTCGGTCGGGGTTCTCCCACCTGACCTTCTATTGCCGACATCAGTGCGCTTGACTCCCCTGAAATGAAAGCCCCAGCCCCCCGATGAACTGTGATTGTAAAATCAAATCCCGAACCTAGAATATCCTTGCCCAAAAGTCCATAGTCCTCGGCTTGCTTGATCGCAATGCCCACGTTCTCTACAGCCAACGGATACTCAGCACGCACATAGATGAACCCTTCATGTGCGCCCACAGCATAAGCGCCAATGATTAATCCCTCTAGAACAGAATGAGGATTTCCTTCGAGAACGCTCCTGTCCATGTAAGCCCCTGGATCACCCTCGTCAGCATTCACGATCACATACTTGATATCCGAAGAAATACGAGCAGCTTCTTCCCACTTCCTTCCTGTTGGGAAGCCTCCCCCACCTCGCCCACGCAGCCCTGATTTTTTTATCTCCAGTAAAACTTCTTCCGTGTTCATTTTAAAAAGAGTTTTCGCCAGAGCCGAATATCCACTCAGAGCAATATAGTCATCTATATTTTTAGGATCTGTTTTGCTGTTATTGCCAAAGATAAGCCGGTCCTGATACTTGTAGAATGGTATGTCCTGTTCATGTGCTATCTTTTCACCTGTTTCCGGATCCACGTAGAGCAACCTTTCTATTACGTTGCCATTCGTGATGGTTTCTGTAATAATTTCTGGAATATCCTCCGGTTGCACCTGTATATAACATATATGTTCCGGGTGAATTACTACCAGTGTTCCTTTTTCACAGAACCCGTGACATCCTGTTTGCCTTAAATCAATCTTATCCTGCAAACCTTGATTTTTTAGTTCCTCAATAAACGCATCTGCAACCTTCGGGCTGCCACTCGCTATACAACCACTTCCTGCACATATAGTGATGCAAGGTTTGTTGGGATCCCTCTTTCCGGTAATTTCGTCCCTTAATTTCTCAAAATCTGCAAGCGATTTCAATTGTGCCATACTACATCTCCTGACAATTCCTTACTCATACCCATCAAGTATTGCGTCTATATCCTTCACCACAAGTCTGCCATGCGCTTCTTCATCAACTGTTATCACCGGCCCCAGAGCACAACACCCCAGACAATTTACTCTCTCCAGAGAATACTTCTGGTCCGGTGTGGTATGACCGGCAGTTATATCCAGCGATTGCTCCAGTTTCTCCAGTATTCTTGACCCTCCCCGAACATGGCAAGCGGTACCTAAGCACACATTCACCAGATGACGCCCTCTCGGTTCCAGACTGAAAGCGGTGTAGAATGTAGCTATACGATAAGCCCGACTTATAGGAATACTCAGCTTCTTACATACTCTTTCCAGAGCTTCTTTGGGCAACCACCTGAATTCGCCCTGAACATCCTGCAATATCTGGATAAGCATTCCCTCATCCCCTTTGTATTTGTCAACAACCTCGTCTACCTTTGCAAGCTCAATTTCCATATCACTACCTCTTTGCCGTTTCTTCTGTTTCAATGTAGGCCTGGAATTTTACGGGACAATTAGTGTAGCAAAGACCGCAGCCAGTACAAATGCTCTGATTAACATATCGGGGACGTTTCTTTACTGACACAGTGAAATTACCTTCCTCCCCCTCAACTGATTCAACATCCGCGTAGCTGATTATTTCGATGTTGAGATGTTTGGAAACCTCTATGAGCTTGGGAGAGATCATGCACATGGAACAATCATTGGTAGGGAAGGTTTTATCCAGTTGAGCCATCCTCCCACCGATTGATGGATTTTCTTCTACGATGTAAACTTTGAATCCTGAATTCGCCAGGTCCAAAGCTGCTTGCATCCCTGATATTCCGCCCCCTACAACCATCACAGCTCCAACTTTCGATTTTGATCCATTTCCGCTCATAATCGCACCTTTTCCTTATGAGATTAGCTATATCAAATATTATGTAAACTTCACAAACAGAGCAGCCTTTACGGCTGCTCTTAAGCGAAACATTGTATCAGGAACTTCGTCATTCGTGAAAGAATCATCCAGTATCATTTTTGGTTTGTGATTTTTACGGCTCAACTAACCATTATAATATAATAGATGCTGCCGAGTCTAGTCATAGTCTCTTCCATATACAAGATGAGTCTGCAAGCAGGATGTGTTTCCAACATAAGCAGTTTTTGAAGGATGCATTGAGCTGGAGTTTAGAGCATTATCTATTAATGAAGGATACGGATGGATAGAAGGAGCGCTGGTTCAGGTACCATTATCATCGATGTCATATGGGCCTGGCGAATAGCTTACTCATAAGCCCTAAACTTGCGTTAATATCATTGCCAACCCAGTATTCACGGTGTAAAATATTTTTACAGATGACCACATTAAGGTTCGATCAGACGCAATCTCAGCAGGCACGGCAAAAGTTCAAACTAATTGCCCGATTGGAACAGTCGAACTTGTTAGAAATGGCCGAAGGCGAGTTTCATCGTCTCATCGCTGAAATAGAAAAGAGCCCCCTTTTCAAGAAGCTCCACCGGGAAGAAAAGATAATCCGTTATCAACGATTCCCCAAAACTGACATTTCCTCTAATTTCTATCAACTTAAGGAGGGAATCGTAGCTGATGAAGGCTCACTCGATGTCAAATCCCTTTTGATGAACAATGAACATATCGTTCGTCAAGTACAAAAACTAGGGCTTGAAAACTTCAAACGTTACTTCCTCTACAACGAACCGGACGTAAGTGTGCAGGACATCGCTCAAGAGTGCGATTTAGAAGTTTCTGAGGTTCAAGAGATAAATAGCCTGATTGACGAATTCTCTGTGTTGAGTGAGTTCTATAATCCCTCTACTTTCAAAGCGGATCAGGGAACCTACTATTCCAAGATCGCCTCGGTAGAAAGAGGTCCGGAAGGTTTTATTCTTGGCTATTTCTCGCCCTCCTTTGCCCGGGGGAAATACTCCATCGATTATGAGAGATTAGAAGAATTGATAAGGAACGGCACTTTTAGTGACACCGACGCTAAGGAGGCCAAGCGTATATTAAAGAAACTGGAGCTAATCAACATCCGCAAGGACACTGTAAGTCAAATATTGCTCGGTATTGTTGAAAAGCAGGGGCTCTACTTCGAATCTGGCGATTTGAAGGCTCTTCTACCTTTTAGTCAAAAGGAGCTGGCTAAAAAGATCGAAGTTGTTCCCAGCTCCATCAGCCGTGCCGTCAACGGTAAAAGCATTGACACACCCTGGGGCGAAGAGAAACCCGTTAAAGACTTTTTTCCTCGACCGAGTATGTTTAAGAGAATATTAATCAGGCAGCTCCTTGAAGTCGAGACTGAGCCTTTATCTGATGAGGGAATCAGGTACAAGCTAGACAAAGAATTTGGTGTTTCTATTTCTCGTCGCTCGGTGGCGAGATTAAGAAAGGAGTTGAAAATACCCGCATCATGGACCAGGGGGGAGAACTTTCCTAACAAAGCTGAGGAGGTTTAAGAATGGGTCATGTTTATACCGACCGAGAAAAATGCAGGGGTGGTTATGCCTGTATTCGCAGTTGCCCAGTCAAGGCAATCAGAGTAAGGGAGGGCCTGGCCGAGGTGGTGGAAGAGCGCTGCATTGACTGTGGTGCATGTTTCCAGGTGTGTGAATCACATGCACAACAGTTTGATGGAGATACCAATGTAGTTTGGAAGCTATTGGAACAATATCCATCGGTAATTGCTGTCCTTTCCTCCTCATTTGCTGCTGGATTCCCAGAGGTACGCCCAGGACAATTGGTGACTGCCATCAAAGATATGGGATTCGATGAAGTATTTGAGGACTCTTTTGGTAACGATCTTGTCTCTCAAAAGTACGTCAAGCTGTTAAAGAAAAGAGACAATAAGGCTATCCTTTCATCCAATTGCTGCGTTGTGGTTAGCTACATCGAAAGGTACCGCCCCCAGTTAATCGGTAATTTGGCACCCATTGTTTCACCCATGATTGCTACGGGCAGACTGATTAAGCAGCACCATAATCCGGAGGCCAAAGTGGTATATATTAGTCCTTGCGTATCCAAAAAGATGGGAAGCAGAGACGAAAAGGTTTATGGGGCCATTGATGCTGCCCTGAGCTTTACTGAGTTGAAAGAAATGTTCGCTGAAAAGGGGATTGTTCCTGAATCTGTGGCAGACAGCCTAATATCAGATCCCAAGTCCAACATTGGCCGTCTGCTTGCGATATCCGAAAGTCCACCCAGAACCACCAAGCTACCTGATGATACTAATATAGGTGATACTATCAACACCTCCCGCAGAGACTATATGACCAATGTCCTGCGTGAATTCGAAACAGGCAATATTACAGCCAAGTTCGTTAACCTTTGTTTTCATGAGGGATGTACTGATGGGCTACGCGTTGACAATGACCTTTCTGTTGAGAGACAAAAAGAAATCCTCACCAAATATGCAAATAGCGAGGCAGACCTGCTTCAAATTGAAAGAGATTTACAGGAATATGCCAGCATTGACCTCAGTCGTCAGTTCACCAATCGAAATATCAAGCTACCTGCTCCCAGGGAGGAGGATATACAAACGGTTTTAAATAGAATTGGCAAAGTAGACCACATTCAACAACTTAACTGCGGTGCTTGTGGATATAGAACCTGTCGTGATATGGCTATTGGCGTCTGCCAGGGTCTTGCTGAGCCTACTATGTGCTGGCCGAATGTCGTTGAAGAGTTGAAAGATAATCAAGAAGCGTTAATACAGGCAGAGAAACTATCCTCTCTCGGCCAGATGGCAGCGTCTGTTGCTCACGAGGTCAACAACCCATTGTCCGGCGTTTTGATCTATACCAGACTGTTAACAAAAAAAATTAAAAACAATACTTTTTCTGAACAGGAAGCGCTGGGCTACCTTGCAAAAATGGATTCAGAGATCGAGCGCAGTTCGAGGATAATTAAGAATCTTTTAGATTTCTCGCGCCAGTTTGAGCCATCGTTTAGGACAGTTGATGTTAATGAAGTTATAGAGAAAGCCCTCTCCTTAGTAGGCCATCAAGCCGAGATCAATAACATCGAGGTAATAGAATACCGGAATCCCTCGCTACCCATGGTGACCGCCGATTTCGACCAACTTCGGCAAGTTTTAATCAATCTCACCCTGAATGCAATTCAAGCCATGCCTGATGGGGGCAAGCTAACCCTTCGCACTTCGCTAGAAGATGATCAGATCAGGATTGATGTTGCTGATACCGGCTGCGGTATTTCCGAAGAGAATATGCATAAACTCTTTACCCCCTTCTTCACCACCAAAGAGAAGGGGCAAGGCGTAGGTTTAGGATTAGCTGTAATCCACGGGATCATTCAAAGGCACAAGGGAAGGATTGAAGTTGAAAGTGAGGTGGGGAAGGGAACTATCTTCACTATTTATTTGGGAGTTCAAGATGAAGAAGGGAGTTAAAATCCTTATAGTAGATGATGAGACTGTCGTCCGTGAATCGCTTCAGGATTGGTTGATGGATTCTAGCTACCCGGTGCTCACTGCAGAAAATGGCTTACAAGCTCTGGAGATCATGGAAAAAGAGAGGGTAGAAATTCTCATCACCGATCTGGTTATGCCGGGTATGGACGGGATAGAGCTGATGAAGAAAGCTAAGGACATCCTGCCCAACATCCAGGTGATCATCGTCACCGCCTATGCGAGCATCCCCACAGCCATTACTGCTATGAAAGAAGGAGCTTATGACTATATCGAGAAGCCCATCTCTCCCGAGAGAGTGGAATCAGTACTCGAGAGATTAGTCGATCTTAAAGGGTTAATTGAGGAGAACCGTTCCCTGCGACAAAAATTAGAGGACAGCTACCGATTTGAGAATATCATCGCTAAAAGCCCTGAGATGCAGCGGATCATTGAGGTTATCAAAATCGTGGCAAAAAGCACCGCCACGGTATTGATAACTGGTCAAAGTGGTACTGGCAAAGAGCTGGTGGCTCGTGCCATCCACTCTCAGAGCACATGTCATGATAAACCATTTATCGCGGTGAATTGCGCTGCCTTACCGGAAACACTCTTGGAGAGTGAGTTGTTTGGCCATGAGAAGGGTTCCTTCACTGGAGCTTACGTTCAGAAAAAGGGAAGATTTGAGCTCGCCGATCAGGGGACATTTTTCTTAGATGAGATTGGTGAGATAAGCGCCAACATTCAAGCTCATTTATTGCGAGTATTGGAAGAAAAAGCATTTACCAGGGTTGGTGGTAATACGGAGATTAAGGTAGATGTGAGGATTATCTCAGCAACCAATAAGGACTTGAAAAAGGCTATAGCAAGCGGCGAATTCCGGGAAGACCTTTACTATCGACTCAACGTAGTTAACATCGAATTACCTCCATTGAAAGACAGGGGGGGGGATGTTCAGCTCCTGGCGGAACATTTTCTGAAAAAGTCTGCCCTGGAGAATAAGAAAGAGGTTACCGGGTTTTCTCCCGAAGTAATGGAATTTTTATTGCGTTATGACTGGCCGGGAAATATTCGTGAATTGAAAAACTGTATTGAACGGGCTGTCATCCTTGCCAGGGATTCTTTGATCGAGGTTACCGACCTGCCTGAACAAGGCAGCTCCTTGTCGCATTCAGTTGCAATAGGGAAAAGCCTTAAAGAGATGGAGAAAAACCATATCCTGGATGTCCTTCATGAAACCAAAGGAAATTACAGTAAAACAGCTAGAGTCTTGGGGATTACCAGAATGACACTCTACAACAAAGTGAAAGAATATGAACTTGATGTAAAAAATATAGACATAGCTGGCTAATATTTTTACATATTATAAAGCGGCGTAAATCATTATCCCTCTTTGGTGAAGAAAATAAAAGGCTATCCGGAATTATCGGGATAGCCTTTTCTCGTATCTGTGGTACATACAATTGAAAATGATTGCAACAAAAGGAAATAAAGTTGGCCAAATAATTGCATATACCTAAGGGTGAGCACAAGTATTTCAAGTAATGAAGCAAACTGTGCCGACTATTGAAAAATAAAAAAGGAGGTAAATAAAATGAAACCGGTATTGATCGTAGAGGATGAGGCTATCATGAGGGATTCCATGAGAGACTGGCTTAAGGATGGGGGGTACGATGTTGAAACAGCAGAACGTGGGGAAGAGGCTCTGGCAAAGATCGGTGAGGTTGACTATGGTATTGTGGTTCTCGATATGAAGTTGCCGGGAAAGAGCGGGCTAAATGTGCTAAAGGAGGCGAGGGCACGAAATCCACAGCTTAAAGGGGTCATCATGACCGCCTACCCCACGGTAGAGACAGCGGTAGAGGCGATGAAAAGTGGCGCTCTCGATTATCTAGTTAAACCTGTCGATCCAAATGCACTGGAACAATTGATTGCAGAGACGCTTGGAAGCGTTCAGGTGGAGATAAGGCCTATTGCTCCCGTAATTGAGGAACCCGTAATTGAGCAACCCTTAATAGAGGAAGTAAAGAAGGTAAGGAATATAGTCTTCACTAAGCTCCACCCTGAGTGTACGCTATGTCACTTTTCTGGTTATTCAGATATGTGTCAATTGACCCAAGCTGGTACATGCGTTTATCATGAAGGCTTAAAGGAAATGAAATCTCTCAGGAACGATTGTACGCTATGTCAATATTCTGGTTATTCAGATATGTGTGAAATGACCGACGCTGGTACATGCGTTTATAAGGAAGGCTTAAAGGAAATGAAGTCTCTCAGGAAACAATCAGAGGGCCTCCACTGACAAGGATTGAAGCTGCAACAGCAGGAAATCTGCTCCTGTCCTTAAGCTAGGTCACACCAACGTAGTGTGTCTGGGAAAAAGATCTGAATATCTTGTAAGAGAGTCGGTATCTCTAGTTAAGTGCAGCTAAAATTACTGAGATGGTCTACTAAAAAGAAGAGACTTCAGTAAACAACTGAAGTCTCTTCTTTTTCTATTCTGAATATGGAGTATGGCAGAGTCCAGTAGGTCTTTGGAGAAGCAATGAACAATCCTCTTCATCCTTTAAATCGAGGGGGTTAAGCAGAGGGGGCTCCTGGATTCTCGTCATTCCCGCTATTCAGAGATTTCTCGTCTCCCTGTTCAACATGTTCAACAAATAGGATATTGTCGGTTTCAATTCCTAAGCGGGGAACTATTAATGGTTATGGCAATCGTCTTCCCCCCCACCACAGGTCTGATCCGCGGTTATGATCGAAAGATTGCCGGCTAAAATGGCATCTATCACAGGGCCTATCTCGGGACGCTGGGAATCATAGTATACATCGATTCCAACCTGATTGAATCCCATTAGCGGACGCATTCCTATTCCACTAACAACAAGAGCACTAACTTTCAAACCTGCCAGGTTATTTACGGGCACCATTCAGCCGCCCTGCACGTGCTCCTGATTAGGCACAACAGTCACATTGCTAATAGCCCCATCTTCCACATCAACCAGTGTAAAAACAGGGCAATGCCCGAAATGGCCTGATCTCAGTCCTTCAAGTCCTCCGGCTCCTTCCGATGGAACCGCTATTCTTCCGTTTTGCATGCAGTGGATCCCCCTAACATAATGCTTAGTATTTAGTATAGTGTAAAGCATTGCATCGATTGGCGCAAAGTCTGAGGCACAAAATTCACAACTGCCGAGGAAGTGGAAAATGAACTACCCCGCCGCAAGCGGCGGGGTAGTTCATTGGGGTCAAGACTGAGTTTGCCGCTGAATACGATATCCTTCAGCAACGGCATGCAGCACTCCCTGGGTTCTAGTTTAAACTGATACGGGCTCTTCTTTGCGCGATCCTTCAATACCTTGGCCACAATAGGCTTGAACCAGATAATCGGAGATATCATTGATTTTTATCTCAGGCCCGGCAGCCCGTCTAAGTCCAGCCATACAAACGCCAACCCGTTCGACCTTATAGCAAGTCTGCAAAAAAAGTACCATACTTTTCTAACCGATAAAGTCGTCGCTGAGGAGGAATCCAAATACGTCTTCTCGCACGAACTGAAGGACTATCCGCAAGCAGATCGGGTAATGACCACATGTGCTTTCAGTAAAACACATGACCATTTGCTTCAAGGAGAACTGTACGACCTGCCACGAGTCGATGGGAAACCCTACAATTGCTGGATGTTGTTCAGCAATTGGGGTGCTCCGAGCATTCATCAAAAACACATATCAGAACTGGTAGAGCGCCTGGCCAATACCGGCGCCAAAGAGGTCATATGTTTTCACGACGACTGCTATAACACACTGGCTGCCCTGGCCCCGGAACTCGGAATAGAAGTCCCTTCCGCCCGGTTCATCTTTCAGAATACCTAGCAGAGTACCTTCGAGCCAACAAGAAACGGATAAATCACTGGATATTGACATTGCCTATCAGCGTGCTTGTGCTTCGCGATATACACCGGAGAAAGAGCATTTTGTGGATGAATTGTTTGAACTGGCGGGAGCACGCAGAGTTGAGCGAACTCACGACCGCGAAAATGCCCTGTGCTGTGCCAGTATCCAGTTACTGTTGGGAAACGGTGACCCCGAACCTGCCCAGAAAAGCATGTATTGGATGCCAAAAACAACGGGGCTTAAGCCATGGTGTGCCTTTGTCCCATGTGCTCAAACAATCTTTCAGAGGTTGCTGCTGCGCACGATATGCTTCTTGTTTTCTTGGGAGATATCGCCCGCATGGCGCTTGGGGAGATCGAGGTTCCAATTACAAACCGTTGATATAGCCAGCAAGTATCAACACCATTCTTTAACTGGTACATAGTGCAGATGTTTTTGCCAGCACCTGTTCATCTTTATAGTGCTGCAAAGATATCGCTTTGCGCGGGCAGACACTCGCACAGATTCCGCAACCCTGGCAGGCCGCTGCCTCAATCACCACTGCATTCCGGTCACCAAACTTGGGAACCCCAAATGGGCAGGCACGCACGCAGGTCAGGCATGCCACGCATTTATCTTCATCTACAACCGATATAACACCGCCTGTCATCAAATGCGATTGTGAAAGAATGGTCATTGCCCGCGATGCAGCCCCCTGTGCCTGGGCAATCGATTCCGAAATGAACTTAGGAGCATGGGCCAGCCCGCTAAGGTACATTCCCTCATTAACGAAATCGAGTGGGCGAAGTTTGAGGTGCGCTTCCATGTAGAATCCATCAGCGGTGAGCGGCAGTTTAAGTTTGCTGGCAAACTGTATGGCATCCGGCTGAGGACGTATGCCCGCACTCAAAATAACATGATTGGCGTCGATAAGCAGATCTATTCCCAGAACAGCATCAAACACCTTCACCTTAAGCTTCCCGGATTCCTCAATAACCTCTGGCTTCCTCTCTGCATCATAACGAACAAAGGTCACGCCAAGGTCTCTGGCCTCTCGATATTTCAGTTCCTTCATGGCATAGGTTCGCATATCACGATAGAGAACATAAATATCCATATCAGGGTTGAGTTCTTTGAGCTTTAAGGCATTCTTCACGGCATGGCTACAGCAAACCCGGCTGCAATATTCATGCCCCGGCTCGCGAGAACCGACACACTGAATCATTACCACTGAGCCCGTCTGAGAAGCATTCAGTTCTCCCTTAGCGATGCGCCCCTCCAGTTCCTTCTGGGTTAGCACCTTCTCAGATTGACCGTAAAGGTATTCGCCTTGAGGCTTGTACTCGGTTGCCCCGGTCGCCAGAATCACGATGCCATGATCAAATTCGACTATTTCTTTGGCAGCGGTGCTGATTCTTGTTTTGTAGTTGCCGACGTATCCGGAGAAATCCTTTACACTGGCACCGGTATGCACTGTGATTTTGGGCTCCGCCTCTATCTGCTGCTGAAGCGAGGCTACCAGTGCCTGCGGATCGGATCCCTCAAGAGTATAGTAGAGATGCCGCGCATTGCCACCCAGTTCATCCTCTTTTTCAACAAGCACCGATTCAAAACCCTGGGCAGCCAGGCCGAGGGCAGCCGTCATCCCGGTCACTCCTCCGCCAATCACCAGCCCTTTCCGGGTCAGGGGAGATGTTGATTGATGTAGAGGCTCAAGCGTAGCAGACCGGGCAACCGCCATCCTCACCAGGTCTTTGGACTTTTCTGTTGCCTCATCCGGGTAACTGGCGTGAACCCAGGAACACTGATCGCGGATATTGGCCATCTCGAACAGGAATTTGTTCAAGCCTGCTTCCATACAGGTATCCTGAAAAAGCGGTTCATGAGTGCGGGGGCTGCAGGATGCCACCACCACCCGATTGAGTTCGTGCTCTTTGATGATCTCCATTATTTTGGCGGTGGAATCGGTGGAACAGGTATAAAGAAATTCCTGGGCATAGACGACACCGGGGAGGGAACCGGAGTATTCGACCACAGCCGGAACGTCAACCACCCTGGCAATATTGGTTCCGCAACGACAGACAAATACACCTATACGAGGCTCCTGCCCACTGACATCAGTTTCGGGGGGAAGTTCCTTCTCGGTAACCAGCGAGCCGCGAGCCTGGGCAATTCCCTGAGATGCCAGAAAGGCGGCGCTGCTGGCATTCATCACTGATTCGGGAATATCCATAGGAGCATCAAAAGCTCCGGATACGTAAATCCCCTGGTGTGAAGTAAGATTGGGAGAAAGTTCATCCGTCCGGCAGAATCCGAACCGGTCGGTATCGATGGAAAGTGTTTGAGCAAGTTGCCCGGCACTTTCAGAAGGTTCCAGCCCAACTGAGAGAATCACCATATCGAATTCTCCCTGGACCTTGTTCCCATCATCTCCCTGATACTCAATCAGTAAATTATTACTTTGCTGCAATTCTTTAACCGTTGAAGGTATACCACGAACATAGCTTACTCCAAACTTGTCCCGCGCCGATTCATAATAACGCTCGAAACCCTTACCGAAAGCCCTGATATCGTTGTAAAAAATAGTCGGCTGAATACTGGAATCGTGCTCTCTGGCGATTATCGCCTGTTTGGTCGCATACATACAACAAACGGAGCTGCAATATTCGCGGTCGCAAGTTTCATCCCTCGAACCGACGCACTGAATCCAGGCGATTTTCCTCGGGTGCCTGGCATCAGATGGCCGCATCACCTGGCCCTGAAACGGCCCCGAAGCTGATAAAATGCGCTCAAACTGGAGACTGGTGACGACGTTTGGCATTCGCCCGTAACCATACTCACCCTTGAGTATCGTGGGGTCAAATGGCTGAAATCCCGGGGCTACGATAATCGAACCCACTTCTATCGTCTCTACTGTGTCCTCATCCTCCAGTTTAATTGCCTCGGCCTGGCAAACATTGAAACATCCCTTACATTCCATCTCGCCCAGAATGCGAATACAGTGCTGCGGGTCACGCGTGTATTTAAGCGGGATTGCTTGCGGGAACGGGATGTGGGTTGCCTTGCGCGTTGCAAGTCTTTCATCGAACTCCTTGGGAATCACGATCGGGCATGTATTAATTCGTTCGATGGCGTTTTCGGGACACGCTTCCAGACATTTCCAGCATCCGCTGCAATCGGCCACATCGTAGATTGGCTTATCACAATTGCATATTTCGGCCTGTTCGTAGCTGCAACTGATGCCTATCGTCAGCACATCGCTACGCTTGAGAAGTCCCCGTTTTTCAAATTCATACAATGCGCGAACATCGCAACCCCGCACCACGGCAGCTATCCGCTTACCAGGGTATTTGGCCAGAATTCGCCGAATGAAACCAGTCAATGGTAACTTGGGTTCAATTGCCAGGTTTTCCAGTTCATCTTCTCTGGTGAAGAGATATGGCCCCACGTTGCCCCACATATCCCTGAGACCGATAACCCCATCACAGCCTGCACGCAGTGCACTGGACACCTCTTCCCTGATGAGTGTTACGTCTCTAACCAAGCCTGCTACCATCGCTTTATCCTTTGCCTCTAACGCTCACAGCGCAAACCTTGAATTCCGGTATTTTACAGTCTGGATCGAATTTATCGAGAGTGAGCACATTTGCCGCCGCCTCTGCAAAATGGAATGGCAGGAATACAACGCCGGGAGTAGTCTTATCGGCAACCAGCGCCTTTGTCTCGATCTCACCCCGCCTTGATTTCACAATCACTTTATCGCCCTGCTTAATCCCCAGCTTATCGGCATCCGCAGGATTGATCTCCAGTTGAGCGCTGGAGGCTTCCCTTTCCAGCGCAGGAACCCTGCGTGTCATCGTACCGGTGTGATACTGGAACATCACCCGCCCAGTGGTCAGAATTAGTGGATACTCGCTATCCGGCAATTCCGGCGATGGCGCATAATCGATAGCAAAGAACTGACCTTTGCCTTTGGTGAACTGCCCTATATGGAGAATTGGTGTTCCGGGATGGTCTTTATCCGGGCAGGGCCATGCCAGTTGTTCGCCGCTGTCAAGCCGCTCATAAGAGATGCCGCCATAGCTAGGGGTAAGGTTTGATATCTCATCCATAATCTCAGCCGCCGAGCCATAATTTAACTGGCTGCTGCCCATCTGTTTGGCCAGATCGCTGATAATTTGCCAGTCAGCCTTGCTTTCTCCTATAGGATCAATTGCCTTGCGGACACGTGAAACTCGTCTTTCGGTTGAAGTGAAGGTTCCTTCTTTTTCCGCGAAAGAAGCAGCTGGCAAAACCACATCGGCAAACTGCGCAGTTTCAGTCATGAAAATATCCTGTACTACCAGGAACTCAAGATTTCCCAAAGCTTTTTGTGCATGCCCTATATTGGGCTCGCTGATCGCCGGGTTCTCGCCCATCACGTACATCGCCGTAATTTTGCCATCTTCAACGGCATCGAACATCTCGGTGAGAGTCAGTCCTGGGCTACTATTCAAGCTGCAACCCCATGCTTGTTCAAACTTTTGTCTGGCAGCATCATCTGACACTTTCTGATAACCAGTGAAAACATCAGGCAAAGCACCTATATCAGAGGCACCCTGCACATTGCACTGGCCTCTCAAGGGATTGACGCCGGTCGATTCCCTGCCCACATTCCCGGTGATCATGGCCAGGTTCGCCACCGACTTGACAGTATCCATCCCCTTCACATGCTGAGTGACACCCATACAATAAGCAATGCTGCCCTTTTCCGCTTTGCCGTAGAGTTGTGCCGCTGCTTTGATATCATCGGCAGACACACCGCAGATGCCCGCCGCTTTCTCTGGTGTGTATTCAGCTACTTTGGCCTTTACTTGATCGAACCCCTCGGTGCGCTCTGCAATGAAACCATTATCTACCAGCCCATCGCCGATGATGACATTCATCAATCCATTGAGCAGCGCGATATCGGTGCCCGGTTTCAACTGAAGGGCTACATCGGCAAAGGCCATCATTGGAATTCTGCGAGGATCCGCAACGATCAGTTTGGCGCCCTTTTCTTTGGCTTTAAGCATCCGTTTGGCAATGAGGGGATGTTGCTCCATGGTGTTGGAGCCGATAACTAAAATGCAGTCTGCATTTTCAAACTCGGCGATTGAGTTGGTCATCGAGCCGCTTCCGAATGTGGCGGCCAGACCGGCCACCGTGGGAGCATGTCAGAGACGGGCGCAATGATCCACATTATTAGTGCCAAACACCGCCCTTGCCAGCTTCATAAAGACATAGTTATCTTCGTTGGTGCACCTAGCAGAGGAAACAAACCCGATAGCATCGGGGCTTTCGTTCTTCTTGACGCCGGCCAGCTTCTCGGCAACCAGCGCCAGCGCCTTATCCCAACTGGCCTCCTTAAACTCTCCCTCTTCCTTAATTAGAGGCTTTGTCAGACGGTCTCCGTTAGTGACGAATACATGCGCATTTCTGCCCTTGATGCAAAGCTGCCCCTCGCTGATTGGATCGGTCGGGCATGGTATCAGGCCAGTCAATTCGCCATCCATCACTTCCAGATAAAAAGTACATCCCGTACCACAATAAGGACAGGTAGTCAAAACAATACTATTGTTCATATCCTTACCTTCCGTTCCATGATGGGATTCTTCTTTACGCTGTCGATAAGTCTGCTTTTGCTATCGTCATCCAGGCCGGGGACGTAATCGAATATCTTCTCGCCATCCGTGCGGGCCACATCCATCAGCGCGCCCAGAGGAATACCCATGGGACATGTCTCCTCACAAGCATTGCATCCGATGCAATTGACGCCTATATGATAGGCTCGAATCAGGTGGAAGAGCGGGAACTCGGCGGGAATCTGTCCCGGAGTTATCCAGTCCGCGTCTTCGAGTTCGCAATATTCGCAGAGGCAGATCGGACAAACTTCCCGGCAGCCATAACACTTGATGCACTTGGAAAACTGATTCTTCCAGTATTCGGCTCGCTCTTCGGCATTCATACGGGCTATCTCGTGCATTACCGTTTCTTTTTCCGATTTCTGCTCCGGCAGTTCTTCCAGCAACTTCTGGGCCTCTTTTGCCACGGTGGTTATCCCCTGCCTTTCGGAGTTTTCGATCACACAGGCCACCGCACATTCGCCGCATTGGATACACTTGGACTCATCAATCCTGATACGGTCAACCCACTGCCGGCCATCAACCATGTGCAATAGATCAACACTCAAATCATCGGTCTGGGCGCATGATCCGCATCCGGTGCATTTCTCCACATCAATGTAGCTGGCTTTTTTGAATACCTTGACCTTGAAGTTGCCGTCTACGCCTTCTACGCTTTCGACCTGCGATTGGGTCAAAATTTCAATATTGAGATGTTTGCCCACCTCGATCAGCTTGGGGGAAATCATACACATGGAGCAATCGTTAGTGGGAAAGGTCTTATCCAACTGGGCCATTCTCCCACCGATTGAAGGGCTTTCTTCAACAAGGTAAACCTTGAACCCGGAATTGGCTAAGTCCAGCGCCGACTGCATGCCGGAGATGCCTCCTCCGACGATCATCACTGCCCCGGTCTTACTGCCGGTTGATTTTTCACCGAAACCACTCATTTTTAGAGCAACTCCTTTTCATGGAGGAATGGTATGGGATCAGTCCCATGCCGATGAAGCCACTTCTTAACGGAAGCATCGCCGAAAGCCAGCCCCATCAGTTCGGTAAAATAGAAAATTGGAATATCATATTTCCTGCCGGTTTCTTGAGAAATCTCCTTCTGCCAGCCATCCAGATTGCTGTGGCACATCGGGCATGCGGCAACAATGCAATCCGCTCCTGCCTCTTGAGACATATCGAGAAGCTTTTGAATAAGTTTATGGGCGATTTCAGGAAGAGTGAGAATCAAGCTCCCGCCGCAACAATCGGTTTTATACGACCAGTTCTTCACATTGGCGCCCAGGGTCTTGAGTATATTATCCATGGATTGAGGGTCCTCGGGATTTACGGCATCGGTGATCTCAGGGGGCCGGGTTATCAGGCAACCGTAATAACAAACCGGATTCAAACCTTCCAGTGGTTTCTTAACTTTCTCGAGTATCGCTTGTTCGCCAACATTCTCCCAGAAGAAATCGACGAGATGTTTGACGTGGATACTTCCTTCGTATTTGTGTGATATCCCTTCTATTTCTCTCCCTGCCAGCAGTGCTTTCTCCGCCACCTTCAACCTTGAATAACACATGGCGCAGGGAACGGCCACGTCTTTTCCTATCTTATCGGCAATCTCCAGGTTTCTTGCCGCCAGAGCTACGGACAATTCATCGTTGGTAACATGCGCCGATGATGATCCGCAACAATTCCAATCGGGCAGTTCTTTTAATGCCACCCCTAACGTGCCAGACACCGCTTCAACCGACTCTCCATAATCCCTGGCGGTACCACTGAGGGAACACCCCGGATAATAGGAAACGTCCATTCTCTAACCCTTTCTCCCGGCGTTTTTGAAGATGTTTCTAACCTGGCTGTTTGGTCGAAGGCGATAAGGCAGGAGTTTGATTTTTCCTTTTTTAAACATCTCCAGTCCCAGTTTGCTTTGCGCCATAAGTCCTTTCAGTCCCGCACTTTTAAGCGTATACATAGCAGCCATCTCCATCTCATGCACCCTGCCCCATCGTTTCATGGAGGCAATGAATGTAGAGTGGAAGACAGGGACATCTTTTTTCGAAGCGCGGATACCTTCACGTTGAGATACTTGCCTGAGGATATCCATGATGTGGGCAATGTCAATGCCGTTAGGACAACGAGTAGTACAGGTTTCGCAGGAGGCACAGACCCAGATGGTATCACTATTGAGTACTGTGTCTTTAAGGCCAAGGTGAGCTAATCGTATCAGCTTGTGGGGGGGAATATCCATTGCAAACGTAAGCGGGCAGCCATTCGTGCATTTTTCGCACTGAAAGCAAGCGGAAACTCTCCGCCCGCTTAACCGCTCAACCTGTTTGCGGAAGGAGGAATCCGGAACTATGGATTCGGGTAACGATGCAACCATATTTTTTTGGTCGTTCCTTTCAGGTCTCCATTAGTCTGTAAAGAGCAAATTTCTACGCAAAATGGTAAAAGAATTATCACAAATGTCACGGAAGCATATTTGGGACGGGATAAACAAGATCAACGAGATAAGAGCATCCAGTATATCATGTTATCCTGTCAGACAATGTTTGGTTCCGGCTCGCATTACCTCACCCATCCACGGTCCCAATATTTGAAAGTTTGACTAAATAGATGATAAGGGACCGATGGTCAACAAAACCCCGCCCTGTTTGCCTCTGATTTTATCACATCATGTCTAGATTCTCAATTCATAATCCGCTGCAAGCGCAAGCGCAAGTTGACATCTAATATCAAAGATTTTATACTTTAAATCGTAAGCGAAATCGAGTTTACGATCAGCAAAGCCTGTCCCGTTTTTCACTTAAGGGACAGGTTTTTTGCGGCAATTTGGACTATATGCCACAGGAGTGTTAGTATGATTGATCTGGCGGAAGCGAACACTGGCTTATGGAAAGACATAGTTACAGAGGATATGGGAGATATCCGCAAGTGCTACAATTGCGGGACTTGCATTTCAGGTTGCCCGGCCGCTGAAGGCAATCCTCCTCTTCTCATAAGAAGGTTGGTACGGATGGTTTTGTTCGGGCTTGAAGATGAGCTTCTTGACGATGAGACTCCATGGGCCTGTGTTTCATGTAACCAATGTATGGAAATGTGCCCTCAGGGTGTTAAGCCATTTGAGGTGGGCCTGGCTATTCGAAGGTGGCAGTGCAGGGAAGACGAAACTTACATTCCACCATCCCTGCCAGAATTGTGGGAGATCGGACATACCCAGTCGGTACATAAACAGGGTGAGCTAAGGAAATCGTTAGGACTGGATGAATCCCCTCCTTCAGTGGTAACAGATCACGAGTCGATGGCAAATTTCCGCAAGATGCTCAAAGAAACAGCGATCGTCAAGTCAGCCCCCTATATGTTCCCTGACGAGGAGGAGTAAGTCATGAAATACGGTTTATTTTTAGGATGCAATGCACCGGCAATCAGGCCGGATTTAGAGCGAGCGATGCGTTTGACTATGCCGGAACTGGGCGTAGAACTGGTTGAAATGGAAGGCTATGCCTGCTGTCCTGGTTATGGTACCTTCCCTGCTTCGGATGAAATAGCCAGCCTTGCTGTCAGTGGAAGGAATCTAGCTATTGCTGAGGAAAGGGGAGTGGATGTGCTGGTTGAGTGCGGTTCCTGCTATAGCGTTCTGCGGCATGCTGCGCATAACCTTCGACACGATGAAGAAAAGGCAAAGAAGACTAATGAGTTGCTGGCGATAGATAATAAAAAATTCTCCGGCACCTCCCAGGTCAGACATATGATCGATGTTCTTTACCACGAGGTTGGCACTGAGAAAATCGCCCAATCTATTAAACACCGGTTGGACGGCATAGAAATCGTGGTGCAATATCCCTGCCACACCTTGTTCCCGAGTGATGTCATGGGGTTTGATGACCCGAGAAATCCGCACAAGCTTGGAGAGTTGGTGGAAGCGATGGGAGCAAAGGTTCCCAGGTTCAGCCGGGAGTACCAGTGCTGTGGGGGCGCAGGCGGATTTGCTGCACGCAGCAAGAAAGAAGCGACTGCGTTTGCCAAGAAAAAATTCGATGCTATCAAAGCCGAAACCAATGCGGAGGCGATTGTGGTCTCCTGCATTACCTGTCTGATGTTCATGAACAATATTCAAACTGATTTTGGAGAGGGCTGGGAAACTATCCCGGTGCTGGACTATAACCAGTTGCTGGCCCTCTGTATGGGATTTGATCCCAAACAGGTATGCAGCATAGGCGAAACTCTCAAGGTTCCTGCTGAACCGAGAGAAAAATTTATCGAGAAGATAACAAAAGCCGCTGTTCCGGGATAGGTTGATTTAGACACCGTTAACACCACAATCCCCCAATCTTACACTTGAGATTGGGGGATTTTTCATTTCTAAAAGAGGACTTCTGATTACTCAAAGGCCCCAATGATGCCCTGCACTGGTGAAGTGATTATGTCACTATTACGGCATCAAATTTACAGGCATCGTAACAAGTTCCGCATTTTATGCATTTTTCCTGATCAAGCTTCACGGGCTGTTTCTTCTCAATCAGAATTACAGCTTCCGTAGGGCAGTTCTTGACACACAGGCCACAGCCTTTGCACTTTTCTTCGTCGATAGAGAAACTTATCAGTTCCTTGCAAATCCCGCCAGGGCATCTCTTTTCATTGATATGGGCTTCATATTCATCTCTGAAATAGCGGATGGTAGAAAGGACAGGGTTCGGCGCTGATTTGCCCAGACCGCAAAGAGAGCCTTTAATTATTGTTTGACTCCATTCCTCGAGTAATTCTATATCACCGGGTTTACCTTTTCCTTCGCAAATGCGTTCGAGGATTTCCAGCACAAGTTCAGTTCCAATGCGGCAGGGATTGCATTTGCCGCAGGATTCCTCCTGAGTGAAGCTCAAAAAGAAACGGGCCACGTCGACCATGCAGGTTCTCTGATCCATCACTACCATGCCGCCAGAGCCCATAATAGAGCCAGCTGAACCCAGAGAGTCAAAATCAACCGGAAGGTCCAGTTGATGTGACGGCAAACATCCGCCGGAGGGGCCGCCGGTCTGGACCGCTTTGAACTCGCGGCCACCCATAACACCGCCACCGATATCGAAAATGATCTCCCTCAGAGTAGCGCCCATTGGCACTTCAACCAATCCGCTGTTGACCACCTTACCGGTAAGCGCGAAGACAGCAGTTCCCGGGCTTTCGGGCGAACCGATTCCGGCAAACCAGTCGCTTCCCCTGGAGATAATTACAGGCACTGTGGCGAACGATTTCACGTTATTGAGGACTGTTGGCATGGTGTACAAGCCGGATTCAACCGATCGAGGAGGTTTCACCCTGGGCATGCCACGCTTACCTTCGATAGAGTACATCAAGGCACTTGCTTCGCCACAAACGAACGCACCGGCACCCTGAGCAATCTCGAGGTTAAAAGTGAATCCGCTCCCCAAAATGTTTTCACCGAGGAAGCCTCGCTCCTTTGCCTGCTCAATAGCGATTTTCAACCTTTTGATAGCCAGCGGATATTCTGCACGCACGTAAATATATCCCTGATTACTGCCGATGGCATAGCCGCAAATGACCATACCTTCCATTACTGCATGAGGATCGGCTTCCAGCGTACTGCGATCCATGAATGCGCCCGGGTCGCCCTCGTCCGCGTTGCATACCACATATTTGGGAGTTCTTTCGGATTTGAGAGCCCCAGCCCACTTTCGACCAGTGGGGAAACCGGCTCCTCCTCTGCCACGCAATTTGGACATAGTAACTTCGTCAATTACCTGCTCGGGGCTCATCCCGGAAAGGACCTTATTCAGGCCCTCATACCCACCGGCATCGATATAATCATCGATATTCTCAGGATTGATGTGGCCGCAATTGCGCAAAACCACCCGCTGTTGTTTTTTGTAGAAAGCAATATCTTCATATCTGGAAATCGGTGTCTTAGTTGCCGGGTCCTTATAAAACAGACGTTCAACCGGAGTTCCATTTTTAAGGTGTGATTCGACGATTTCGGCAGCATCTTTTTCCTTGACATTACAATAGAAAATACCATCCGGTTCAATTATGACAATCGGCCCTTTTTCGCAAAAGCCGTGACAGCCGGTTGGTTTGACTTCAACGCTCTCAGCCAAACCCTGAGATATCAGCTCCTTTTGCAATTCCTCTCTTATGAAAATCGAACGTGAAGATACACAACCCGTTCCTTCACAAACCAGAATAGCACGCTTGTTTCCATTGCCTTCGTGATGGGTCATTTTAGTTTTCTCCCCTTCTTGCCATAAATATGTCGGAAGCTTTTCCGGGGGTCACCTGACCGAACGTGTCCTCATCAATGACCATCGCGGGGGCCAGCGCACAGGCGCCGATACAGGCAACCGTCTCCAGGGTATATTCCATGTCCTCGGTGCTTTCGTTTTCATCGATTCCAAGCTCCCGTTTCACCTGATCAAGAACCGCGCCACCACCGCGTACATGGCAGGCTGTACCACGGCAGACCCGAACAACATGTCGCCCCCTTGGGACAGTCCGGAATTGAGCATAAAAGGTGATTACTCCATAGATTTCAGAAGCCGAGATTCTTAAGGTCCTTGAAATCTCGTCAATTGCTTCTCGTGGCAGGTAGCCAAGTTCTTCCTGTACCCGCTGAAGAACAGCTATTGTCACCCCTTTTTTATCTCTAAAAGGTTTCAGAATCTCTGCAAGAGGGCTCTCCATTGTCTCCTCCAATATTTACTAGGAACAAGGGAAACTAAATAAATTCGCTGATCACTTTTCTTTCAATGCGAGTATTCGTTTCACATGACCCATCCCGTTCGACCGGAAAAGTTAGTGGCATTGGATGCGCCGAACTTACTAATCCTAGCATATAGTAATTTAGAGGGGCAAGGTAACCTTGATAACAGTTGAAAAGTTCGCCCCAATATACTATACTTGCTCCAACCATTTTTCGCTGGTATCAGCTTGTTATTCACTGCCATGACTGAAAAGTTGGAACAAGAAATTATCGAGGTGCTGCAAAGATCCGAAGTTTTCGTCGGATTGCATGATGATGATCTCAAAAGAATCGCTTCATTACCTTCAATCCACTTTGAAGTGTTCGAACCCAATGATGTCATTTCGACGGAAGGTGAACCGGCTAAAGACCTGTATGTTCTAGTTGAGGGTCAAGTAGGCCTCAGATTGACAGTCGACCTCGTTATGGAAAGTAAGTCGAGAGAGATAAAAATTGATACCGTGAGTAAGGGCAGTGTTTTTGGATGGTCTGCATTAGTGGAGCCATACTCCTCAAGCAGAACCGCTGTCTGTACCAAAGATAGCAAAGTACTGGTAATTGACGGTAAAGAATTGATACAACTAATGGATAGTGACGAACATATTGGCTACGAAGTAATGCGAAGTATAGCCTGCGTTATTGCCTCACGTCTTAGAACCCCTAACAACTACTTTTGGGCTGAGCTGCTAAAAGCCCGCAATGGTATTACTAACTAGATATACTTCCTTCTTCTGCCCCAGTGACCCGATTCCTGAGCCCTCTGGTTTTCAAGCGATTTTCCTATTTATAACGCTGCTCCGTAGCTTCCTTTTCGTATGGTGTTAACCTTGCCAAGTCGCCCTCGATGTTATACAATTTTAGTGTGCGTGCAGCATGGCGACCTGGGATACATGGCATGAATCTTTCACAACTGGATAATTAGTGCAAATCGAGTATTTACTCATTAGTTCTTAAGTGATAAATCCTCACTATCCTTCGGGTTCAATTCATGATGCTAACGTTTTTAATACTGAAGGTCTGGGCAAAAACTGAAAGCGAATAAGGAGCTCTGAAGCTGTGGCAAAGAAAAAGAGCGAAACAACAGAAAAGAAAACTGTTAAAAAGAAACCTGCAAAAACACAAGCTGCGCAGGGGAGTTCCGGTGCAAGTAGCGGCCGGAACAAACCAAAAACCGGGGCAGTAATGGTAGTTGGGGGAGGAATCTCCGGTATGCAATCAGCGCTGGACCTGGCCAATTCCGGCTTTAAAGTCTACCTGGTGGAAGAAACACCTTCTATTGGAGGAAGGATGGCACAGCTCGATAAGACCTTCCCTACCAATGATTGTGCCATGTGCATGATCTCTCCCAAACTGATTGAGGTGAGCAAGCATCGCAATATCGAGATCATCACCAACGCGGATATTATCAAATCCGAAGGTGAACCGGGGAAATTCAAGGTCACTGTCAAGAAGCGCGCCAGGTTTATCGATTCTTCCCTGTGCACCGGTTGTGGCACTTGTTATACCAACTGTCCCGTTCAATATAAAGCCTACATAAAGAATGATTAAGGCTGACGAGGGTGAGTGAGATGGAACATGATCTAAGTAAAATCGACCAGATAATAGATAAATATAAAGGCGATGAGGGCATCCTGATTCAGGTCCTGCAGGATGTACAGACCGAATATAACTGGTTACCCGAAGACGCCTTGGCTAAAGTATGCCAGAGGCTGGAAATTCCATTAAGCCAGGGATACAGTGTAGCCACTTTTTACAAGGCGTTCAGCCTGACGCCGCGAGGCCGACATCTAGTTAGCGTGTGCTTAGGCACTGCCTGTCATGTCCGTGGCGGACCGAAAATAATGGCTAAAGTGGAAAGCCAACTGGGCATCAATGATGGTGAAACAACCGACGATCTCAAATACAGTCTGGAAAAGGTGAACTGCCTGGGTTGTTGCGCTCTGGGCCCGGTGATAGTTGTCGATGGAGAGGCCCACGCCAAGGTGGCGGTATCAAAGGTCGGGGATTTGCTTGAGGCCTATCAGTAGGGAGTCTGAGGAGAATAACAATGGCACGATTTGGATCAGCTTCCGATTTGGAAGAAGCTAGAAAAGCGATACTGAAAAAAAGAGATTCCAGCAAGTCTCTTATATCAATATGCGCCGGGGCCGGCTGTCTTGCTCTGGGCGCCGATAAAGTTATTGCCGCATTCAAAGATGAAATCAAAAAAGAGGGGCTGGATTCCGAGGTGGCTATACGGGAAACCGGATGCCCCGGGTTTTGCGAGCGCGGCACGGTAGTTACCATTTATCCCGAAGAAACCTGCTATCTGCAGGTGCGGCCGGACGATGTTCCGGAAATAGTTACCCAAACCATTATCGGGAAACAGGTCATAGATCGGTTGGTCTATACTGACCCTGCTACAGGCGAGAAGATAACCAAAGAATCGGAGATCCCGTTCTACAAGCATCAGATGCGACTTATCCTCAGTAGAAACGCTCAGGTCGATCCCACCAACATAGAAGATTATCTGGCTATCGGCGGATATTCAGCACTGGCAAAGGCACTTTTTGAAATGGGGCCTGAACAGGTCATTGATACTATGAAAAAATCAGGGCTGCGCGGTCGAGGTGGGGCCGGGTTCCCGACAGGTGTGAAATGGGAGATGTGCCGTAAGGTCCCTTCTGATACTCGATATATGATCGTAAACGCGGACGAAGGAGACCCGGGAGCTTTCATGGATAGAGCCGTTCTTGAGGGGAATCCTAATTCAGTGCTCGAGGGTTTGATTATCGGGGCTTTTGCTACTGGTTCTCACGATGGCTATATTTACGTTCGAAACGAATATCCTCTGGCGGTAAGGAATATCGGTATTGCTATCCAGCAAGCTGAGGAATACGGACTTCTCGGTGAAAATATCCTTGGTTCCGGGTTCGATTTCAAGGTGAAGATTGCCCGGGGTGCCGGAGCTTTTGTTTGTGGAGAGGAAACGGCATTGATCGCGTCTCTGGAAGGAAAGTTGGGGCAGCCGAAGCAACGTCCGCCATTCCCTGCTGTGAGCGGTCTCTGGGGCAAATCCACCAATATCAACAATGTAGAAACATGGGCCAATGTGCCGCTAATCATCACCAATGGCGGTGAATGGTTCTCCGCAGTTGGGACCGACGGAAGTAAAGGGCGAAAGATATTCTCGCTTGTCGGAAAAGTTAACAATACCGGCCTTGTTGAAGTTCCGATGGGGATTTCCCTTCGCGATATTATTTTCAAAATCGGTGGAGGGATTCCAAACGGAAAGAAATTCAAAGCTGTGCAGACAGGCGGACCTTCCGGTGGTTGTATTCCTGAAGAATATCTCGATACCCCTGTGGACTATGACGAGCTGGCCAAACTCGGGTCAATCGTTGGTTCCGGTGGTATGATCGTCATGGATGAGGATACCTGTGTGGTCGATGTAGCCAAGTACTTCCTTAATTTCCTGGCTGATGAATCCTGCGGCAAGTGCACATCATGCCGAGAGGGAATCGACCAGATGCTGGCTGTTCTGACCGATATCACCGAGGGCAAGGGTGAAGAGGGCGACCTTGAATTGCTGGAAGCCCTGGCAGAAGGGACCCGAAATGCTTCAATGTGCGCTTTAGGGCAAACTGCTCCCAATCCGGTTTTAACCACTATGCGCTATTTCAGGGATGAGTATGAAGCTCATATTAGAGAAAAACATTGTCCGGCGGGGGTTTGCAAAGCGCTGTTTTCATATTATATTGATCCGGCAAAATGTCAGGCCTGTATGATCTGCCTCAGAAATTGTCCTTCGGATGCGATTATCGGCGAAAAGGGCCAGATTCATGTGATCGATCAGGAAAAGTGCACCAAGTGCGAAACCTGCTTTGACATGTGTCCTGATAAATTTGGCGCTGTGGTGAAGCTGTCGGGAGAAATTCCTTTGCCTCTTCCGGTTGAGGCCAGAGCTGTTGTTCGGCAAAAATAGGCAAGTGAGGCAATTCTATGAACACTGTTAATCTGGAAATTAATGGCAAGGCAGTCACGGCCACTGAGGACATGACGGTCCTCCAGGCCGCTCGTGACGCCGGCTTTACGATTCCTACCCTGTGTTATCACGAAGCATTGACACCTTTCGGAGGTTGTCGTTTGTGCCAAGTGGAGATTACAAGTGGCGGGCGAACCCGACTGGCCACTTCTTGCACTTACAAAGTGGAAGAAGGGCTGATTGTAACCACCGATTCCGAACCAGTCATTCGAGCCCGCAAGATTGTGATGGAAATGCTGTTGGCCCGCTGTCCCAATGTGCCGCTCATACAAGACATGGCGCGTGATTTTGGCATTGAAAAACCGCGCCTCAAGAAGATAAAAGATGAGAATTGTATTCTTTGCGGCATGTGTGTGCGGATGTGCGCTGAACGAATGGGAGTGAGCGCCATCAGTTTTGTGGGCCGGGGAATCCATCGTAAAATAGATACTCCATTCCAGGTGCAGTCGAATGTGTGCCGGACCTGCGGAGCCTGTGCTTCGGTCTGTCCTACCGGCGCCATCACCATCGAAGATATAACCAGCAACGTTCCGGTGCCAATTCCTTCCGAATTCGATACAGTTCTTGGGACAAGGCACCCGATTTATGTTCCATTCCCGCAGGCAATCCCTAATGTGCCCACGATCGATAAAGATACATGCATTCATTTCCTCACCGACCAATGCGGTGTTTGCGAAAGCGTCTGTAAAGTCGGAGCCATTAACTATGAGCAGGAAGATGAGATTCTGGAACTGGAAGTGGGATCGATTATCCTGGCGCCCGGATTTAAACCCTATGATCCTAATTACATAGAAGGTGACTATGGCTATAACCGCATGCCCAATGTGGTTACGAGCCTGGAGTTTGAGCGCGTCCTTTCCGCTTCCGGTCCGTACCAGGGCCAGGTAATGCGTCCCTCCGATGGCAGGCATCCCGAGAAGGTCGCCTGGATTCAGTGTGTGGGTTCAAGAAAGGCTGAAATCTGTAAAGATTACTGTTCGTCGGTGTGCTGCATGTATGCCACCAAACAGGCCATCATCGCTCGCGAGCACGACGCGAGAATCCATCCCACCATTTTCAACATGGATATCCGGGCTTTCGGCAAGGGGTTTGAAAGATACTATGTATCCGCCCAGGAAAAGTTCGGCGTGAAATATATACAGGCCATGCCCAGTCCCATGGTAAGGGAACTGGGGAATGGCAATCTGTTGCTGGAATACATGAATGAAGATGGGCAGGGGAAGACGGCAGAGGAATTCGATATGATCGTCCTTTCCATCGGATTGGAACCTTCGGAACATACCAAAGAATTGGCTAAAACCTTCTCAATAGAGCTGGATGATTTTGGCTTTTGCAAAATACCCGAGCTTGAACCCAATATTGCTTCGAGTCCCGGTATCTATGTTTCGGGAGCCTTCAGTGCTCCTATGGATATCCCCGAATCGGTGATGAACGCCAGCAGTGCTGCGTTTCTGGCTTCCAGGGATATCACGGAAGCCCGAGGTACATTGGTGACCGAGAGGGAATATCCTCCAGAAAGAGATGTGTCCGATGAAGAGCCCCGCGTTGGTGTCTTTGTCTGCCGTTGCGGATCGAATATCGCTCGCGTGGTTGACGTTCCCGGCGTGGCCGAATATGCCAAAACCTTACCCAATGTGGTTTATGCCGAAGAAAATATCTACACATGTTCCACCGATACCCAGATCAAGATGGCTAAAATCATCGAGGAACATGGCCTCAATCGGGTTGTTGTGGCTTCGTGCAGTCCGCGAACTCACGAACCGCTTTTCCAGGATACCTGCCGGGAAGCGGGACTCAATAAGTACCTTTTTGAGATGGCCAATATCCGCGATCAGTGTTCATGGGTCCATGCCACCCACATGCCTGAGGCAACCGCGAAATCCAAGGACCTGGTGCGGATGTCGGTTTCACGAGTATGTATGCTGGAGCCATTGCATGAGTCGCCTTCCCCGATAACCAAGAATGGGTTGGTGATTGGCGGAGGAGCAGCGGGAATGAACTCGGCTCTAGGGCTTGCCGCGCAAGGGTTTGAGACAGTGCTGGTCGAGAGAGAAAGCGAACTTGGCGGCAATTTGCGTCACATCTATTATACCAATGAAAAAGAGTCCGATCCGCAGGTTTTACTCAAGTCGCTAATTGAACGGGTTCAAAATGAGCCCAGGCTTACGGTTTACACCGGTGCTGAGGTTAAGGGGTTCTCCGGATATGTGGGCAACTATCACAGCACTATCCGCACTTCCATTGGCGAAGATGTGCAGGTGGATCATGGCATCGTGATACTGGCCACCGGAGCAGTGGAGTATAAGCCTGAAGGGGAATATCTCTACGGTGAGTCTGAAAATGTTATGACCCAGCACGAACTGGAAGAGCGCATCGCCACGAACGGAATCGATGCCGGCGAGCTCAAATCAGTGGTCATGATTCAATGTGTCGGCTCGCGAGAACCGGAGCACAACTATTGCAGCCGGGTATGCTGTACTGCTGCGATTAAAAACGCTATTAAATTGAAGGACGCCAACCCTGATGTAAACATCTATGTCCTTTACCGTGATATGAGAACCTATGCGATGAAAGAACTGTATTATCAGGAAGCTCGTAAAAAGGGCGTTCTTTTCATCCGCTATGAACCGGAAAGGAAACCCGATGTCAGCCAAGCAGACGGGAAGCTGAAAGTGAAGATTTTCGATCCGGTGCTTGACGATGAAGTATCTATTCCGGCGGACAAGTTGATATTGAGCACAGCCATACGTCCGCAGCCAGACGCTGCGGAGTTTTCCAGCAAACTGAAACTGCCGCTGACCGCCGATGGCTTTTACATGGAAGCTCACATGAAGTTGCGTCCACTGGATTTCGTCAATGAAGGCATGTATCTGTGCGGGCTGGCTCATTCTCCCAAGTTCATTTCTGAGTCGCTGTCCCAGGCACAGGGCGCAGCTTCAAGGGCAGTCACTATTCTTTCCCAACCGCATTTGATGTCCGGCGGAGTTGTCTCGGTGGTGAACCAAGGTGATTGTGTGGCCTGCCTGACCTGTGTGCGGGTATGCCCGTTCAACGTGCCCAAGATCAACGAGGACGGGGTAGCAGAAATCGAGCCGGCAGCTTGCCAGGGCTGTGGAATCTGCGCCAGCGCTTGCCCGTGTAATGCTATCAGTGTACAACACTATAGAGATGAACAGATAATGGCAAAGAGTGCTGTGTTGTGTAGTTGATAGGGATCAGGTGTCAGGGGTCAGGTGAGGTGAATGAGTTTACAGAGTTATCAAGACTTGGAAGTATGGCAAAAAGCGATGGATTTGGTAATGGATTGCTACCAGTCAACGGAAGGGTTTCCAAAAAGTGAAACCTATGGCTTGTCTAGTCAATTGCAGCGGGCGGCGGTATCGGTTCCAGCTAATATTGCAGAAGGAAGATCACGCCAGCACAAAAAGGAATTTGTGCAGCACATCTCTATTGCCTATGGTTCGCTTGCCGAGTTAGAAACATTAATTCGAATAGCTGAGCGCTTAGACTATCTCGATATGAATCGATCAGAAAATATATTGGACAAAACAGCAGAAATCGGTCGAATGCTCAATGGTTTGCGGAGATCATTGGGGAAGGATAACTGACCCCTGACCCCCGACACCTGAAAGCTATTTGGATCGAGTCAACGAAGGAGAAACTTATGACGGATACCTATGAACCGAAAGTCATAGCCTTCTGCTGTCACTATTGCACCTATTCGGCTGCCGACCTTGCGGGTTCCATGAGGTTGGAGTATGCTCCGAATATCAGGGTAGTGAAACTCATGTGTACCGGCAAGGTGGATGTTCCCCTTTTGCTCAGAGCATTTGAGGATGGAGCTGATGCCGCCTTTGTCGGCGGGTGAGAGGAAGGCGATTGTCATTTCCTGGAAGGAAATCTAAGAGCTAAAAAACGCGTTAAATACGCCCAGAAACTGTTGGAGGAAGTGGGAATAGAAGGGGATCGGTTGAAGATGTATAATATTGGCGCATCCGATGCACCGCTGTTCGCACAGGCTGCCAATGAAATGACCGAAAGGGCCCGGGAGCTTGGCCCTAATCCTTTGAAGAAGGGAAAAAAGTAACATGATTGTTGGAGAAAGAAAACCGTTCGATGAAATAACCGGAATGCTCAATGGTTATAAGAAAGTATTGATCTTGGGCTGCGGTACTTGCGTGAGTGTGTGTATGGCAGGGGGGGCGAAAGAAGTAGCTGTTCTGGCCTCTCAATTGCGGATGGACAGTGGAATTCAGGAGAAGGGTGTTGAGATCGGTGAAGAAACCATCCAGCGCCAGTGCGATCGAGAGTACATCGAGCCGATTGTGGAGATGGCTAAAACGTACGACGTCGTTCTGTCGATGGCCTGTGGAGCTGGCGTGCAGCTTCTTTCAGATATGCTGGTGCCCACTCCGGTGCTGCCTGCCTTGAATACCAGCTTCATTGGTATCTGCGAAGAGGAAGGCGTCTGGGCAGAGCGATGCCGGGGATGCGGAGATTGTATGCTTGGTATTACCGGAGGCATTTGCCCGGTAGCCCGATGCGCCAAAACCCTGTTCAATGGGCCTTGCGGCGGGTCCGTGAACGGTATTTGTGAGGTTTCAAAAGACACGCCTTGCGCCTGGCAACTGGTTTATGACAGGTTGAAAGCGCTGGGCAAACTGGAATCGCTGGAAGAAATCCAGCCTATCCGGGATTGGGGTCCGAGCAGTTCCGGAATCCCGCGTGGGGTATATCGGGAAGATATGGCTGGGGTGGCTGTAGAGAGCGAAGGTTCATCAAAATAGCTGCGGAGTTAAACTTTTGAAGAAAAAACCCCTTGATTACTACAAAGCAATATACCAGTTGTCCAGCGAGGCTGATTCCGCTGTTGCGGTGGAGAGTGAGCTTGCTGCGCTGGTAGAAAATACAGCGAAGACGATAGGCGTCAAGGGTTGTTCGATTATGCTGCTCACGGAGGATCAGAAAAAACTGGTCCGCATGGCTGATTACGGATTGAGCAAAGCGTATGTTAAAAAGGGACTGTCCGAACTTGACTCGGTAATGGCTGAAGCCCTCAAAGGCACGCCGGTAGTGGTAAAGGATGTTGCCAGTGATCCACGGGTACAGTATCAGGAGCAGGCAAAGAAGGAAGGCATTGTATCGATGATAACGCTTCCGCTTATGCAGAAAGGGAAGGTTGCCGGGATTCTGAGGGCATATGCGGATCATTCCACCGAGTTTTCCGTCCCCGATATCGCTTTTTTGAGCAGCGTAGCTAATCTGGGCGCCACTGCCATCAGCAAGGATCAGATGTACCGGACGATGGAACGCTATTATCAGGATGTCCTTGATTCCAAGATTGCAGAATTGAAAAAGGTCGAAGAGGCAAGGGACAGGCTGACCAAGTCGATTTCGGTGGTGGCACATGACCTGAAATCCCCCCTGGCAGCTATTCAGAGCTATTTCAGCATGATGCTCGGAGGGTACGTCGGTGAGGTTGGGGATAATATAAGGCCGATGATCGAGAGAAGCAGCATACGAATCGAAGGTCTTCTCGAAATGATAGGGGATCTCTTGGATATCTCGCGAATCGAGATGGGTCAGATGTCTGAAGAAATGGAGAATATTTCATTGACCGAAGTGCTGGATGTTCCGTTGCAGGACGCGCAGAGGCTAGCTGAAGAGAAAAAAATCAAACTAAAAAAGAATATTCAGCCTGATTTACCTCAGGTTTATGGTTCATTTAGTCGTTTGCAGCAGGTTCTTTCAAACCTTTTGAGCAATGCAGTGAAGTTCACTCCCGAAAATGGATCGGTGGACTTGAAATTATTAGAGGAGGATGGCAGAATACTTGGCACAGTAACGGATGACGGAATAGGTATTCCAGATGAAGACATAGCTTATGTGTTCAAAGATTTTTACCGTGCCAGTAATGTGGAGAAAGGTACCGGGACCGGATTGGGCTTGGCTATAGTCAAGAGAATTGTTGAAGCTCATGGTGGCAAAGTCCATGTTGAGTGCCCCTGTCCTGAAACAGGTAAAGGATCGAAGTTTACCTTTACTCTCCCTTTGGCCGTTTCTGCTCCGGTCAAAAAGAAAAAAACGACTCGTCAAAAAAAGGTTAAAAACTAACAAGGGAAGGTTGGACCGCTATGAAAGCAGGAACTAATCTGGAAAAGGTACTGGAAGCCGGCAATTTCGCAGTGACGGCTGAGGTTGGACCACCGAAAGGTGCCTCAGCCAATGCGGTACAGAAAAAATGCGAGGTGGTCAAGTCTTGCTCTGATGCGATCAATGTTACAGACAATCAGACCGCTGTAGTTCGAATGTCCAGCACGGCAGGGGCGGTTCTGCTCAAGCAGATGGGGGCGGACCCTGTCATGCAGATGACCTGTCGGGATCGTAACCGGATAGCGATCCAGAGTGATATCCTGGGGGCGGTTGCTCTCGGAATCGGTAACATCCTCGCCATTTCAGGTGATCATCACATACTTGGCAATCATCCGGGAGCTAAAGGTGTATTTGATATAGATTCCATGCAGTTGATTCAGACAATGAAGATGCTGCGGGACGATAACCAGTTCATTTGCGGCGACAAAGTGGCTGGCGATGTGCCTATTTTCATTGGTGCAGTAGAAAGCGCTTTTTCTGATCCGGTTGAATTCAGGGTTACCAGGCTGGCCAAGAAGGTAAACGCCGGAGCCGACTTCATTCAAACGCAGGGTGTATTTGATGTTGAGCAGTTTGCCAAGTGGATGAAGGGGGTGACCGACAGGGGGTTGGACGAACAAACGCACATTCTCGCCGGAATAATTCCTATGAAATCCGCTGGTATGGCTCGCTATATGCGGGATTATGTTTCAGGCGTATATGTACCTGATGAACTCGTCAAGAGAATGGAAAACGCCGATGATGCCAAGGAAGAAGGTCTCAAGATTATGCTGGAAATAATCGACCAGTTAGAAGATGTGGATGGAGTACATGGAATTCATATTATGGCTGTGGGTTGGGAGGATATTGTACCCGTTATAGTAGAGAAAGCAGGACTACTGCCCAGACCGATAGTATAAAAAGGGGGTAAAATGGCTGAGAACGCGAAAATACTGGTTGTTGATGATGATCCTGATATTCGGACCGTGCTGACTGCTCTGCTGGAGAGCAGAGGATATCAGATAGTAACCGCAAGTAATGGGCAAGAAGGGCTGGATGCTCTTAAGTCGGAAAAGCCCGATCTGATGATCCTGGATCTGCTTATGTCTGAAATGGATGGTTTTACCGTAATGCAGAAGTTGAAGGATCCGAGATGGGCAAAATATGCTCATATTCCCATAATGGTATTGACCTCTGTTAGAGAAGATGCCAGCCGCAGGCGTTACGAGTTGGAAACCGGTGTTTCTATGGATGTTGATGACTACATTGAAAAGCCCATCAATCCTCCGGTAGTACTGGAAAGAGTTGAGAGGCTCCTTAAGAAAGCGAAAGCTTAGGTTCTTATAGAATGGAAAGAACACTCATATTAGTCAAACCCGATGCCATGCAGAGAGGATTGGCCGGAGAAGTGATTTCCAGGCTAGAAAGGCGGGGATTGAAGATCGTGGGTATGAAACTGCTTCACATGGACGAAACCATGGCTAAGAAGCATTATGGCATCCACGAAGGCAAGCCTTTTTTCAACGATCTTGTGGAATACATTATCTCATCCCCAATAATAGCAGCAGTTTTTGAGGGCACCAAAGCAGTGGAATTGGTGCGGAACACGGTGGGGGCAACAAACCCTCTCGACTCGGCGATGGGGACTATTAGAGGTGACTTCGGAATGGAGATCGGGAGGAACCTGGTACACGGTTCGGATTCACTGGAGAATGCTGAAAAAGAAATCAGTTTATTCTTCTCATCACAGGAACTGGTCTCGTATGACCGAGATATCGATCGCTGGATTATAGAATCTTGACTATCGTATAGGCCTTTTCCCACATCTCTTCTAACGCATAGAACTTTCGCTGTTCGGGTGAAAAGATGTGAACTACAATGTCCCCAAGATCCAGAATTATCCATCCTGAATCTGCGTTTCCTTGATGACGACGAGACAAGATGCCTTCTTTTGGCAACATGTCCTCGATCTCGTCAGAGATGGCCCGAAGCTGACGCTCACTCTCACCATTGCAGATTACAAAATAGTCAGTGAAGCTACAACCATCCCGTATGTCTAATAGCAGTATATCTGAAGCATGCCTGTTTAAGGCTGCATCTACTATCTTTCTTGCAAGCTCGGTTGTTTCCAGGATATTTCCTCCATCAGATGAAATAGGATCGACTAGAATATTATAGCATGGTGCACATCAAGTATGAAACCAGAGCAATCGTATTTTAGATGTGGGTATAAAAGATTTCCACAGATGTCAGGCGAGACGCCTGACCTACGATGGTGAATGGAAAGAGACTCATAGGACGGGCATCTTGCCCGTCATCATGAACAATGAGTAGGGTCACGATACATCGTGCCCCTACCTTGCAATAAGATGCGATTGCCCTGAATAGGAAACACACTATGTTGATTACTTTAGTATAAATCATTAAAATGAATACCGAGTAGGCAAGAAGTCGATCTCAATCGAGAGCCAATGGGGTAGCCTCAAATAGGAGGGGAAATGGTATATGGTTTGTTTCAGGGTTTTGGGCCCTTTGAAGCGATAATAATCGTAGTTGTAGTTCTAATTGTATTCGGTGTTGGTAAACTGCCTCAAGTGGGCGGAGCATTAGGGAAGGGTATTCGCGAATTCCGCAAGGGTAAAGCCGACGAACTCGAAGAACCAAAGGATCTGGACCAGCCTAAAGATAAAGATGGGGAAAAGGACCCCTAATCCCGCTATCCACAGCAACAAGATGATCCAAGTGCTTTGTGTGAGAGGGATTTCTTCTCCAGCTTTGGCACTCCTATCAATTTGTTGTAATAGCGTCACACCGACACACCTTCGTAAGCTCCTCTGAGAAAATAAATATGGATTTTTATGGTATAGGTTTACAAGAAATCTTCATCGTCCTCTTGATCGCATTAATCGTGGTTGGGCCTCAACGCTTACCACAAATGGCCTTGAAGTTGGGCCAGATAATGCGGCGTTTAAGGATGGTAACTTCAGAGATGGCTCGGGATATCACAGAAGAGGTTAATCGAGAGACTACTGATCTGAAGTCTGATATTGCCTTTGATGCTAAAGAAATTGTGAAAGAGATAGAAAACATCGAAAAAAAAGAGGAAGGGGACCAAAAGTAATAGCGTAGCATGGTTGACGAGCAGAAGCTTACGGTATTGGGTCATTTGCAAGACCTTCGCATGCGGCTAGTGCGAGTAGCGATAGCAGTAGTCATTGGGACTGTTGTTTCTTTTGTTTTCAGGAAGGATATTGTTGATGTTCTTAAATCAATTGCTGAAGATGCGGAAAACCTCCAAATCATCGGCACAACCGAAGGTATAGTAGTTGCTTTTCAACTTTCGATCACCTGCGGATTTTTCTTAGCAACGCCGGTTATCCTTTATGAAATCGCGATGTTCATTCGCCCTGCTCTGAATACCCGTGAGAGAAAATATCTATACGCTCTTTTACCCGGGGTAGTAGTTGCCTTTGCAAGTGGTGCAGTCTTTGCTTATTTTATACTTTTACCTCCCGCTCTTGGATTCCTGTATGATTTCTCCAGTGACTTAGGTGTAGTTCAGTGGAGACTCAACGAATACATATCGACAGTCACTCGATTATTATTTGGTATCGGTCTGTGCTTTGAACTTCCGTTAGTGATATATTTTCTATCAAAGATCGGAATACTCAAGGTTCACCAGTTAACGCATTTTCGCAGATGGGCTATCGTACTGGCCTTCCTTCTGGCAGCATTTATCACACCGACCCCCGACCCAATAAACCAGACTCTGGTAGCAGTGCCATTAATCGTACTTTATGAGATTGGCATTCTGTTAGCACGGATTGCACACAAAGGAAAGAAGAGTAAGGATACTGTTCCTAATGGGGCATTTAAGAAGTAATCACGGTACCGATCGCGCCACCCTCAATTGCTGTGAGCAACGCATGCGGCAAACACCCATCGATTATTTGCACTATTGATGTCTTTTCCAGGGCCAGTAAAGCTGCCTCAGCCTTGGCTATCATTCCCCCACTTATCACCCCGGAATTCATTAGCGACTTCACATCACTGGCTGAAAGTTTTGGCAGTACTTGGCCGTTACCATCACGAATACCGTCAACATCGGTGAGAAATATGAGTTTATCGGCATGCAAAGCATCGGCTAGTGCGGCTGCTATGTCATCGCCATTGATATTTACATATGGGATATTTGCGGGTTCTTCGGGAGATTTGGCTCCTGGTGGAGCTATGAAGGGGATGAATCCCGCATCAAGTATTGATTCTATAACCTCAGGGTTAACTTTAGTGATTTTTCCCGCATAACCCAGATCCGGATCATTGCACTTACTTTCGGTAAGATTGCCATCGACTCCGGTCATCCCTACAGCTTTTCCGCCCATAGAATTGATCGCAGCAACTAGATCGGTGTTAACTAATCCACCCAGCACGGCCGCAACCATTTCCAGTGAATATTCATCGGTTATCCTTATCCCATCTTTAAAACTTGTTGGGGTGTTCTGACGCTTGAGCCATTCGGTTACTTTGTTTCCGCCACCATGAACAACTATCGGTAGGATTCCTCTCTTCTGCAGAACAACCAGATCTTCGAGCGTAGTATCATGGTTACCCAGTGTACTGCCACCAATCTTAACTACAATATTCCTTGTTATGTCAATTTCCATTACATACTACCTAAAAATGCTATGTTGTATAGTCTCCATTGAGGGCAATGTACTGTTCAGTCAAATCACATCCCCAGGCTGTTGCCCTGCCATCACCCAAGTTCAGGCAAATCCGAAAGCATACATTTTCCTTCTTCATCAGTGCTTGAGCCATCTCCACATCAAATGACAGCGGACTTCCCGCCTGCATGAGACACAACTCATCCAAATACAAATCGACCTTCGATTCCACAAGTTCGGCGCCACTCCTTCCGGCGGCAGCCACCACCCTGCCCCAATTTGGATCCGATCCGTACACGGCTGTCTTCACAAGTGGCGAACCGACAATTGTTCGCGCAGCTAGCCTTGCATCAACGTCTGACAGTGCCCCTTCCACAATAGCTTCAATCAACTTTGTTGAACCCTCGCCATCTCTGGCTATGCATCTGGCCAGGTCAATACACACATCATCGAGTGCATTTTGAAACACAACTGCATCTGGATCATCTTTATGTAAAGTGCCATTCCCTGCGACACCGTTTGCCATGAGTAATACAGTATCATTCGTGCTGGTATCACCATCAACGGTTATCATGTTAAATGATACATCAACTGCCCTTTGAAGCATTTCCTGCAAGAAATTCTGCTCAATCGCAGCATCGGTGGTTAGGAAACATAGCATTGTTGCCATATTGGGATGAATCATCCCAGCACCTTTAGCTACCCCGCCGAGAGTTATTTTCTTTCCCTCAAACTCAAATTCAACGGCTATTTCTTTGGGAACAGTATCGGTGGTCATAATTGCCTGTGCAAGATTATGCCCACCATCGGGTGACATCTCGATACGATCAATGCTCCTTTCGATCTTCTCCATTGGTAATTGAGTACCTATCACACCTGTGCTTGCAACCATCACGTCACTTGCGTCAATCCCCAGTTTTCTTGCTGCTGATACGGCCATCTGTTCGGCATTTGCCGCACCTGATTGACCGGTACAAGCATTCGCACATCCACTATTGACCACAAGTGCCTGCGAATTGCCTCTTGCGATCCTGTTCTGACAGAGTAATACTGGTGCGGCTTTGATTTTGTTGGTGGTAAATACACCAGCCACCATGCACGGATCGTCTGAAAAAAGCATCGCCAAATCATATGGCTTCTCTTTCCACGCTTTGATGTCCGCGAAAGTGGCCCCTGCTGAGAACCCCCTCGGAGAGGTGATGGTGCCGTTATGAACCAATTGGTGAGTCATGTCTTGAGGATATGGTCGGGGTGGACGGATTTGAACCGTCGACCTCCTGCTCCCAAAGCAGGCGCGCTAACCAGGCTGCGCCACACCCCGCACCGTTACATATTAGCAATTATCAAACATCAAAGTAAAGAAACCGCGACCGATATTTTACGAACAGAGGATACGTGCATGGGATATTATTGATGAGAGAGCAACGCCTGGTTGGGGTAGCAGTCCGTCAGTAAGTAACTTATATCGTCGAGGAAAATATATAATACAAACTTAATTCAGTCTGGTACTGATATTCTCTGAGCTACGAATGTTACCTATTCTCAATTGTCCTCGCATAGCCATTTAGTTCGATCTGAGCTAGCAGAATTAATATTGCGATAGGTAGAATGGGAATTAACAGCAGGATAGGTGATACCGATTCCAGAATCCATGCTAACCAAACCATGAACCCACACACCAGGGCAAATACATAATCGTCATTATACCGATTGGTAACCATCTTTACGCTACGCCAGTAACCGGTAGCGGTAACAACTACGTAAATATACAGCGCTATCATAGCTAATCTTAAGAGAACTAGAAACAACACACCGATAAGGCCGGGAAATATAGATTCAAGAAACCAAAAAGCAGCTACGATGATGCCCAAAACCAACGTACCGATTATACCAGGCCAAGGTCTCGGATTACCGACTTCTGACCTTTTAATCTCATTCGAAGTTGCAACATACCAGATAGTCCAGAAAACAACGGGTAAAAATATAGACAAGAGCACAACAAGTAAAGGATCCCTATACTTTACTCTTGAGGTCCCAGTTTGCATAGCGAACTCTCCTTATCCAGTCATAAGTTAGCCGACATAATCGAGCTAGACTATATCGCCAGTTTTTTGGATTATACCAGTGTCTCCAGATTTATTGCAACTGACCCTCAAGTGTTGTGCACGATCCGCTCTGGCTATTATTGCATTACAAAGTTTGTAATCATCCCGTTTACATCAATTGTATAGGTTTCACCAGAAACAAAGTCAGAGCCAAGGTTTTCATTCTTTTCAAAATAACCATAGATGGCAGTGCAAGCTACTTGCTTAGGACTCTGTGTAGTTAATTCAATCGTAATAGTTTTTCCATCACGAGTTACTAACAGATCGTGAAATTCGGTGCATCCACTGCCCAGTCCGGCTTGAATACTTACGATTACTTGTGGCGGAAATGATTCGGCAATATTCACAGCGACGTCATGAATCGGAGCCGACTTGATTACCATATCCTCTGCTGTCTCAGGAATGAACGCATCCCACTCTGGTTTATCCTGGGATGGGATAAAGGAATCGGGGTCCCACGGCCGATGCCAGCCACCACGTTCTTCATCCCAAAGATACCCGCAACTCCCTGGCGTTCCACCGACAATTTGGTCATCCGCAACGTCAGTATCTTCAATCACCACATTGGGTCTATCCTGCAATCCTTCACTATCAACTTCAATATCTGCGCTGGATTGTGAACAGGCTATTACCGCAGGTGCAATCAAGGTTATTACCACTATACCTGTAAATATCTTCACTTTTCCCATTGCTCTACCTCATTTAAGATTTTCTTTCATCCTGTTTTCACTAAATCAAGTACGTTCACGGGTGAAACGTCGTCCGGCCAATACTGCCACCACCAAAACAAGAAGACCTATCAGTAACTTCAATTTCATTTGTCCACCTCCTTTGGATAACTTTGCCTTTCTGAAATAGAGACGCTTGTGACAGTGAAAATGCTCAGATCAAGAATGTTCTATTTTTTATCAATACCTTGACGCTCACTTATCAGGTTGTTAGTATATGGCCAACATCTTCATGTTTCGCACCGGAAGGACTACTCGGAATATGTGGTTTTGGGACTTATTACAAGACCAACTCTTTTCAATGCCGTATTGATAGACCGGTAAATCACTCGATGAATAGGACGGATTGGAACAATGAACATTTCAGTTATTCTGGCGCATCCTGATGCAAATAGCCTCAATCATGCGATCGCTAACACGACTGTTAAAAGCCTGAAGGCAAATGGTCATGATGTTTTCTACCATGATTTATATTCTGAAAGATTTGACCCACTGCTAGTGAGTGATGAACTCCCCGAAGACGTGCATTTACCAAATGCTATACGAATCCACTGTGAAGAGATTACATTAGCAGATGGTATCATCATTATCCATCCAAACTGGTGGGGACAACCTCCCGCTATTCTTAAAGGTTGGATCGACAGGGTTATTCGCCCCGGAGTTGCATACGAGTTTGCGGAAGGCGATAATGGTGATGGGATTCCCATAGGATTATTGACAGCGAAAACTGCCCTGGTATTCAATACTGCCAATACACCCTCGAGACGAGAAATGGAAATATTCGGAGACCCGCTTGAAAGGCTTTGGAGAAACTGCATTTTCCAGTTTTGCGGTATTCAAACATTCTACAGACGGGTGTACAGGGTTGTTGTTACAAGTACTTTAGAACAACGCCTGGAATGGTTAGCTGAAACTGAAGATATCGTTAATACGTATTTCCCTGCTGAATCAATGGATTAACCTTGTGAAAAATAAGGGCTATTACATGCACTAACTTAGGAGGAAAGGCCAATGGTGGAATCAAACCAAATCCAGGAAATCTCTGATCGTCTTGAAATTGAGGACCTTCTCGTCCGCTATTGTACAGCGATTGACACCAAAAAGTTCGACGACCTGAATTCTGTTTTCACTCCGGATGCCCACATCGACTATACATCGGCCGGTGGCGTTAAAGGCGCATTTCCCGAGGTCAAACAATGGCTATCTGAGGTTTTGGCTATGTTCCCAATGACGCAGCATTCTGTAACCAACTTCGCTATCAAAGTCGAAGGGGATCGTGCCACATCCCGATGCTCGTTTTACAATCCAATGGGAGTGCCTCTTTCTGAAGGAGAAGAGGGATTGAAATTGTATTTCTTTGGGGGGTACTATAACGATACTCTCATTCGAACAGGTGACGGCTGGAGGATATCCCAACGTATCGAGGAGTCTATCTGGAATGATGGGAGGCCGGGACAGGACTAAATTTACGGAGGAACCAAAATGATTTCTTGTTGTGGAATTAATTGTAGTGAATGCGATGCATTCATCGCTACTAAGGAGAACGATGATAAGAAAAGAGCAGAAGTAGCGAAGCTGTGGTCAAAGCAGTTCGACTCAGATATTAAACCTGAATCAATAAATTGCGGTGGTTGCCTATCGGAGAGTGGGCCTGTTTTTGGTTATTGCGAGATATGCAGCATTAGAAAATGCGCCAAATCAAAAGAGATTCCAAATTGCGCTCATTGCAGCGAATATGCTTGTGACAGCCTCGAAGGTCTTTTCAAGATGTTACCTGAATGTAAAGAGAATCTTGAAAAGATTAGGCAAACTCTATAGCACAGCGGCAGATAGAAAATGACTGATCCCGATACTTACATTCAGCAGTTGGCGGAGTCCTTTCCGTTGAGGGAGGTAACACTCCGTTCGGCAATCCAGGCTCTTCGACTCCCACCGGGAAGCCATGGGCTGGATGCGGGATGTGGAATCGGCCTTCCGACCTTGTTGCTGGCTGAGGCAGTGGGGCCATCCGGGTATGTGACTGGCCTTGATATATCTCCCACATTTATACTTCACGCAAAGGAAATTGTTAATAAAGCAGGCATGTCTCAACGAATTTCCTTCAGACAGGGAAATGTAGAGAAACTCCCGTTCGATACCGATACCTTTGATTGGATATGGAGTACCGATTGTGTTGGATATCCTGTTGGAGAACTCTTGCCTTTATTAAAGGAAATGATTCGGGTGGTGAAACCCGGGGGTATTGTGGCTATTCTCGCATGGTCTTCTCAACAACTGCTGCCGGGGTACACTATGCTGGAGGCTCGGCTAAATGCAAATTGCTCTGCACTTGACCCTTACGTTAACGGAGTAAAACCTGAATCGCATTTCTTACGAGCGCTGGGCTGGTTCCATGAAGCCGGTCTCGAAGAATCTAGAGCTAAAACCTTCGCAGGCGACATTTGCGCCCCCTTAGATGATGATATTCGCATTGCTATGGTTTCATTCTTTAACATGCTCTGGGATGAGCCATTGCAGAAGATATCTGCGGAAGACTGGAGGGAATTCCAGCGTCTTTGTAAGCCTGAATCACCGGATTTCATTCTGAACTATCCGGACTACTACGCCTTTTTCACCTATTCCATGTTCTGGGGTAAAGTTCCGGGATGATATCTTTAACGAAACGATACATTTTCTTCGCAATCTTTCCAGCCAGCTACGTATCCATCATGATACATCTTAGCCAAATGTTCCACGTGGCCAATTCCCAGATCAAAGCCTGAACATACTGCCTCTATAATGGCGTCAATACAATACTTTCGCGTAGCTTCTAAAGCTGCATGATCCAGTTGTGTATCCCCAACGCCAATTCCCATATCCTTAAAGAGAGATTCTAACACGAGCACACTAGCAGGGTTTTCCGGTCGCCAGTTTGTTGGATACTTCCTTACGAGTGTACGAACCATAGTGTTCCTCCCTAGTTATATCCTCCTGACTGATTACACCCCCACCAAGACTGCAACACCACTAGCTTGTTTTTATATAGCAATTGAAAAGTATCCGTTCCGGTCAACAATCAATCTTTTTTTGTCTTGTTCCTCTTACTCTCTTTAAGCTGAGATGCAATTTCCTGCAGTTCTTGCAGAAAAACACGCGTATAATCATCACACGGTCTATCTGACACGTCGATTTCTTCAGAACTCTTATTTTCACTGGAACTATCATGAGTCGCCGAAACACCCCATCCTTTCCAGCTACTTCTGTTGGCTAACCAGTTCCGTACACCCATCTACTTTTTTGGACGGAATCATGACTTGTTTTGTTCCATAAAAAGTGTACTTTAATGACTTAAATAAGGTATAATCCTAAATCGTCCGGATATTAGACGTGTTAAGGCGACTATGGTTCACAAAATGATAATAAATAGTTTCGACACAGTGATCTAGTTTTTGGTAATGCCCAACTTACATTGCCACTAAGAACCCCGAAAAGTAATCACCACCGATATCCGTACCGAAATTATGTCTGTGTAACGTTATGTCATCATTTTTGCTGCCATGTAGTACTATTTTCCCATCGAAATTCTGGCATGTTATCCAATCATTTACCAAACTGTAACCAATTTTTACCGTGCAGTTACCGGGATTGATACCAACCAGGGATAAACTAACAGTGCAGAAAGTAAAAACTGGATATTCCAATTGTAGAATACAAAACACACAAGAAAACAGAAATAAGAGTAACATCATCCTTCAAAATACAACTGTTTTATGAAGGAATGTGCTAATTTTTTATACAGAGGGAGGTAATATCAGATGAAAAGATCAAGGATCAATTACAGAAAATGGGGGACAGTACAACGTACAACGATGGTAGCCATCATGGTTTTTACCATGCTTGTTACCATGTTTGTTCCAGATATCGCTATTGCTGCTGACGCTGATATCACGCCGCCTAATACGTCGGAACACTACCCGGCCGGTGGCGATACCGATGTACCTGTTGATACCAACATCGTGGTTCATGTCCTCGATGCTGGCGATGGTGTGGATCAATCAACCATAGCCATGACCGTCGAGGGTTTGGCAGTCACTCCAGATATTACTGGCTCTCCAGCCGATTACACCCTTACCTACGACCCGCCTGATTTCGCTAACGAGCAGGTAGTGAATGTTACCGTGGATGCCTCCGACTTAGCCGGTATTCCCATGGCTCAGGATGTCTATTCTTTTACTACTGAGCCTGCCCCTGATATGACACCACCATATATCTATGGACGTACCCCCGACAGTGGGGCTATCGATGTGCCCGTTGATACAGACATCACATTTGCGGTTCGCGATGATAATTCAGGAGTGGATCAGTCCTCAATCGTCATGACCGTTGTAGGTTCGATTGTTACCCCAATTATTTCTGGTTCTACAGCGGATACTATTGTATTGTATAATCCATCAAGTGATTTCTCCGACGGGCAAGTTGTCGATGTTACCGTGGATGCCTCTGATATAGCAGGCAATCCGATGGTCCAGGACGTCTATTCCTTTACTATTGTTGCTGCTCCTGCCGATACCACACAGCCTACTACGTCGGAACACGACCCGATTAGTGGGGCTACCGATGTACCTGTTGATACCAATATCGTGGTTCATGTCCTCGATGCTGGCGACGGTGTGGATCAATCAACCATCGTCATGACCGTCGAGGGTTTGGCAGTCACTCCAGATATTACTGGCTCTCCAGCCGATTACACCCTTACCTACGACCCGCCAAGTGATTTCACGAATGGGCAGGTAGTGGATGTTTACCGTGGATGCCTCCGATCTGGCCGCCACCGCCAATCCCATGACTCAGGATGCCTATTCCTTTACTACTGTGGCTGCTGCTACCCCTCCAGGTGTTGACAGCACCACACCGATAGATACTGCCGTTGACGTAGACATTCTCGATCCACTGGTCATTGTATTTGATGAAGCCGTTAGCCTTGTAAATCCTTCAGGTGTTCACATTAGCGCTGGAGCAACGGGCGTTACAGCTACACTGGGCGCTGATGACAGAACTCTCACAGTAACACATGATGCGTTCCTTGAATTGACTCAGTACTGGGTCACTATCCAACCAGGAGTAGTCCAGGATGTTGATAGCAATCCCAATAATCAGTATATTTGGAGCTTCACAACCGAAGCTGTTGGAGCTCCCACTGTCGTCAGCACTACACCAGATAATGGAGCTACTGACGTGGCCCTTGATGTTGCGGTAAGCGCTATTTTCGATGAACCCATTAGCGAAGGACCCAATTTCGACGACATCCTCATCTGGAACGCTGATACTACCTGGGCTCCAGGTGTTTCTGCTAGCATCCACGGTGATACCATTACTATTAACTTCACCCATGACCCATTCGACGAATTGACTACTTACTATCCTGA
>JABMQN010000110.1 GCA_013203045.1 Chloroflexota bacterium
TCATAGATCCGAATAGGCTCGTTTTCTGCCAGGTCCGCTGGCGAAGGATTAGATTATTTCTTATCGCAAATTTGATGTATTTGTAATAAAAAACTGAAGGAGGTATACCTATGCAAGCTTACTGTATGAAGTGCCGGAAAAAGATAGACATCAAGAATCCTAAAAAGATTACCATGAAGAACAAGAAACCAGCGACACAGGGTGTTTGCCCGAAATGTGGCACGAAGGTATTCCGAATAGGAAAAGCATAAGAAGAAATATATCCCACACTGTTTGGTTAGTCAACGGAATTCAATATAGAGAGGTTAAACCATACTGCGAAATTCAGCAGTGGTGGCTGGTAGGTTGTTAGCTCGTTAGTGGTAATTAGAGGAAAGTGAAACTTATCAATTCGAAGTAACACCTGCTGTGCCAAGAGTGTTGTGCCGTCTATGGGAGGACAATAGAATGACTGAAAAAAAGACTATCGCCATGACGAATGATGATGGGGCTCCTTTGTTTACATGGCCATCGGAAAACCCCCAGCTAATCGGAGCGAAGTGTAAAACGTGTGGAGAAGTAGTTTTCCCCAAACGAAATCAGTGCCCTATATGTTATACCGAGACAATGGAGGAAATACTTCTAAGCACCAAAGGTAAGGTCTACAGTTCTGCTGTCACGTTCTTAGCCCCATGGGCAGGATTTAATAAAGGCAAAGTCCCATACGAAGTTGCTCACGTGGAACTGCCTGAAAAGGTGCTAATACCTACTCGAACATCACCAGATTTAAAAACTGGTGATATATCACCCATACCAATTGGAGCTACAGTAGAACTAGTAATTATTGAGTGGGGAGATGATGAGAAAGGGAATACGGTGATGATGCACACATTCAGACCGGTAGTCCCACGAGCATAATCTTCAAGGTTTGAACTAAAAAGGAGTGTTTTGAATGCTTGGGCAATTCGATGAAAAAGTTGCTCTTGTCACAGGTGCTGGTTCAGGCATTGGACGCGCTTCATCGTTGGCCTTTGCGAGAGAGGGGGCCAGAGTCGTTGTCAGCGATATTTCACCCGAAGGTGGTGAAGAGACAGTACGAAGGATCAAGGAATTCGGTGGTGAAGCTGTATTCATCAAGGCTGATGTCTCAAGAGCGAATGAGGTTGAGTCGCTGATCGACGATACTGTCAAGACTTATGGTCAACTTGATTATGCTCATAACAACGCTGGGATTCCAGGTCGAACTGCCCTCACAGCTGACTATACTGAAGAGCAGTGGGACCGCGTTATTAACATCAATCTTAAAAGTGTATTTCTATGTATGAAACATGAAATTCCTCGAATGCTCAGGCAAAAAAGCGGGTCAATCGTAAATACAGCGTCGACTATGGGAGTGGTAGGTTTTGGGACTGGTCCTGCTTATGTTGCCAGCAAACATGGAATAATCGGACTGACAAAATCGACGGCACTTGGGTATGTCAAAGACGGGATTAGGATAAATGCTGTGTGCCCGGGCAACACAAATACAGCAATATTTGCTTATGTGAAAGAAAAACTTCCCGAGCTATATGACAACGTGATGGCTGCTACTCCAATTGGACGGTTTGCTCAACCTGAAGAAATTGCCAATGCAGTGATCTGGCTATGTTCTGATTCTGCTTCCTACTGTACTGGACACGCCATGGTCATTGATGGGTGCTATACGGCTCAATAGAGACATTATTCAGATAACAATTGGATAGTCCCTAACCTTACTAGTGCAGATGAGAACTAACCATTAATAACTGTATAAATAACGAGTGATGGAATGCGTTAGTGGTACCAATGAGGAGGATAACATGCCAAAAGGAGCACCGGGAGTACCTGCAGTAACTAAACCTAATCTCAGAATACCACCTCCTGCCCCCAAGCTTCCTAGGAAGGTCTATGTCATGGGAGTGGGCCTACATGAATTCGGTAGATTTGCGAATAAAGACTACGGGGAACTCGGGCGAGTAGCATCGAACAGGGCACTGGAAGATGCCGGAGTACCGTGGACTGACATTCCTATTATGTATGCCACTTCGATGCAACAGGGAGCATGTTGGGGTACCAAAGTGGCGATATCGATGGGAGCTACCGGTATTCCTGTCGTCAATATGGAAGCTGCCTGTTGTAGCACCTCTGCCGCCATTGCACAGGCTGCCTATGCCATTGGTTCCGGGGCATTCGATCTTGCCCTCTGCGTCGGGGCAGAGAAGCAGCCAAGGGGTTACATCCCAACA
>JABMQN010000111.1 GCA_013203045.1 Chloroflexota bacterium
GCCTGTGAGGTCTGAAAGGTTACCGATTGTGATTACCACATCTTCAACTGGACCGGGTGAAGATGTGGGATCCAAAGTGGGCTTCTCTTCTTTATCGTCACCACAGGCACCTAGAAAAGGTAACATCACAAATAACAGTAGAGATAGAACCAAGCCCCATAGTTTATTTGATGATTTCATTACTTTCCTCCTTATTCATGGGAATTCCACTTGCTCCTTGGCTCCCATTTGACAATCACCTCATTCTTTTTGATGGTCAAAGGATTTGTCGATTGTCACGCACAGCGGCTCGATCCATCAAACTTGAGTTCTTCATGATCTCACCTCCCTGTTATGTATCAACTCATACCTTGGATTAGTCACTGCATGCTCTTCGACAGAGTGACCCTATATTACACAACCACTAATGGGGAGTCAAGGAAGTGTTGAGTGAACGTAACAAGTGCACCAAAACCACTTGTTTTTAGGCATCATGCATAGAACTCCTTGATATATTGCATGCAGTATAGTATCATTTCCCAAAGCTAAATTATCGACAAACATTGCCAAAAAGGACAATATTGCGGAAACATCCGGGATCCAAAACGCATCCGTATATTAATTGTTCGGCAGATATAGGTTACAAGTGAAGGAATAAAATATGGATCCATTGATTTATGGTTCTGCGACGAAACTTGCAAAAGCTATTCGAGCCAAGGAGATCTCTTCAAGAGAAGTAGTGGATGCCTATCTGAAGCGCATCGCTGAGGTGAATCCCAAACTGAACGCTGTTGTACAACTCTCACGAGAGAAAGCATATGATCAAGCATTAAAGGCAGACGAGATGTTGGCCCACGGTGATGTTCTGGGTCCGCTTCATGGAGTACCGATAACCCTGAAAGATTCTTTTGATTCGGCAGGTATTGTCTCTACTGGCGGCACCATGGGAAGAAAGGCTTTTGTCCCATCACAGGACGCAACGGTCCTGACTCGTTTGCGTATTGCTGGCGCCATACTCCTTGGAAAAACCAACACTCCGGAACTCACGCTGTCTTACGAGACCACCAATTTAATCTATGGGCAGACGAATAATCCATATGACCCCCACTGTTCCCCGGGAGGCAGCAGTGGGGGAGCAGCAGCTATTGTTGCCGCCGGCGGTTCTGCTTTTGATATCGGTAGTGATTATGGCGGGAGCCTCCGTTACCCATCACACTGCTGCGGTATCACCACCATCAAGCCAACTTCAGGGCGAGTTCCTCGGACCGGACATATTTTACCATTTGGAGGAGTCTTGGATTCTTTTCAACAAATCGGCCCTATGGCTCGGTACGTGGAAGATTTGAACTTGGTTCTTCCTCTTATTTCTGGGCCAGACTGGATTGACCCCTCCATTGTGCCAATGCCATTCGGTCATCCCAGTGCCGTGGATATCAAGAAGCTTCGTGTTGCATTCCATACCGATAATGGAATTATTTCTCCTTCTGCCGAAACAGCAAATGCTGTCCGTGAGGCTGCGATGCTACTTGATTGTGAAGGAGCAAAGGTTGAGGAGATTAAACCCAATGGTATTGAACAGTCGTTCGATATTGTGATGGGGCTATTATCTGCAGATGGCGGGGCATCTGTGCAAAGACTATTGAAGGATGCCGGCACTAAAGAACATACTCTTCCGTGGTTGGAGTTTGCGCAGCCTATTGACGCTACCCAGTTCGATGCGTTGATCATGCAGTGGTACAGATTTCGTAGTACTATGCTGACTTTTATGAGAGACTATGATGTGATTTTGTGTCCAGTAAATTCCTTCCCGGCTATGGCACATGGAGCTGCAGATGAGAACTTGGAGGCACTTAGCTACACCATGACTTACAATATGACTGGATGGCCTGCTGCTGTTGTACGTGGAGGAACTTCTCCAAATGGACTTCCGATAGGTTTGCAAATCGTTGCTCAACCATGGCGAGAAGAGGTCTCGTTAGCTGTGGCAGGATACCTTGAGAAGGCACTCGGGGGATTTCAACCTGCCATTATCTGAAGCTTGGGCACCCAAGTGAAATCATCGGGGGTATTTGTAGCTATGGGCCTGCCAAAATGTTACCTTTTGGGTAAAAAGTAACGTTTATTTCAGGTGGATGGGCAGTGAATTTACCAGGTAAAAAACAGAATCATCCCACGAGCGTTAGTGGGATGATTCACCGAAGAGGAGCAGGAATCCTGAGAAATATGAACTGTGTCAACATATCTCAGCACCATCTATTATGATGGATTTGTCTAATGTTCGTCTTTAGTGTGCACACTCAATTATCGAACCTATTCACGAAAAGTCTGGCGACAGAATTAACGGTACAAGTAAAGCTGGTCTGATTTGCAATAGAAAAAGGCCCTGGTTGTAGTACCAGGGCCTTTCATACTCAAGTACCTCAACTTACGTGATGCAATCAGTTAATACCAGTCATGCGCAATATGTTGAATGAAGTGGTTATCTCTCTAGCCAGACTCCATCTACTAGCTTTCAATAGGCGACGACCATCACGTCAGGGCTAATTGAAAGGGAAAAGCGTTGCATTTGTGTAACGGTAACCTTAGATACCGGCCTCCAGTTCCTGAAACCATCCATCCGGTTTTTTGGGTTCCTTCGGAAAAACTGTTCGTGTCAAGGTTATTCATGGTCTTCTCCTTCCTGCTTGTGACGGAAAACACCTCAGTCACTTTTCCAGGTAGCCCCTCAGCTTCGTCGCGCGGGAAGGTGATCTGAGCTTCGTCAGCGCTTTGGCTTCGATCTGGCGAATACGCTCCCGGGTAACCAAGAATTCGTGACCAACTTCCTCCAGGGTGCGGCTGCGGTCATCATCGAGCCCGAA
>JABMQN010000112.1 GCA_013203045.1 Chloroflexota bacterium
AGTGAACAAACTGTAGAGGCGCTCCCGTCGGGACGTCTCAATTGTCCTATTTGAAAATGGTGCTCCGCTATTCTCGATGGCTGCTCTCAATCCGGCAAGAAGACGCCCCACCAGGGACATCTCTACAGATGGGTAATATCAAGAATATGGCAGTCCTGCGTCTCAGACCTCCAGCCTGCCGGTTTTCATAGGATAAACCCAATCTTTCAACCCAAGCGAAACATAATAGCTACACTGTCATCGTACCGGCGGTGGATTAGGATCTTCGTGGTTTCTTTGAATGTCTCGCCATACTCGTATATAATGATTCTCAGTGTAAAAAAGCCCAATGGCACTTCATTTTAAATGAACAACCAGTTTGAAGCTGCGATAAGCGTTAACAACCTCTTCAAAGCATACGAGGCGGTCCATGCCGTAGACGGAATAAGTTTTGATGTTCGTCATGGAGAAGTATTCGGGATGCTGGGTCCCAATGGCGCAGGGAAAACTACCACTGTTGAGATAATTGAAGGGCTGCGTACCTCTGATGGAGGAGATGTTACAGTTCTTAGTATGGATGTCTCTAAAGATGTTCGCGCTGTAAAAGAACGTATAGGAGTACAACCTCAGACACCAGCTCTCTTCCCCACATTGAAGGTTAAAGAAATATTTGATTTCTTTGGCAGCCTGTATTCCCGATCCATCCCATCATCTGAAGCTATTGAAATGGTATCCCTTCAGGAGAGCCGTAATGTTCTGGTTAAGAATCTCTCCGGTGGTCAGCAACAGCGACTTTCCGTGGCTTTAGCCTTCATCAACGATCCGGACATTGTCTTTCTCGATGAACCTACCACAGGATTAGACCCCCAGGCGCGCCGGTCGTTATGGGAGGTAATCGAACGATTTCGCACTACTGGAAAAACGATCTTCTTAACGACCCATTATATGGAAGAGGCAGAACGTCTGTGCGATCGGGTTGCCGTGATGGATCACGGAAAGATCATCGCTTTGGGAACACCTCAGCGAATGATAGAGGAGCACTTCAAGGAAAGTGCTATTCAATTCAGGATGACCGACTACCCTGGCCGGGAAGCCATGTCCGGTCTTGCCGGTGTCACGAATATAGCTGAAGAAGATTATGAGATCATTCTCTATACTGAGAATATTTCGGCCACTATCCCCGCGCTACTGAACTTTTCAGCCAGCGAATCTGCAGAGCTTTCGGATCTTTCCATACGACATGCCACCCTCGAGGATGTCTTCCTTAAACTGACCGGCAAAAGGATAAGAGATTGAAATCCTTAAAGAGCATTTTTATCGCCAACTATAAGCAATTCGTCAGGGACCGGGCTGCCCTGTTTTTCAGCTTCATCTTCCCAATAATGTTTATCCTCATCTTCGGCTGGGCCTTTTCCGATCCTGGAATCAAAACATTTGAGATCGGACTGGTCGTTAATGACGGATCATACGAAAGCGGTAGTATTATTTCCGAGAGTATGCATCAGGTAGTAATTGACGATGACAACGTATTCGAAGTTGAAGTTATGGAACGGGATTTAGCGTTGGATCAGCTGCAAGATGGAAATATCGATGCTATGATCGTAGTGCCCGCGAACATGGATAGTTCGCTAGGAACGAGTGCACACGGCCTTGAAATTTATTATGATCCAAGCCAGACTTCCAGGCAGCAGATTCTTGTCCCCATCCTTCGCGAGGTCATTGACCAGATAGATCGCAGTATTCAGTCGAGCCCCGAACTGATTAAGCTGGAAGAGTACAGTATTCAATCAAAAGATCTAAGGTATATCGATTATCTTGTACCCGGAATACTGGGGATGTCCCTCATGTTCACCGGCATCTTCGGAGGTATACCAGTCATCCAGCAAAGACAGGCAGGTATTATCAGGCGTCTGGGATGCACCCCACTTCGCCGCTCAATGCTCGTATCGGGTGAATTAGCTTTTCGAATGATCATTGTCATCCTTACGGCATTCCTTATCATCTTTGTTGGCCGCCTTGCTTTTGATGTTCAAATGGTCGGGAACTGGTTAAGCCTTTGTGGGATAGTCATTCTGGGAACACTAGTCTTCTCCTGTATCGGGTATCTTATTGCTGCTTTTGTAAGAACCGAAGAGGGTGCCATTCCCATCATCAACGCCATCACATTCCCCATGATGTTTCTATCGGGAACTTTCTTCGAAGTGAGTAACATGCCCAGCTTCATTGAGCCAGTGGTAAAAATCTTACCGCTAACCTATGTGAGTGACGCGCTCAGACAGATCATGGTGGATGGCTCCCCACTACACTCCATGACCATAGATGTAGCAGTGATGGCAGCCTGGACCGTGGTGTGCTTATCAATCACCATCCGCTTCTTTAGATGGGACTAGTGTGCTGTCAGCTATCTGCTGTCAGTTGTCAGGTCCCCCACTACCCCACATTGTAGTTGTGAGATAAACATGTCTATTCGATTCTTCCGCTCTCTTGTCATTCCCCGCTGAGATTTATGTTGAACCACCCAATTCAATAATCGCCTCTCTGATCAAGGTCGCTGTACGATCCGGATATTCCATTGGAAACAAGTGACTTCCATATTCAAGTTGCTGAAACAGTATATTGTGTTTCTTGGCGAACTTCGGCATCGCGTACTTGGTTACACTGTAAGTATTCTGCCCCATAATTATCTTTCCATGAACATCCATATTGCGCCTAAGATGACCAATGTTGTGGGGATTTGTTTTGTATATTTTAGATTCTACGTTCACATCAAAGCTAAGTGTTACTCCGTTTTCGGTGGGCATGGTCCCGTATCGCACATAGTCTTTGAGGCACTCAGGATCGAATTTTTTGAATAAAGCTTTACTATAAAAATAGGACTCCGCTTCTTCACTGCTTGCCCACTCAGTACGACGATTATTTGCCAGAGTAACTTCTTTCAAACGGTTAATTAGATGTATCTTCTTGGCGATGAACACCAACCAAGCAGTCATCCCATAAAGCAATGGGGGATCGAGCATAATAATCTTTTTGAATAATTATGGCCTCTGGTATGCTGCCAAAAAAGTGAGAACACCACCCATGGAATGTCCTACTCCAATAATCGGCTCAGATGAGTTACTCTCAATGAAATTTATTAGCTCTTTTACAAGGTTTGACCAGTTTTCATCAACAGGATATCTGGGATCATGACCAAACTTCTCTATCGCAATTACATCATATTCGTTCTCAAGAATTCGCAACAACTTGCCATACGTTCCAGACGGGAACCCATTTGCATGAGCAAAATGTAAAACCTCTCTTTGTGCCATATCATCAATCAACTCGATTCGTTACACATCCACCACAATACGCGTATCATAGCACACAATATCAGATTACCGATAATAGAAAATGGGGCCTTTTCTGGCCCCATTTTTTATTCGATTCACTCTGCGATGGGCATTTTCACCCGATCAAAACACTATACATAATCTACGTGAGACGAGCTATGGTAACAGACCAACTATTCCCCTACCTCACATCACAGTCATTGCATCTTACACTCTTATTTTCTATTCTGCTTTGTTTTAGCTTTGATCCGAATTTGATCTGCCCAGCATGTCAACAACGTTAATTAATCTTGATTTATCCGGCAGCACTAATTTGGTATTATTCTCCAGAGAAGCCTGGGCAACCTCAAGCTGTTTGAGCGATTGAGCGTTGCCAATAAAAAACTTATCGGCAGCGTTTGACACGGTCTCGATAGCCTGTGATTTACCTTCCGCCCTCAGGATAGCGGATTGCCTGTCACCTTCAGCCTCAAGTATCGCCTGTTGCTTCTGCCCCTCAGCGATCAGTATCGCATTCTGCTTATCGCCTTCTGCTTCTAATATCTGCTTATCCCGATACGCTTCAGCACCGAGGATAACGGCTCGCTTCTCACGTTCGGCTTTCATCTGCTTACTCATAGCATCTGATATATCACGCGGAGGTTCTATTTCCTTTACCTCAACCCTGGTAACTTTTACCCCCCACTTGTCTGTGGCTTCATCCAGTGTATTTCTGAGAGATGCATTTATGCGCTCCCTTGAAGTCAATGTTTCGTCCAACGCCATTTCACCAATCAGGTTCCTCAACGATGTCTGCGCCAGCTTACTTACAGCGGAATAAAAATTCGCCACTTCATATCTAACCGCCTTGGCATCAGTAACATAATAATAGATGACTGCATCTACCGTTACTGTAACATTGTCCATTGTGATAACCGGCTGAGGTTCAACATCAAGAACCGTTTCCCTCATATCAATTCTCACAATTACTTTGTCAACAAAAGGAACAATGAACCTGAGCCCGGGATCCAGTATTTCTTTAAACCGGCCAAACCTCTCTACGATACCTTTCTGAGCCTGATGCACGATGGTAACTGACTTTGCCAGCGTCACAAATGCCAGTATCACGAGTATCACCAATACAATGATTACTGCTTCCATTCTTTAAACTCCTCCATCCTTTTTATTCACAATCAGGGTTACTCCTTCTATTCCCATTACCACCACTTCCACCCCTTCACCAATCGATTCCTCTGATCTGGCTCTCCATTCCTCATAACCGACTTTCACCAAACCATCGTCGTTCTCGTTTATCGTTTTCAGTACATTTCCTGTTTTTCCAATAATGGTGTCTACGTTTGTTTTCTCTTCCTTCACCAGCAATCGTCGGTGAACGTATTTCCGGCCAAACAATACGTATGCGGCGGCGATTGCACTCACAACAACCACTGTAACTATCCATGATTCAGCCGGCAATGTAACCAATCCCCCGATGACAAATGCCGAACCGATGATGACCATGTCAAGCCCTGTATCCACGCCAACAAGAAGTTCCAGTATCGCCAATATAAGGCCTGCTGCCACGAATATCACCCACAGCCATTCGTCTGCAAAATCCAAAATCATCACCTCCTTTCATCCAGGACGATTTACTATTGCCCACGATTGTACGAGATCAAGTCAATGTTTGTCAACGAAGAGGAAGCAGATATAACGGGGGTTTAAATACGTTCTTCTGCGGAGTTTTTCTACCGATATCTTCTCTCAACCGCTCGGGCATGAGCCGAAAGCCCCTCTGCTCTAGCAATAGCCGCAGCATGCGAACCTAATTCGTTGAAAGAAGCTTCACTTAGATATACCAGGCTGGTTATCTTGAGGAAATCTGTTACATTCAAGGGTGAACTGAAACGGGCTGTACCGCCGGTTGGCATCACATGACTCGGTCCGGCTACATAATCGCCTAGAACCTCTGGAGAGCTTTCGCCGATGAAGATACCACCGGTATGTCGTATTTTGGGAACAATCGCATCCGCGTCTTTAACCAGCAAACACAAATGCTCCGGAGCATACATATTGATCAGGTCAATTGCCTCATCCATACTGCCAGTCACAACGATCGCCCCGTGTTGTTCCAGCGACTTGCTGGCTATGCTACTACGCTCCAATTCAACAAGCTGTCGATCAACCTCGTCACTTACGTTTTCTGCCAATGACATTGATGTGGTAATCATTATTGCAGAGGACATTTCATCATGTTCTGCCTGAGCCAGCAGATCAGCAGCACAGGAAACCGGATTGGCAGATTCATCGGCTAATACGACCGTTTCTGTAGGGCCCTGTAACCCATCGATATCCACCACACCAAAGACCTGCTTTTTTGCCAGCATAACAAAGATATTGCCAGGCCCACAAATCTTGTCTACTCTTGGAACCGATTCTGTGCCATAAGCAAGTGCTGCTATCGCTGGTGCTCCACCCATGCAAAAGACACGATCTGCACCAGCGATTTCCGCTGCCGCAAGTGTCAACGGCGGGATATGACTATCATGTCTTGGAGGGGTAGCCAGGATGACTTCATCTACTCCGGCCATCTTCGCCGGAATTACCGTCATTAGAACCGTCGAAGGGTATGAAGCCGTTCCCCCAGGAGCATATACACCCACACGCTCCAACGGAGCCATAATCTGCCCAACACCGTCACCTAATTCCGTTTTTCCAATTGGCAGTTTTTCTCTTTGCTTCCGATGAAACTCTTCAATTTTGCCAGCTGCAACTTGAAGTGAACCAAGTAATTTCGAATCAACTGTTTCTTTGGCCGCTACTATTTCAGACTTTGGAACTTCCAACCGGTCCAGATCCGCCCCATCAAATATTTGTGTATACTCAAGCAGAGCTGTATCGCCTCTATCACGAACCCGCCCAATTATTTTCTTTACTACCTCATCCGCTGTAAGTTGCTCACCAAATGCCTCAAGAATGCGCCCTTTCACATGTGACGGTAGATCAGCAGATCCACCGGGAACGCGTTTTAGTATAGTGTTTTGAGCAATGCTTATATCTCGTATTATCTTCAATTGAAGATCTCCTTATCCCGCAGATAAACCCTTTTTGATTAACTCAACAAATCTCGTCATCCTCTCTTTTTTGGCCGGATCATTCATGCTATTCGAATTTCCTATCAGGCAACCCGTCGATTCAAAAAGTGTCTCGATGATTTTAAGATTGTTCCTCTCCAGAGTCTTGCCCGTTTCCGTGTTCTCAATCAAAACATCAGCATCTTCGGGTAAAAATGCCTCCGTTGCACCCCACGAGGGAATAACCCTGTATGGAGAAAGGTGGTTATCGCAGGCATATTTATCGGCAATATTTGTATATTCCGTAGCGATACGCAATACCGGTATTCGTCCCGATTTTACAAGATCTTTCAGATCGCCAGTACTTTCCACTGGCAAATCTTTGTGAACCACTACAACAATACGAACTCTCCCAAATCCGAGGTTAACCAGTTCCTCTACCGGACTTGATGGAAATTGATTAAGCTGGTCACTCAACCAGTCCGTTCCGGTGATTGCCAGATCGAAATTTCCATTAGCCACCTGCAAAGGCATGTCTTGCGGTCTGATGATTTTTACATTCATACCATCAAAGTCAATCACGGGTCTTCTCGTACGAGGTGGTTGCCGATAGCCTTTTATTTTGATCCCCGCTTCTTTCATAAACCTGCTGGTATGACTTTGCTGATGCCCATCGGCTATTGCCAATGATACCGCATCATCAGAGAATACCTTTTTTTCGAACGCATCCTCGGAATCTATCTCCGATATTGACAATTCTCCTTCGGTATCCTTACCCAGGTAGGTAGTATAGAATCGTTCTAAAAGCGAACTCAAATCCTTCCTCTCCATACTGTTCCGGTTGGCAATAAGCCAGGCATTGACAGTCAGTATCTTAGCTATTGGAATGAGGTCTTTTTCCATTAAGTCGTCTGTTGAAACCGCGGAGACAATAGCAAGTTCGGCGTGTTCTGGAGGATAAGCATCTGTGGCTCCCCAAACGGGAATTATTCTGAACCTCCGCAACCTGGCTTTTAATGCAAACGCTTCAGCCAAGTTCGGGTATTCACTCACAATGCGGATAACAGCTGTCTGTTTTTTAATATCTTCAATTGAGTATTGTTTAGAGAATCGACTTTGAGCAACGAAAATGTTCCGCGTGCCATAACCCAGTTTTCTCACCTTCACAATAGCATCACTGTGATATTTCACCAACAACTCTTGAATCCAGTCCAAACCGCATATTGCCAGGTCATAGTTGCCGATAGCCACCTGGATAGCTATGTCTTTTTCATGGAATATTTTGGAAAACAACTCAGGAAAGCTCTTCGATTTAGGACGATAGGAACGGCTGGATTCTTTATATTCGGCAAATCCGAATTTTGCTTTTTCCAGGAACTCCGCCGTGCTACCCTGAAGCGATCCTTTAGGCAAAGCCAGTTTAAGCATTAACTTTCACCTTCAAGCTTGAGTAATAGCTGATCGATGGAGAGCCCACTAACGCTTTTACCGTTTTTCCCATCAGTCAAAGTGAATGTTAGTTCTTCCTCTTCTTCCAGTGTAACGATCCACCGACAGTTAGTAGCACATTTCGTACCCATGTCAATTTCTATTGCAAAGTTCTTGTCTCGTAATAGAGCTGCAACTTCAAATTTCTTGTTTATACCCTCATCGTTTCCAGCTTTACTTGTTATCAGTACTCTATCAACAACAGGTATCGATTCCTCATCAAGTAATGGTAATAATCTATCTGCAACAATTGCAAATCCAGAGGCGGGTACATTACTGCCCCCAACAAGTGGAATCAGTTCATCATACCGGCCTCCATTCCCAAGAAGCACATCGTTGTAATAGAACTGGTATACCATACCAGTATAGTATTCAAATCCCTCTCCAGCCGTGAAGTCAATTTGATAATCTTGTCCGATACTATCCAGAAGCTCGGCAATCTGTGCCAGATCTTCCATATACGGACTCAGACTATTAAGTTCTTTTGGTAGAATACTCTTCAGGTTTGCTAACGATCCCAGTGATTTGCCCTGCAGGTTACGCAGCAGCTTTAGAAAGCGTGCAATGTCAGGTGATGGTTTTTCGATTTGTTCGAATACGCTCGTATCACCAGCAAGTATCCGCCGTAACAATTCCTCTTTTTCGTGATCACGAACACCAAGATTCTCCAGCAATTCCTTCGACATCCCAACATGTGATATCTTTACGTTTATTGGTGCGATATTAAGTTTATTCAGAATTTCTATCGCTAACATAATCAATTCAGCATCACCTTGTGGCTCGGCTCCTCCGATCAACTCGACCCCACACTGCCATCTTTCCCTTGACTCTTGCCCAGTACCTTCGAAAGAGAACATGTTCTCTATGTAATACAGTCTTGCCAGAGGTTTATCGGCCATATTCTCGACGTATAGCCTTGCAACAGGGATTGTTCCGTCAGGCCTGAGCACCACTCTCTCACCACTCCATCCATCCCAATCAAGAAATGAATACACGCGACTCAGCATTTCCGGTGTTAGTGTACCTGCCGACGTAAATAGGTGCATGTATTCCATAGTTGGTGTTCGTATTTCATCATAGCCCCACGATTCACATGATGAGCGAAACGCTTGTTTGATACGGCGATATTTCCGCATGTCCTCCGGCATATGATCTCTGGCACCTTTGCACCTGGGTATCTTCATAGTATTATCTCCATCAACCTATCACCAATCATTCCTGTGTTTTATATCTCTGCATACCATTCAAATACGCCCCTAGTAATGAAAGGTCCTCCGTCGGCAGGTATGCGAATGCCGCGGCATCGAAAAGAACGTTTACAGCAGGCTGAACTTCCTCATCGCCCAGGTAAAGAATGCAGGCCATCGGTATTTTGGGCAATGCGCGAAATCGAAACGCTGCATCGCCGGTGCGTGTTATCGGATCCCCACCAAATGCCAGCCCCCCACGCTTGAAACCTTCGATGTCATCACCAAAGGCCTTCGTGAGGGGATTGATAGCCATATTCATGAATCTCTGTTCGAAGAAGAGAGCTCCCGGTAATTGGCGATAAGCTATCCATTGATCGGCAACTGCGGTGCCATCTGCCTGTGTCAGATAGTGCATCAAAAGCACCCGAAGCCACTTCGGGTATGGAGCTTCCTCACCGACCTCTTCAATTTCCCCATCAGGATGACTAACCAAAAAAGTTCTGTTGAAAAATCCAACTTTGAACTTTCCATCGGCAAAATCCGTACCACTTTTGGATGCCGCAACAAAAGGTCTCAATCCACCAAATTCTTCAATAGCATTATTTAAAGCATCATCAAAACCCATATTCTACCGCCTATCATAAAAGCACTATCATCTTAGCATATCCATACCTTGACACAAAACCACATCACCCGTTTTCTTAATCGCATTTGAAAAAGAAGGCCCGTAATACACAGGCGAATATGGGGTGTATTACGTTTGTAACCAGAGGAACATCTTATTGTGACGTAGGGTGAGTAATTCTGAGGAATGTCAATTATTTTAAGGCTGGCATCGGGAACCCAATCTTATATCGCAATATCAAGCATTTTGCAGTTCTCTATTTACCGAGCCTAACCTTCTAAAAGCATCTATCCGGAACCGGCACCATACAGGTCAATAAATGCATCTATCTTGGATGGTTCTTCCAGGAGCTTGTCTATCTCTTTGGATATTTCCTTACGTTCCGTATTATCCTCCCAGGCTTTCCAGTCATTCAAGTTTCGCCATGTACTTATTATCAAATGTATGTGATCATGTTCAGAGGAAACAAGGGTCTCCCCCGAGATGTAGCCTGGCTGTTTTACAGCTACTGATCGTAATTTCAACGACAACTCCAGGAGGTTTCCCAGGCAATCCGGCTTTATTTTTCGCTGAATTAGAATTTTAGCAGCCATAGTATTCTCCCCCTCTGAAAGATTGCAAGAAGTATAGCTATAGGAGACTGTATTGTCAAGCGCATATCTGCCAGATACAAGTAAACATCATTTACATAAATCGTTTATGAGAAGATCCAATGCAAGTTCGCCTTCACATTTTCCTGTCTTAATGGAAACGTCCGTTTCCAAAAGCCGGTGATAGATACCTTCAAGTCGTTGGGACGAATATCTTCCTGCACTACGCATCAGTTTCTCCACTTTCCAATCTTTTGATTCACCAATTTTGCTGCCGACTGTATTCACTGAGACGCCTCGTCCACTATGCTGCTTTACCTGAATCAACAAACGAAATTCATGAGTAATCATATGAAGTAAATAGGCCGGTGCCGCACCTTCATCCATCAACTGATGCAGGAGTCTTGCGGCCATTTCCCTGCGGCCTTGTACAACAGCATCTACCATATGGAATATATTTGCTTCCCGCGCATAACTCACCAGCAAGTTGATATCACTCTCTTCAATTCGGCTCCCGCTTGCATGAATACATAGCTTATCAATCTCATTTGATAATATCCATAAATCATTGCCAATCAAATCAATAAGCAACCGCACTGCTTTTGGTGAAATCTCACAACCCATCGCCTTCGATCGAGAAGCAATCCATTTTGGTAAGTCCGCTCCCCTAACATCAAGGGGCACGCATTCCTTCACATCTGCAAAAGGAGCAAGTTTCTTCAGCATTGGATTTGTCTTCTTGAGTAGCCCATCAGACAAGACTAGTACGCTACTATCAGGAAGGTCGAGCTTTACAAGACCGTCCCAGTCCTTCAAGTCGTTGGTTTTATCTTTACCCTTCCCACGTTTTTCCTTCTTTTCAAAACGACTCAGTAGCCCCTCTACAATTACCAGTCTTTTTGGAGAGAAAAATGATACCGTATGACACGCAACGAGCAGTTCATCGATAGTCACTTTGCCACCATCAAGCACTGTGGCGGCAGCTTCGCCAAATTCGCCATCACTGCACTCAGCCTTGATCTTCCTTATCAGATCCCTGATGGTAAACTCATCAGCACCGTGAAAAATATATATCAACTTTATCCTCTTAAAAATCTGTGGGTTCTACTTCTTCTACTCTCAGTCTTTACTTTTCCGAATCATTATACTACTCGAACACCTTATCATCCCACCATGGATAAAACTCCGGCATATCTTTACTTGGTTTCATAGTAAACTGAGGAGCCCTTTTCCCCAGAAAAGAAAGAATACCCTCACTCGTGTCTTCCCTTTTTCCGGTCCAGTACATGCATTTGGAATCGATTTTATGCGCCTCCATTGGGTGATCAGCTCCAGCCATTTTCCAGAGAAGCTGCCTGGCCAGCGCAACCGAAACGCCCGATGTATTTTGGGCAATTTCCAATGCAATTTCTCGTGCCCTGGGCATCAGAGAGTCCGGAGTTAACACTTCACTGACTAACCCTCCCTCATATGCCTCTTGTGCGCTGAAAACTCTTCCAGTAAGAATCCATTCCGCAGCCTTACTCATGCCTACAATACGAGGCAAAAACCAACTACTGCATGCCTCAGGAACAACACCTCGTCTGGTGAAAACGAAACCAATCTTGGCATTTTCCGAAGCCAAACGGATGTCCATCGGTAACGTCATGGTTATTCCCACTCCCACCACCGGACCGTTGATAGCGGCAATCACGGGTTTTTTCATATCATAGATTCGCAAGGCAACAAGCCCCCCATTATCGCGATGTGTTTCAAGGGTATCTTCGGCATCACGTTTCCCGTAATTAAACGTCTCCCCAACATTTCCAAAATCGGCTCCGGCACAGAAAGCCCGCCCGGCTCCTGTTACGATCACAACTCTAACATCATCATCTTCATCAGCCTTATCAAGAGCATCTATTAGCTCTGCCCTCATTACCGGAGTAAAAGTGTTCAATTGTTCAGGGCGATTTAGCGTTACGGTCATGACTTTTTCTGATACCTCACACATGATATGAAAATAGTCCATTTATCCTCCTTTTACACATCCACATCAGCACCATTATTTTAGCTTCATTCACCCATCACCCGGCACAGATTTGGCCTAACCAATTTTACGCATCAATTGCCCAACTTCAAATTAGCACATCGTGTGCGCTTTTTAAGCATATTTTCCGGCGCGAGACCAGCACACACAAGAATTGTTCAATGTTTGTTTATAGCATTGTTATTCATTTCGCATATCTGGGTTTATTGATTATCGATTATAGAGCCCATTGCTTTTATGCGTATTTTATACCACTGATATTACTATAGTACCATACGGAAATGGTACTTTTGGCGCCCCGGCCAAGGATCATACCAATAACTCGTCGAAGTTAAATGGAGGTACTAGAAAATGAAAAGGAATCTTTTCAACCAAACTTCTCCCTTGCAGCACTATACTGCTATGCTCCCTAACGCTCATAGTCAGTTCGACTTCTATACCTCAAACCTCGAAACAAACAGGGCGGAATGCTTCTGGGATGTACCTTTCCCGGTTATTGTCCCATCACCAAAGAAACATCCCCCGGCCGGCGTTCTTACTCGATTCCCTGGCAATCCAGTACTTACTCCAATCAAAGAACATCCATGGGAATCCAAATTTGTTCTTAATGCTGCCACCATTGCTCTCGCTGGCAGAGTATTCATGGTATATCGGGCATACGGAGAAGATGAAATCTCGCGCCTGGGTTTAGCTGTTAGTAAAGACGGTTTCAAGTTCACTGAAAGACTTGAAAAGCCTATCTTCGAACCAGACGACCGCAATGAAAGTATGGGATGCGAAGACCCAAGATTGACGCTACTCGGCGGGTATATATATATGACTTACACTGCCTGGGATGGTGAACTACCTCAGATCGGTTTGGCTTCAATCTCTGCCAAGGATTTCCTTGACTATCGATGGAGTTCCTGGCAAAGGCATGGTCTCTTCCTCCCCGGCGTACCAAATAAAGACGCTGCTCTCTTTCCAGAAGAGTTTAATGGGAAAGTGGCAATGCTCCATCGCATTGAGCCTCACATCTGGATAACTTATTCATCGCGGCCAGACAGTCACTGGCCAACAACTGGGCACCAAATCATAGCAAAAACAACTAATGGTATGCTTTGGGATTCAAAGAAAATCGGGGCTGGAGCGCAACCTATTAAAACCAAATACGGGTGGCTGCTTGTCACTCACGGTGTTGATCACTCGCAAGTCTATCGACTGGGTGTCATGCTTCTCGACATTAACGATCCGTCACGACTTATCTATCGTTCTCCGAATTTCATTCTCGAACCAATAACAAAGTATGAATTGGGCGGAGATGACGATTCCTGGGTTCCGAACGTGGTTTTTACCTGTGGAGCTGTGCCTCGAGAGCAGGACAAAGAGACCCTGGATGCTGACGATGAACTAATCGTTTACTATGGAGCTGCAGACTCCGTGATCAACATCGCTACAGCAACAGTCGGCGAGTTGATTCCTGAGCCAATCAGAGCCTGAACACTTTTTATTCCCCTATTTACCTGGCGGACAAGTAGAGCAATGAAACGCTGATATAGCGAACTTCCTTGCTCATCGCCTCGTACTCCCCAATCCCGGTTGACTATGCCGTAGTCGGAATACGAGGATTGGTTCTGGATGAATATGTGTGGTCGTAACTGTGAGCGTGGGCAGCAGCTGGCCTTACTTTCGGGACAATGATGTTTCGTAAGAGGGCAGAATAACGAGGTTTCCGAGGTGATTTACGATAAATATGAGGAATAACTATCGGTCACGCTGCGTACCAACAATGAACGTACTGGACCCAACACCACCTAAGACAACTGCAACTATCCAGTTGTTTTGCCCAAAGCCCAGCACTCCGGCGGCAGTCATCAAGGATATTCCCGCTAATAAGATCAGTATCTGCGTTTTATCGAACATGACTTTGTTCCCGTTTCATTCAGGCAGCAAGGTTCATACCTGATTTGACCAAGTATCAGAATTGTACGGTCCATATCTATCCATGTCTATAGTCATTTAGTAATGGGTGTTCGTCACTGCTTGCCACATATCCTATACGCAGTTATAATTATTAACTGTTGCTCGTAAGGATATTGGGGATTGGTGTAGCGGTAACACAGGTGACTCTGGATCACCGGCCACAGGTTCGACTCCTGTATCCCCAGCCAGCCTTCGCTTTACCCACTGTATCACACGTCTTTCACGATGATTCCCGCTGAATTGCTGCCAAAATCCTTTCTTTTTCAGGGAACCTCAAGAATTTCTTTTTAATCACACATTTTCCATCAACCCATACGGTGAATTCTCCTACCTGACCACCTGAGTCTTTTTCGGCTTCAATCCCGGCTTCACTCTTAAGGTAATCCGCCACACGGGCAGCGTGCATTCTATTATGAAGTCAGACCCTACAAAATCGTATTACTACTTTGCTCATGTGGCACCTGCCTTGTAATGATTACCCTGCAATGGCTTCTGAAATCGCTTTGACGGTAGTCTCAATGTCTTCCTCGCTGTGAGCTTGCGATACGAACACTGCTTCGTATTGCGATGGGGGCCAGTAGACTCCCTGCTCCAGCAGCTTTCGATGGAACCCCCCGAACTTCTGAGTATCGACACGGGTGGCTGATCCATAGTCTCTAACCGGTTCCGAGGTAAAAAACGGGGTCATGATCGATCCGATACGTGAGACCTGCAGTGGAACACCCGCCTTTGCCGCAGACTCGGTAATCCCCTTCCACAGCATTGCCGCTTTACGTTCCAGTTCTTTGTAGAAATCTGGCTCCTGCAAAGCTCGAAGTGTCTCAATTCCTGCCGCCATGGCAAGAGGATTTCCGGAAAGTGTTCCCGCTTGATAGACTGGCCCGACGGGGGCCATCATTTCCATGATTTCGGTTCGACCGCCGTAAGCGCCCACAGGCAATCCTCCACCAATGATCTTGCCCAGACAGGTGAGGTCAGGTGTAATCCCATATATTTCCTGCGCTCCACGGTAAGCAAGCCGAAATCCGCTGATCACTTCATCGAATATCAACAGTGCTCCTGACGATCTGGTCACCTCACGCAAACCTTCCAGAAAGCCCGGTTCGGGGAGGACAACTCCCATATTGGCTGCCACCGGTTCGATGATCGCAGCCGCAATATCATTGTGACGAGTGAAAATATCCCTGACAGATTCCAAATCATTATATTGAGCAATCAGCGTATTTTGCGCATATCCCACCGGTACACCGGGGCTATCTGGAATTCCGAGAGTAGTGGCACCGGAACCGGCTTTGGCCAGTAACCCATCCGAATGGCCGTGATAGCAACCGGCAAATTTGATGATCTTCTCTCGTTCAGTGAAAGCGCGGGCCAGCCGTAGGGCACTCATCGTTGCTTCCGTGCCCGAACTGACAAACCGAACCATTTCAATCGAAGGGACAGCTTCGCAGACCATCTTTGCCAGCGTGGTTTCAAGCTCCGTCGGCGCCCCGAAACTGGTACCGGATTCCGCCATTCGCTGTATGGATTTGATCACGTTCAAAGAGGCATGCCCCAGAATCATCGGGCCCCATGAACAGACGTAGTCTATGTACTCATTCCCGTCTTCATCATAGATTTTGGAACCCTTGGCTCGCTTGATAAAAAGGGGATCTCCGCCTACAGCTTTAAAAGCACGTACGGGACTGTCCACACCACCGGGAAGGTATTTTTGTGCTTCTTCAAAAAGGTGGGCTGAGCGATTTACATTCATAGTTCTTCCTCTGTCACGAAGGTTCATTCCAATCGATTACTTCAAATATTTCGATTCAGTCTCCGGCCTGTTCTGGTGAGTCTCAGCATAGTTCCCTTCTCGAAACACGGAGATAACTTTCTCCATCACATCCAGTTCTTCCATTTGTTTGATCGCTTCCTGCTGTGCTTCCAACGGCTCCTGCCACAGTTTAACCTGGATTTCCCGCAGACAACCGATCATCATATCCAGACACTCTCTAATATCAGCATCGACATTAACAGGCATGATGCCTCCTTTATGCTATTCTCCAGCCAACCATTTAGCCGCTTGCTTCGCATGATAGGTAATGATGATATCAGCACCAGCGCGCTTGATGGAAGTTAGGATTTCCATGATGATACGTTGCTCATCAATCCATCCCATTTGAGCAGCAGCTTTCACCATTGAGTATTCGCCACTAACATTGTACGCCGCCAGAGGATAGTTGTACGTATCTCTGGCCTTGCGGATCACATCCAGATAGGCAAGGGCCGGTTTGACCATCACCATATCGGCGCCCTCTTCGATATCCGCTTCGATCTCTCTCATGGCCTCACGAACATTCGGCGGGTCCATTTGATACGATCGACGATCCCCGAACTGTGGCGCAGATTCAGCTGCATCTCTAAAAGGCCCGTAAAAAGCCGAGGCGTATTTGGCCGCATAGGAAAGTATGGGGACATTTTCGAATCCACCCTCATCCAATGCCTGTCGAATGGATTTCACCCGTCCATCCATCATATCTGAGGGGGCAACGATGTCCGCGCCAGCTCGAGCATGTGATACAGCCATTTTCGCCAGAAGCTCCAGAGTTGCATCGTTATCGACAGCGCCATCCTTAACCACACCGCAATGCCCATGACTGGTGTATTCGCACAAGCAAACATCAGTGATCACCAAGAGATCAGGATTCGCCTGTTTGATAGCTTTGATAGCCTGCTGTACCATACCATCAGGAGCGTACCCAGAAGAACCGGTTTCATCTTTGGTCTCAGGAATCCCGAAAAGAATTACTGCTGGAATGCCAAGTCTTCCAATTTCATTCACTTCATCGGGCAACATGTCAACAGAAAATTGAAAGATTCCCGGCATCGATGGAATTTCTCTTTTAGTATTCTTTCCATGGGTAACAAATAGCGGATAAATCAGATCATTCACGCTCAACTCAGTCTCACGAACCAGACTTCGCATGGTTTCAGTGCGGCGCAATCGGCGTAATCTCTTTTGAGGGAATTCAGCCATTGGAACATGCCTCCTCAATAGCGGACACCAAACCGGGAATGGTTTGTTCATTTGCCACGATATCCACTGTAAGCCCTGCATCTCTAGCTGTGACTGCTGTAACCGGTCCGATGCAGGCTATCTTCGCCTTTTTCGCTACCTGCCAGTCATCCCCCAGCAGTTTGATTAGATTGGTTACCGTGGAAGAACTGGCAAAAGTAATGATATCTATTGTGCCATCCAGCAGCATTTGTTTAGCCTTCTCGGCAACTCCGGCAGGGGGTCTGGTCAGATATGCTGTGACTTCAATAGCTTCTGAACCTAACTTGGCAAGTCCTTCTACCAAATCTTTGGGAGCGATATCCGCTCGAGGGAGCAAAATTCGACATCCCTTGATATCCCGTTCCGAAAGACCAGATAAAATAGCCTCACTGGTATATTCAACCGGCATGAAATCAGGATATATACCACGTTCTGCCAGGGCCTCGGCAGTCGCGGGACCAATCACACCAATTTTGACCGAACCAAAATGCCGGGCATCCTTGCCCAAAGTTACCAGCCTCTCCCAGAAAGCCTCCACTCCGTTGGCACTGGTGAAAATAACCCAATCATAACCGGGCAAATCCTGAATTGATTTATCCATTTCCGCCAGATCTGGGACCGATTGGATTTCAATGGTTGGTAACTCGATGGGTTGAGCGCCACGTTCGGCCAAAAGCTTGCTCAGAACACTAGCCTGGATTCGAGACCGGGTGACTAATACCCGTTTGCCAAATAGAGTCTGATTTTCAAACCATTTCAATTTTTCTCGAAGATTGACCACCTCTCCAACGACGATAGCCACTGGTGGTTGAAAGTCAGATTCTTTGGCTTTTTCCACAACAGTAGAAAGGGTAGCTGTGAGTACCTCCTGCTGAAGCGTAGTACCACGGCGAACCAGAGCTATCGGAGTATCCGGATTCCTGCCACACTCAACCAGTTTCTCCACGATCAGCGGAAGGTTGCCCATTCCCATCAGAAAAACGAGGGTATCGACTCCAGTTGCCAGGTTTTCCCAATTTATGCTCGAAATCTCCTTAGTGGGATCTTCATGTCCGGTAATCACAGCAAAAGAGGAAGCAATGTGTCTGTGCGTCACCGGGATACCGGCATATGCCGGTGATGCGATGGAGGAAGAAATGCCGGGTACCACTTCATAGGGTATGTCATTTGCTGTAAGTTCCTCACATTCCTCCCCACCTCGGCCCAATACAAAGGGATCGCCCCCTTTAAGCCGGACAACAAGGCTTCCCTCAAGTGCCTTTTCAACCAGAATCTGATTTATCTCGTGTTGTTCTTTGGCATGCACTTTAGCCGACTTTCCCACATATATCATCTCAGCATCAGGTGGAACCGAATTAAGAAAGCTATCATCTATCAGACGATCATAGACGACCACCTCAGCCTTTTTGAGGCACTCCAACCCTTTGACCGTAATCAGTCCTGGGTCTCCCGGACCGGCGCCAACGATATAGACTTTTCCACTCATCATTACTGACCTTTCTCAATCAAGGGCGCTGCGCCCAGTGCGATCATCTTTGCGGCCAGAGCTTGCCCGATTTCCTCCGGTCTCAGCGTATCACCGATAACACTGGCGCGCAGTATTCGATTCCCTTCCGGATCGGATACGATGCCATGGAGCCCAATGGTTCTTTTTTTTACGGCTCCCAATGCCGCGATCGGCGCCCGGCATCCTCCACCCAATGTTCTCAAAAATGCCCGTTCCGCGACCACACATTGCCAGGTGGGCAAATCATTCAACGGGGCCACTACGAGGAAGGTGTCCTCATCACCTGCTCGAATTTCGATCCCCAGGGCACCCTGTCCCACTGCCGGGACAAACTCCTCCGTCGCAAGATATTCGGTTATCTTGTCTTCCATATCCAAACGGATCAGTGCAGCGGCGGCCATCACAATACCATCGAGATCCTCCGAAAATGCCTTTTTGATCCGGGTATCGATGTTCCCCCGCAATGAACAGATTTCCAAATCTGGCCGCAAAGCACGAATTTGAACGGCACGCCGTTGACTCCCGGTACCGATCCTGGCACCAGCGGGAAGTTTTCCCAGGATCCCCGCCGACGAAATTAGCACATCCCTGGGATCAGCTCTCTGGGGTACCACTGCCAAACGCAGACCTTCCGGAATTGTGGTGAGCATATCTTTCAGGCTGTGCACCGCAATATCGATTTCCTTTTGCAGCAGCGCTTCCTCTAATTCCTTTACGAATACCCCTTCGCCACCTAATTGTTCCAGTGAAATGGTGGCGTTTTTATCTCCGGTGGTCATCACCGTCACCCTTTCAAACTCAATCTCAGGATGCAAAGAGGCCAGCGTTTCCCGCACAGACTTCGCCTGAATCACCGCCAGTTTACTGCCGCGCGATCCGATTCTCAACTGTTTTTTCATTTCAAATTATTCAGCCACGAAGACACTAAGGCGCTAAGTTTTATTGGTTGATGGTTTGGTGGTTCCCCTTTTACTCTCCCCATTAGTCCTCAGCGCATCTCGTCTACAACTCGCCCTTCGACATTTATAATTACCTGTTCGATATTCTTCATTTTCTTGGTGTCTTCGTGCCTTTGTGGCTATTCCTGTTTTCATTTCTTTGTTTGTTCATCCAGGGCAAAGAGTTCCCGCAGCACCCGGACGACTTCTTCATTGGTATGCCCGTTCTTCCTCAGGTACTGAATCGGATTATGCAGTATTTTATTGACGATGGCCTTGGTCATCGCCTCCAGATTCGCTTCCTGTTCGGTGGTAAGCGGGGGCAGCTTCTTGATGGTCATGTTCAACTGACGTTGACGGACGTCTTCGGCCATCTGCATCAACCGCCCGATCGTCGGTTTGGCCTCCAAGGTTTCCCACCATTCAATGAGGTATTCCAGTTCTGAGGTAATAATGCCCAGTGCTGCTTCTACCTCACGTTGGCGCTCCTCATGGTTCGTTCCCAGAATCTGGTTCAAATCGTCAATATCGTAAAGGGTGACATTTTCGATTTCCTCTACCTCTGGTTCCACATCACGGGGAACCGCGATGTCCACAATCACCAGCTTACGGTCAGGTCGCCACGACATGGCTTTCCTCACTAGCTCATCGTGTATGACTAAATGAGGCGAACCGGTACAACTGATCACGATATCCGATTCCGCCATTTCGATACCCATCTCCTTGATATCGATGGCCTGGGCACCGAGATTCTGAGCCAGTTCCTGAGCCCGTCGGAATGATCGGCTGGCCACCGAGATCGCCGAGCTTCCCCGCTGCACAAATGCCCGAGCCACCAGTTTACCCGCCTCCCCGGCACCCAGGAGGAGCACGCGACAATTCTGAACCTCCACACAGGTGACCCGCGAAGAAATATCCACCGCTACCGAACTGACGGAAAGGGCGTTCCGACTGATACCCGTTTCTTCCCGGACTTTTCTGCCGGTGCTGATGGCATGCTGAAATAGTCGGCGCAGCGGGGTATCCACCATTTTCGCCTCTTCGGCATTTTCAAGCGCCTGTCCCACCTGACCGAGTATTTCATGCTCCCCAATGATCATTGAATACAGTCCGGAGGTGATCTTGCACAGACGTCTCATGGCCCTGTAGTTGTGATGTACGTACAAGTGAGGGGATAGTTCCTCACCCGAAACACCCGACCAATCCTCCAGGAATTGCCTGAGTGCTCTTTCGGCATAATGGCTATCATTGCTCAGTGCATAAATCTCAGTCCGGTTACAGGTATCCAATATGATACCGCGGGGAACATAATCACGCAGGGAAGCCAAGGCATCCTGCATCTGCGATTTTGGAATGCTCAATTTCTCCCGTATCGTCAGAGGGGTTGAGCTGTAGTTCACGCCAACAGCACAGACCTGTGGACCTTTCAGGCTGCGATCCTCTACCATCTAGACCCTCGCCTCCTTCAGGGCTTGAATAAGTTTTAATTTGGCCTGGTCTGACTTCCCCGAGCCAATCAGACCCAGCAAACTGTCGAGGTCAAGGGCTTGCTGCCACGTTTCGGCTGGCACTGTAATACCTTTAGACTTCAATTCAACCCGAACTTCTTCCACCACTGCAATCAAATCCGCATATTCCTGCTCAAATGCGTCTTCCAATTTAGTACGAATCTTGCGTGACAGGGCCGGACTTTTCCCGTTAGTAGAAACGGCAATGGTCAAATCTCCACGGCGCAAATATGAAGGGACGATGAAATTGGAAAGGTCAGGAACATCGACTACGTTGATCAAAATGCCTTTCTCGGATGCATCTGTGGCAATCTGTTCGTTTATTGCCTGATTGTCCGTGGCAGCCACTACTACGAACGCTCCATCAAGATCGCCAGTTTGATATTCACGTCGAACTGTTATGATCTTTTCTCCCAACTCCTCAAGTTCTGTGCATAGTTGAGGGCTGATCACCACTACTTTTGCCTCATGATCGATCAACATATTGGTCTTTCGCAGGGCTACACTTCCCCCGCCGATCACCAGGCATCTTTTACCTTTTACGTCCAGGAAAATCGGATAATATGACATTTTCTTCTCTTCCTCTCCCTCGAAGGGAGAGGTCGGTTGTGAATTCCCCCAGTTCTAATCTTCATATACCATTCCTGCCAGTTGATCTTATGCTTCCGATGAAAGATGAGGACACCCCGATAATTCAGCCTGTCTCTTGATCAACCCAGCAGCAAAAGCCATGCAGGTTGGATACCCACACTCTTTGCAGTTTGTTCCCGGCAGGAGTTTTAACAGTTGAATCATGCTCGGTGGTGGAGCCTTTCCCGCTACGTTCGGTTCAATTTGGTTTCTCCGGTTCCAAATATCATTGAGCATATCGATAGCGTCATCACAGATTTGTTGTGCTACTTCCCTATCCTCAACGGGTGCGATAGCAATTTCATTTGGCCTGAATGCACACCTGAAACCCTTATCGCTGTCCCAGAGCAAAACCTTCTCCTTATGATTATAATCAGCATCTTTGAGTTCGGCATTCAAAAAAGGGAATACCTTGCTGATATCATCATCGAGGGAAATTTTAACACCCCACCATGAGGCTCCCGGCGTACAGCTCGGTGACTTCATTTCCATATCGAATCTGCCAATCAATTGTTCAGACATGTTTCACACTCGATATTTAACCCTTTCTTTTTTAAATTCCCGAACTGTAGATAGTATCTCATATTCAGAAATTCCGGTATCATGGGACATCCGGGCTATGGTGTTTTTATTTTGCTCATCGGTATTTCCGTGAATCATGGCAAATACATTATAACGAGGCCACAGCGAGTTTGTCGCCCGTTCATAGCAGTGCGTCACCTCTTTGAATCCGGCCATTTTGTAGCCCGCCTCATCGACTAAAGAAGAAGGAACCTCCCAACATACCATGGCATTAGCCACAAACCCCGCATTCTGATGCTCGATCGAGGCACCGAATCGTCTCATAATACCCCGTTCCTGCAATGAACGGCAAACGGAAAGGAACTTTTCAACATCGATACTCGCACTTTGTGCCATATCATCGAAGGGTCGATTTATGAGAGGAAGTTGTTGTTGAACTTGGTTAATCACTGACCGTTCCAAATCAGGAAGTGTAACCGCCACTGGTTGCGGTTCAGTTGTGATGGTATCTTTGGAATTATTGCCATTGCCTTCCATGTCAAAGAAAAGACGTATCTTGAAGAGTTTTGTAGCTGGCAGTTCAAACATGGCCTCTGGTTGAATCTGTTGATCGAATTCCCTTAAGGCCGCTTTTAGATCGGCATCACCTTGAATTGCCAGAGTAAACCACAGATTATATTGATGATCGCGTTGATAATTATGTCCCACACCCTGATGTTCGCTGATGATTCGACCAGCCTGCTCAATTCTCTCTTCTGGCACGCGCATCGCTACCAGCGTACTCTGATAGCCAAGGGCTCGGGAATTGAAGACCGGTCCGAGGATACGAATGATCTTTTTATCACTCAACTGCTCGACCCGTTGGAGTATTTCCTGCTCACTCAGTCCCAGTCGTGAACCCAGTTCAGCGAATGGCTCCGCAGTAAGCGGGAAATCCTTTTGCATCAGATTCACCAGTTTTCGGTCGATTTTATCCAGTTCAATATTCACTTTCTAAGCCTCACATTGTAACGCAATCGGCTGATGGACACAATATGGTTCGGCTGCCAGGTAGTTACCTGTCTCTTCGTACGCCCGGGCTCTACAACCGCCACAGATTCGTTTGTATTCACAAATTCCACACTTGCCTTCGATCAGCGAAAGGTCTCTTAATTGCCGGAAAAGCGATGAACCATTCCATATTTGAGCAAAGCTTTTTTCTTTCACGTTTCCAGCTTCGACATCAAGATAGCCGCACCCCTGCACTCTACCGATATGTGAAATGAAGCAGAATCCGGTACCAGCCAGACATCCGCGCGTAATGGCATTCACTGTTCCAGGATGCCCGCCATGTCCCTTCATCACAATCTCCCCTCTTTGTTTCAATATACGCATGTAATGCGGTGCATCGGTAGGTTTAAAGAATATCTGATCTCCCAGTTCCTGCTGTTTATCACAAACCCAATTCAATATTCTTTCATATTCTTGGGGTGAAAGCTCCTCCTTGGCCAGCCCCTTTCCTCTCCCGGTGGGCACCAGCATAAAGGGATGAAATGCAACTGCCCCCAGTTCTAGGGCAAGATTCAGAAGGTCATCAAGATAAGGCGCGTTCATTTTGATGATAGTGCTATTGATCTGTATTCCGATCCCGGCTTTTTGCGTTTCTTTGATCCCAGCTATTGCAGCCTCAAAAGCCCCTGATTTGCCCCGGAATTTGTCCTGCAACTCCGCCGTGGGGAAATCCAGGCTCACCCCAACTCGGGATATAGGAACCCGTGCTAGTTGATTTGCAATTTCTTCCGTTATAATCGTACCGTTAGTCCCAAGCACTACTCGAAGGCCCCTGTCACTGGCATACTTACCGATCTCGAAAACATCCGGTCTTAAAAGAGGTTCTCCTCCAGTGAGGATCAGAATTGGCGTGCCCACATCTAAAATACTGTCAATAACACTGAAGCACTCCTGTGTAGAAAGCTCGCCTTCATAGACTGAATCCTTCGCCTCTGCCCGGCAGTGAGCGCAGAAAAGATTGCACCTGCGGGTGATCTCCCAGGCAATCAGTTGCAGTTTCGGTTTGAGTTTGTCTTTTGGTCCGTTCATTGCAATCGCCATCGTAAGGATTCAAAATTTTGAATCCTTACGTTCATTAATCCCGATCTCATCATCAGTCAAGTAACACGCTGGGTCTTCAGCCCATATGTCATCGAAAACAGCTTCGGCCCGTGCCCTTAGATTCCCGTTGCAAATTTCAAGGTACCGGCATTTGGCACATCGGCCTTTTAGCAACTTTTTACGATCCTTCAGCCCAGCCATCACCGGGTGTGAAACATCCATCCAGATATCACCAAACGAACGCTCGCGGACATTGCCCACACTGAGCGACCTCCAGAACTGGTCGGGATGAACGTTGCCCTCCTCATCCACTGCCCCTATTCGAATACCTGAATTGTTGCCCCCATTGACCAAAAGGAGTTCCCTGATTTTTGTGGCACGTTCTTCATTCCTGCCCTTTTCCTTTAAATATAGATACACACCATCAGCATGGTTAGCCACCAGCAGAATTTCCTTGTTTAATCCACGCCCGTAGAAATCCAGTGTCTTCTCACAAATAAGATCAACGACTTCCCTTGTCTCCTCATGGCTAAGATCGATATCCCTGAGATCATTGCCTCTACCGGCGTAGGCTAGATGATAGAAGCAAACCCGGTCAATGTTTTCCTGTTCTACCAAATCGAGAATGGCGGGGACCTCATGATGATTCGATCGAGTGATCGTCATCCGCAAAGACACCCTCTGGCCCTCTGCGATGCATTTGCGAATACCCTGCAGTGCCGCCTCATAGGCACCCGTTTTACCTCGGAATTGATCATTCTGCCTGCCGATACCATCCAGGCTGATACCAACTTCACGGAAGCCGATACCCTTCATTTCTCGTGCAATCTCAGGGGTAATCAGAGTGCCATTGGTAGACACTACCACCCCGATTCCGTTTTCGGTGGCACAACGAGCCAGTTCTAAGAAATCTTTGCGTATCAATGGCTCACCGCCGGAAAAAAGCAGTACGGGAACTTTGAATTCGGCCAACTGACGAATGAAATCCTTTCCCTCTTCGGTACTCATCTCTCGATCCGCTTCACTGATGGCAGCATCAGCATAACAGTGGATACAACTGAGATTGCATCTGCGGGTACAATTCCAAACCACAATAGGCCTTGCCTCCAATGCGGGAGAAAGGCGTCCATGATGGCCATAGCGAAGCTCATCACCGGGACCGATTTCATCACAGAGCAATCTTGAAACAGATATCACGTGAGATCATCTCCATCGATTTCGTTAGAATTCTGATATACTGCTACCATAGCCAGTAATACTTCATCAGTGATCTGTGTAACCAGAGGTATAGCCTCAGCGGCTCTCTCATTGAGGGCCTTTCTTTTCTTCATAAGGCCCGTAGCTGCCATGACCAAAGGAGCACGGTGCAACATAAAGGCTTCCATCGCATCTGTCAGAGAGAGACCCATTTCAACGAGGTATCTCCCAAATTCCTTTCCGGCTTCGCGGGCAAGAAGGAGGGTTTCATTCCGCTTGTTAGGTTTTGAAATGTAGATAATGACAAGATCGTATATTCCCCTGCCCATCGCCCCAAACCGGGCCTTGGATTGCGAATCCAGATTGTCATACCAGGAAGCACCTGAAAAATGGTCATGTGCGATCTGATGCTCTTGTTCCGGGGCAAGTTCCATCTGGGCAACCAGATCTTTAATACCATGTATCCGGTTTTTAGCACCCATGAAACGGCGAAGTTCTGTTTCAGAATAGCATCGATGCCCTCCAGGGGTGACAAACGCCTCAATTCGACCTTCATCCGTCCACTGACGCAGTGTCACTTCACTGACGCCGAGCATTCGACTGGCCTGACTTATAGTTACGAGGGAGGATTGACTGTTAGACATGACTTCTAAAAAACTACTGAAATCTATAGAATTCTATAACAAGATTAACATACTGCTTTTTTAGATACAAGCCGGCGAATTAAGGAACCGCTGATCAAGTTTATCTAAAGAGCCCACTCGTCTAATCGGGCGCTTTGGGGACACGTGATAGCCTTCAAATGGCCTGATTTCGCTGATTTTGTTCTGGTGTTTCCGACTGATCTGCCTCTTTGGGCAGGTTTATGGCATACGTTTCCTACGTATCGGCAATTGATGTCTGACCTGGTAAAGGTTTCCCAATGCCATCAGGCTATATACCTGTAAGGTTCCTTAAATGATTTGACACGGTGGGAAGAAACTAATGAATAGAAAATATATTCCTATAGCAAATAAGATGTGCCTATAGTAAAATCAGTTTTGGGTCGAATAGTACGAAAGGCTGATACAGGTTGTCTGTAACAGGGACTATCGTGCCTGTTGTCAGGAACGAACAAGTTGGATCAACGGATTTAATGAGTTCGCCAGGTGTCGTTAAATCAAGATGCCAAATTAAGGAGGAGTTCGGATGTTTGTAAAGGATGTCATGACAACAAACGTGATCACCATTCCCAGCAATATGCCCGTGTTGGAAGCCAGGAAGATCATGGAGGTTCACAAAATCAGACGTTTGCCAGTGGTGGATAAGGGCAAGTTGGTAGGTGTCGTGACCAAGAACATGATGCGAAGAGCAGCACCATCGGAAGCGACGTCGTTGAGTGTATGGGAAATCAATTATCTTATGGCCAAAATGACGGTCAAAGATATCATGAAAACGGATCCTGTAACTGTAACAACAGATATTACTGTGGAACGTGCTGTGGCTACTGCTCAGGAAAGAGGCGTCGGTGCTTTACCGGTTTTGGAAGATGGTGTTTTGGTGGGGATTATCACCACCAATGACTTTTTCTATAAAATATTGAATCCTCTATTGGGCATGAATGAGAGTGGTAAGCGAGTGATTGTTTATGGCGCCGATACTCCGGACCAAATATGTAAAGTAATGGATGCCGTAAAAGAGAGTGGAACGGGAATCAAAGCTATACATACTATTGCTTTTCCCGAGGCCGTGAGCAAGGATCTTATTGTTCATATTGACGGAGAGGATGCAACGGGAATCGTAGCCAAATTAAAGGGTATGGGTTTCCATGTTGAGGAGCGTGAGCACCAAGCATTGTAGAGAAGCGACTGAGCTTATGGTTATCAGTATCGATTACATAAAGAAGTATTAAAGAATATGCCTATGAATGAAGAGATTTTTGCCGGTAAGGTTTGTGGGCCTGGAATTTCAGAGAAATTAATTGATCCCGAGCATCTTCGTAAAATACAAAGCCATCCCTGTTTCAGTAAGGAAGCGGCCATAGATTTGGGCGCATACATTTGCCGGTGGCCCCCAAATGCAATATTCAACGCAGCAGCCAACGATATCGGGGGCTGCTGCGTTGATCGATGATTGCAGATTTGTGATCACGAGCAAGGCTGGTCCTCATGCGGCTACAGAGTTAAAAAAAAGTTGGTATCGAAATCATTCAGGACTACAGCCCGATTGAAGTAGCGCTTAACAGGCTGAAAAATTACATATTAAAGAGAATGCCATATGTTGCGATCGGGGAAGGAATTATAATGGAGCCATTGGAAATGGCTATCAAAGCGGAATTGGATGAGAAATCCTTTTACGAGAAAGCTCGCGAAGAAAGCGGTAATAGTATAGGTAAGGCACTGTTTGCTCGGCTGGCGAAAGAAGAAGATTTTCATGCGGCGAAGGCGGAGGAGATCGGAGAGTTCCTAAAGCGCGGAGAGAACCCTCTGGCCATTGAGGAGTCTTTTGATAGGGGTCTGAGAATAGGAGCGATATTTGCACGGGTGGGCCTGGAAGATAGCCATAATAGCGAAGCTGAACTTGGGGGAATAGAGTCGGCTTTAAAGATGGAAGGGAAAAGCCGACGTTTATACGGAGATTTGAGTGATCGCGCCAGCAAGGACAGCGAAAAGAGGTTTTTTAGGGCACTGATGCAAGAAGAGCAAGTGCACTATGATGCTTTGATTAGGTATAAACAGTTTCTGCTTGACAGCTAAAATGCCGGGGCTATATAACTCAATAAATCACGAATAGCATTGCATTTGAACCCACCATCTCAGTTATGTCCTCCTCGATGTTCCTCATATCATTAGATGAACCTGGAACATCTCTGCCACAGCCGGGGCTCTAATAAATAATGTACCCGTCACAATAGACATCGTCGAAGAAATATCACAGGTATTGGACTTAAACACAAAAACACCTGAGCCGTTCCATAACGAATGGCTCAGGTGTTCAGTTGCAATATAACGTATTTATACCTACGGTAGTGTGGACATATTCGGTACCGGATTATCTGCTCCAACGGTGAAGGTATTATATGTCTGGCCGGTAATAATTTCTGTAAGTGGTGCAACCGCAGCGCTTTGATAAAGATAGCTTTGCATGGTTTGATCATCGGTGGTGATGACAAATGGTATTGAGTTTTCATATCCCGCCATAACAGCATTCGTGGGTCCGGTATCAGACATCCATATTTTCAAATTCCAACCTGTATAAAGAATGATGGTGCCCAGCGAGATATCTTCTGTTGCGTACCAATAGTAAACGCTGCCATTCTCAAGGGTGGTAAGTGGTAGAACGTCAGATCCAGCGTAACCTTGCCATTCACCATCAACGTTGCCAAATGCAAGAACTAAATCGGACATTACAGATGCCAGGGCTTCTTCAACCGATCCTCCTGCGGGTTCGGTGGTGGGTGAAGGCTCGGGTGGAGGAGTAGGAGACGCTTCGGGAGTGGGTACGGGTTCTGGTGTGGGTGTAGCTTCAGCAGTGGCTACTGGCTCAGGTGGGGGAGGAACGATTTCAACAGGTGTAGCTTCAGTAGCTTCAGGTGATTCGGTAACTTCGTCTGTAGTTGAATCACTGCCACCACAGCCAGCCATAATGAGCAATGCAATCACAACGAAAAACGGTAACATTTTCTTCAACTTAGCACCTCCAAAATTTGTAAAATGTGATAGCCGATTAAAATGAGTCTATGTCAATTGAGTTATATATATATATGCTTCTGCGAGATTATATATCTTCAGTGAGACATATTACTCTCTTTGATCGATTATTTCAAGTAGTAGTATTTGAGATAAACCAATTTGTTTGGATTGGCCGTTCGAAAAACCATGGGTATCAGGGCAAATTTTCATCGCAAACACAGTGTACGCCGCCTGCATCCATTGCGGCTATGCATCGATTACAATGATCACAATCTGATTCCGTTATCTCGCCTGATTGTAGTTTCTTCACAAAATCAGGATCTCTAACAGTAGCTCGACCCACTTCGATAAACTCGAAACCTTCGTTCATGGCTGTATCCATGTCTCTTAAAGATAATACACCACCGATATAAATGACAGGGATGTTGACAGCGTCCTTTATCTTCCGGGCACCTTCGAGTAAATACATTGGTTCGAAGGGATAGCTTTCAACCATGAAACGGCCGAACATGAGAAGTCCCAATCTCATGAAGGGATTGCTCTGGTTTCTAGCCATGTCTTTATTGGGCACGTTCCCACGCATCATGTACAAAGGCGTTCTTGCTGTAAAGCCGCAACTGGGAATCAGGGCACTGGCCCCCTCAGCTTCAAATCGCTTGGCTACTTGAATTGCATCATCAATCTCCAGTCCGCCATTGAATCCATCTCGTTGATTCATCTTCACGAGAATTGGGAAATCGGGTCCAACAGTCTCTCGGGTACGTCTGATTATGGCAGCGGGGAAACGCAGCCGATTTTCAAGACTGCCCCCGTATTCATCTTTTCGATGGTTGGTCCAGGGTGAGAGAAATTGGCTCATGAGATAACCGTGCCCCGAGTGGATTTCCACAGCATCGAATCCAGCTTCTTTGGCCTGAAGTGCTGATCTGGCGTAATCCTCGATTTTCTCATTGATCTCTTCATGAGTCATCTCTTTGCAAATGGACATCCGGAAAAGACAGAACTTTCGGGAGGCACCGATCGGTCTCTTACCGATCTCTCTCCTGCTGGCAAAAAAACCACAATGACCCAATTGAATTGATGCGGCTCCACCTTCGTTATGAATTGCTTCCGTCAGCCGCCTCAAATCAGGGACGATCTCATCTCGCATCCAGATCTCGTGTCCAAAACCCCGACCATCGAATGTTACCGAGGCATAGGCTACGGTTGTCATACCTATGCCACCTTCTGCCAGTCTGCGGTGATGTTCGATAAGTGCCTCCGTCACACCACCTTCTTGAGACATGCCCTCAAAACATCCGGATCGGATTACTCTGTTTCGTAATTCCAAACCTGCAATTTTGCCGGGCGTGAATACCTTACTTTTGACTTCGGTTACCATCCCAGTTTTCCTTTCCTGGTTGTTTCAATTATTGCTTCTATGTTAGACTCCTTTTGAAAAAAGGGCAAGGATGTAAGATGAAAGGACGTGTATTTTCAGGCGCTCGACCTACGGGAAAACAGCACATTGGCAACTATTTAGGAGCTATACAAAACTACGTAAAACTCCAGGATGAATACGAATGCATATATTGCATCGTGGATATTCACGCACTCACCACACTTGATGATCTGGATCAGCTACAACCAAATATCCGAGAGATGATGCTCGATTGGTTAGCAGCGGGACTTGATCCTGAAAAGAGCATTCTCTTTGTGCAATCGCATGTCCCAGAAGTGATGGAATTGCATACACTGTTGAGCATGATCACGCCGTTAGGATGGCTGCTCAGGGTCCCCACGTTTAAGGAAAAGGCCAGGCAACAACCTGAAAACGTTAACTATGGTCTGGTGGGATACCCGGTTTTGCAAACTGCCGACATCATCCTTTATAAAGCGAATATGGTGCCTGTGGGAGAAGACCAGTTACCCCATCTGGAACTGGCCCGAGAGATCGTGCGAAGGTTTAATAATCTGATTGCACCCGTGTTTCCCGAACCCCAGGCAAAGTTAACAACTGCTCCCATGATCCGGGGACTGGATGGGCAGAACAAGATGAGCAAGAGCCTGGATAATCATATCGAACTTGCTGCAACACCAAAAGAGACTGAGAAAAGGATTAAGACGGCTTTCACTGATCCGCAGCGGCAATACCGTACGGATCCCGGTAGACCCGAAGTCTGCAACATCTATGATCTGCATGGTTTCTATGACCCGGAAAAGCTGGAAGAGATTGGCCAACAGTGCCGTGCTGCGACCATTGGGTGTGTCGATTGTAAGAAATCGTTGGCTCACGCGGTGAATACGGCTCTGGGACCGTTCCGTGAAAGACGCGCTGAAATCGCGAGCAGAGAGGGCTATATTGAAGAACTCTTTGCTGATGGGGCCAGGCGAGCGAGCATCATAGCCAAAGAAACAATGCGCGAAGTCAAAGAGAAAATGCATTTGCTAAACTAGTAGTAATTATGACAGGGAGGATAGGAAGGATTGTGACTACGAAAACCACATTATGTTACTTGATCCTATGTGCATGTCTGGTGTGTTCGATATCCTGTGGTGACAGTGCAGGAGGCAGTAATACGACAGGAATGCCTGGGGACTCAACATCAGACAATCAAATGCAACTGTGTATAATTCAAACGGCGCCTGCTTCAAAATATTCTGGTGAGGTGTCTGAAGGCGAACCGTTCTCTGACTATTACATGGAATTATACGATAGGCAAGAAAGACTTCTTTTAGGCTACAATGCCTCGGATTCCGTTCTTAATCAGAAGCGTGTTTCGAAGTGTGATGACAAGGGGAATATGGTAGAGTTGGCTATATACGATAATAATGAATCACTGCAAAACAGAATCGTTTGTGAATATGATGACAATGATAATATTAGTGGATTTATTCGCTATGATTCGGCGAACGCTGTTGAGACCAGTAGAGCTTATGAGTACGGCAGTGAAGAGAACATGACCGAATTTCGACACTATAATTCTCAAGGTGAACTCCAAAACAAAATAGTTTATGAATATGATTCCAGTGGCAATATGGTTGAGTGGACTAGGTACGATAAATATGATGATTGTGACGGCAGACAAATCATTGACTATGACGAAAATGGGAACGTAATTAAACAAGACTATTATTCTGGTTCGGGCAATTTATATGAAACAGTCAACTATAATGCGGACGGTAGTATAGAAGAATCGATTCACTATTCTGGAGACGGTTCAGTATACTCAAGGCAGACGAATGCTTATCTTCAGTATGACGAACATCAGAATTGGACAAAGTGCATGCTGTCAAAAAAGGTTTACGGTGGCACAGAATTGTTCGTGCAGTACAGAACCATAGTCTATTATGGTGACGGATGCAACCTTGACTAAGCATACTTGCCTCAAACTTAATGTGTATACCGAAAAATGAAGTGGTATTTTCCTTAGTAAGTAATACGGTCGGATGTTATGAGTGATCCAGTTAATCTACCTTTATCTCGGAGTGGTAAAAGTGCCTTGGCAGTAGCTGTGGAAGCTGCCCGAGATGCCGGCACAATTCAGAAAGAGTACTTTTACCAAGATAAACAGATTGAAAACAAAGGGAATCGTAACCTCGTCACCGAGGTTGACCTTTTGTCAGAGAGGAGCATCCTTAATAGTATCCGGGAAGAGCACCCGGACCACAGCATTCTATGCGAAGAATCAGGCGAAACTGAGAATACGAGTGAGTTTCGCTGGATAATAGATCCCCTGGATGGTACCACCAACTATGCCTTCGGTATCCCCATCTTCTGCGTATCTATCGGCTTAATCCACAATGATGAGGTTTTGCTGGGTGTAGTCTATGATCCGATGCGCGACGAGCTATTTCAGGCGCAGAAGGGTCAGGGTGCCTGGCTCAACGGCACACCGATATCTGTATCGAGTGAACGGAATTTGCAGACGACATTGATCGGATTTGATCTGGGATACGATGACACAAAGTCAAAAGAGATGCTTTCGAGGGCTAATGCCATCTGGACTTCTGAAACAGCATTTCGTCTCATTGGTTCGGCAGCACTGGGGATGACCTATGTTGCCTGCGGGCGGATGGACGTATATTTTCATCGCAGGATTTATCCGTGGGATATTGTTGCTGCAATGCTAATGGTGAGAGAAGCTGGAGGAGAAGTAGTAGGATTGGATGGCAATCCTTCCAGCGTCTGGGACGAGAGTATCATTGCCTGCAGTGACGTTAATCGACAGGTGGCATTGATAGAGACTCTACGGTGATACTACGATTACTGATTCGGTTTAGAGCCGATTGGAAATCAGCAAGCAAGGGCCTCTCAGGCAAAAATAGCAGGTGAGACTGGCATTGGCAATCGGATGAACCGAAGCCTCGAACTGGTATCCTCGATTCTGGCAAAACATTACTAGCCTGGGCAAAGCAACATTCCAAATGCTCTGATGAAATTATGCCCCATATATCGATAACCTGCGAATGCATCAGCAAATAATCGATATGCCAGTGGTTTTTCTTCTCTTTACTAAGATGGCGAATTAGACGGCTGGATAGTCCTCCCAAAGCGCTGCCTGAATAAAGATAGTATCCTCGGTTGAAAGAGAAAACTCCCAGTTTTCCAACTGTAATTGTGGTGTCCCCAATCAATTGTATAAGCAGGACATAGCTACCAACCTGGCGTTTCATTCTACTTCAGTATGATATCACAGAAGACGTGAGGTGACGGGGAATAACATGAGGCGTTGTGCCCCTTGCAATAGTAGTGGTTATGTGAGGGTAGGGAGAAAGCTATACAGAATGACTGGCTGGTATTTCCCCGAATGATTTGTCTAGCCATTGTTCGGAGGTGGCTCTGTATTCGGCTATCGTTTGCTTGATATCACGGTAGGCATCCTCAGGTGCCCGTTTCGGAGGGAAACTGGTTCTCTTGGCGAGTTCCCAGATTTCGTCGTCAGTCATGCAAACGAGTCGCAGTTTAGCTTGAGCTCTTAAACGAGTTGCCTTGGCTTCCTCGCCATTCGCTTCTACAACCGCCGCTCTTAGGCAATCAACAATGTGTTGTTCCACAAACTTCGAAGTGTCCATTTATGTTCCCCTTTAGTTATAACAAGGTTTATCTACTGATTTAGATTTTAAATCATCTGGGTAAAAATCTCGGTTAATTTTCAGTAAAGATTGGTAAAAAACACGTAAAACTACCTTAATATTTGGTGTGCTTGTGAAAAAGGACATCTTGGGTATGGTGTTAGGATTAATTGCGTTGATGTAGTTGGTGTTTACCCCCCTAAAAAAATGAGGTAGAACCCCTCGTGCAATGTATGTTCACACTCTCGTTTTGTAGAGGCCAAACGTTTTACCATAATGTTAAGGCATCTGACATGTATGGTGTATAGCGGAGGACGTATGGATAGTATCAACTGGCAGAATGAATCGCGGAAAATCAAGGTATTCCTTATTGATCGAAACGGATTCTTTAGACAAGGTGTTCGAGCTGCACTAATGAAAGAGGGAGACATTGAGGTAGTAGGGGAATCGGATGTCGAAGATGAAGCACTTGAAATCATCCGATCTCTATCGCCGCAAGTAGTATTGGTAGATATAACTCCTCCTCTTTTTTCCGGCATAGAACTGACAAGGCAGATAGCGCAGGATATGCAGGATGTTTCTGCAGCTGTGTTGACCCCGTATGTGGATGACGATGAATTGGTAATGGCAACCACATCTGGTGCGTCAGCCTACTTAAGCAGATATGTTGAAGCGGATGAGCTAGCCGTGTGTATACGACGTATAGCTAATGGTGAACTGCTTCTGGTGGAGAGCCTGCTGGCCAAGCCGAATGTGCTGGAACGCGTTTTAAGATGTTTCCAGGACTTGTCTATAAAAGGTCAATCCGTAGATGCCACAAACGCACCAATTACTGAGAGGGAGACAGAGATACTTAGCTATGTAGCTCGTGGTTTTGGTAATAAGCAAATTGCTCAAGCTCTTCATATAAGTGAACAGACGATAAAGAACCATATGACTTCGATATTACGGAAATTGGATGCCAGCGATAGGACACATGCTGTCGTAATGGCTTTGCAATCCGGTTGGATAGCGACTTCTGGAAGATCTGAGAGGGCAAGCTCAACTCAATCAGAGGAGAGCGCGTTTAGTGGTAGAGGCATCTTCTAAAATGGCTGGATGTAATTGAAAGTATATCTGGTGATGGAGAAGTAGTACTTATGGGCTGGAGTGCTAGCTAGGCAGGATGACAATGAAGAGTAGTACTATTGGACTATTTACCATACTCCGAGGGGGGGCTAGCATTAGATAACGCTACGATGGGCGTTCAATGGCCTGGCATTTGCCGGGCTTTTTACATTGTTAACTGATAAACAAAAAAAGAGGCACTTATGGCAAATTTATTCAAGAGTAAATTATCCTCCAATGTGAGCGGATCAGATGATAGAAATCAGAGAGATTATGATGATCCGCTGCTTATGATGGCCGGGGCCGAAATGGAAGCTGAGCGGGTGAGGGAAGAGGCGAACAAGCAAGCGGAGGCAGTTGTATACTCCGCTTACAAAGAAGCCCAAACAAGAGCGAAAGAGGCCTCTGCTCAAATTAAAACAGATGCCCAGAATCAAGCAAGAAAATTGAAGGATGATTCTGCCATGAAGGCGCAGGCGATAATCAATAAAGCCAGGAAGGAATCCAAGGGGAAGTCACGGGGTGAGGCATCATTTGTTAAAGATGAAGCTGAACAGGAAGTGCAACGCTTGAAGGCTGATAGTGATAAGCAGGCTGAAGAGATTGTTGCAAATGCACGTACTCAGGCCCAGGAAGAGGCAGGCGAGGAGACAACCAGTATCACTTCAGAGGCTGAAGCTGAGGCTGAGCGGATAAGACAGTCTGGAGAAACGGAAGCGCAGGCAATAATTGAGCGTGCCCAGATGCAGGTAGATGCAGCAAATGAAGCTAAGCGAAATTCCGAAAGCACGAAGGAAATGGCTTACGGTGCTATAGACGAGGCCGAAGTGCTTGTTGAAGAGGTGCAATCAGAGATAGTTGCTGAACCTGAACCAGAGTTGGAAGCGGTACAGAATACTGATACTGCTGAAGCCCCGGAGGTAGATGACGAAGTAGTCGTGGAAGAAGAAGTGGAAGCTAAAGCAGAGGGAGTCGATACGTTCTCTGGGAATGATGAAGCGTCCATTGGTGAAGAGAAAGCGGATACTACAGTTGAAACTGAAACGGAAGCAGAAACGGGGGGCGTGAGTGTTGAGGCCCAGGAAGTTCTTGATGAAACAAAGGTAGATGTGGAAGCTGTATCAGAAAATGTTGAAGCTGAAACTGGTGAGGGCTCATTAGAGGTGGTTGGCAGTGAAGACGGTCAACCTGATGCAGAGAGTGGGGATGGATTTACAGGAATTATCACTGAGGGTGGGATGGAAGAGGATCGTAAGGAATCTATTGAAGAAACTGAGGCCATGCCTGAAAACCTCGATGGTGATAGCGAATCAGAGCAAGTTGAGGATTCATCTTCTGAAGCAGTAGCTACGGTGGGGATAGAGCCTCCAAAAGAGGAGGAAGTCATGATGCAGGCACAGGATACTGTGAATGGAGTAGAAAGCGTAACTCAAGCGCCAGTCGAAAAAAACAACGGTGCTGAATCTACAGGGAAACTGGAATTGCTGCAACAGATGGCAGACAAAGCAGTCAGGGATGCGCAAGAGTTAGCTGAAAAACTTGGCATGGCGACGAAGGTCATGGAAGAGGTTCAGGCAGAAATAGATAGAGTGAATAGCGAAGCTGAAAATAGAGCTAGTGAGGTTGCGAATCAGATACGTAATGAGGCTGAGGCCAGAGTTGAAGAGGAATCTGCCAAGATTAAAAGTGAGGCACAGGCAGAAGTGGAGAGGGTAAAGGGCGAAGCTGAACAGAAGTCTGAGGAAGCAGCCAATAGAATAAAAAGGGAAGCCGAGGGAAGGGCGGAAGAAGAATGTTCAATGGTTCGAGAAGAAGGCCAGTCAGAAGCTGCAAAGTTACTGGATGAGGCAGACAACAAGGCACAGGAAGCAATCGAGAAAGCACAGAAAGAGGCAGAGTTAAAGGCTGAGGAGAATGCTTCGAGGATCAGGGCAGAGGCAGAAGAACAAGCAAAGAAGTTGATAGAAGAAGCAAACCAGCGTTCACAAGAAGTTGTGGATCAGGCACGTCTGGAAGCCGAGGAAGAGGCTGAAGAGGAGTGTTCGAGAATAAGGAGAGAGGCTCAATCAGAAGCGGCCAAGCTTATAGATGGGGTCGATGCACAGGCGCAGGAGATCACAGAAAGGGCTAACAATCAGGCTGAGACAGAAACTGAAGATGAGTGTTCAAAAATTCGTGAACAGGCTCGCTTGGAAGGTGACAAGCTAATAGAAGAAGCTGTAATAAATGCACAGGATGCAATAAACAAAATGCGGAGTGAAGCTGAATCTGAAGCTGAGGAGGAAGCGTCAAAGGCTAGAGCAGAAGCTGAAGCTAAGGTGGTGAAACAGAGGGAAGATGCAGAACGAAGGGCACAGGAAATAGTATCTTCGATATCATCATCAGCGGTTTCCCCTGAACAGCTCAAGGCAATGATGTCAAGCCTTGGTGGAGGAAATAGCTAAAAGGCCATATTCTTGTTTGTAATTACAGCGTGAGTGGGAGAGGTCCGTTTGCGTAGCAAGTAGCGTAGGAGTGGCCTGGCGAATGCCAGGCTTCTTGAACATATTATGACAAAGAAAAATCTGGATTCTGATAGAGCGAAAAACGATATAAATCTGTATTCAGATATTACTGAAAGTGGTAATCAGGCAGATGCTCTTCTGGTTATGGCTCAGGCGGAAGCAGATGCGGAGAAGATCAAACAGAATGCGAATAAGCAGGCGCAAGCAGTTGTCTTTGAATCGCACAAAGTAGCCAAAACCAGGGTGAGGGAAGAGTCTGCACAGATCAAAAGAGAGGCCAAAGAAGAAATAAAAAAACTGAAAGCGGAAGCTAGATCGAAGGCAAAAGTGATCATTAAAAAAGCATCAGAAGAGGCCAAAGGTAAATCGGGGGCGGAATCTCTGAGAATCAGAAAAGATGCTGAGATGAAGGGGGAAAATATAAAAGCACAGTCTGAAAAACAATCTCGGAAGATTGTATTTGATGCCTATGATGTAGCTAAGAGGTGTGAAGAAGGGATAACCTCAAAGGTGATGGGGGAAGCAGAGCGGGAAGCAGAAGCAATAATAAATGAAGCAGAAAATAAAGCAATTGAAACTATAAATAATGCATCTCAGAGTACTGGAACGAAGGTTGGAAGTAAAAGTTCAACTCAAGTGGTTACTCCTGAGGTGCCAAAACGCGATAGTGAGGACAAGGCTGAGGCAACTACTGGAAAGGATCGAGAAAGAACAGAAAATGAAAAAAGCTCTGGAATTGGCACAGTCGGCGAGAAAAAAAGTAAACATAATGGTAGAAGGAATGGTGATGGTTCTGACCTGTTGCATTTGCTGACTGATAGCACCGTGAAAGATGTGGAGCAAATGGCCAAGAAACTTGGGGTAGCCAAACGCATATTAGATGAAGTCGATGGGAAAGTAGAAGAAAAAAGGAATACCGCAGTTAAACAAGCAGAGCTAGCAGTATCCATGATTAAGCAAGAAGTCGAAGAAAAAATAGAAGAAGAAACAGAGCGAGTGAAGGCAGAAATTGAGAGGAAAGTAAACAGCCTGACGCAAGAAGCAGAAAAGCGGGCCACAGAGATAATTACCAGAACACTGAGTGAGGCAGAAGAAAAGGTTGAGCAGGCCATAAAACTCAAGGAAAGCGCTGAGGATGAGGCTGAAAAGATAAGGGAACAGGGAGAAAACGTAGCTGAAGTAACAGCACAGAAATTGCTCAAAGAGAGAGAAGATGAGTCAAAGCAGAAGGCATCGTGGATTAAGGTGGAAGCGGAAGGTAAAGCAGCGGCATTAAAAAAGGCAGGGCTGAAGCAGGCTGGTGAAGTAATCGAAAAGGCAGGTCGGGCTGCAGAGATTAAGGCCAGAGAACGTGCATCCCGTATTGTCGCTGAAGCAGACGCTAAGGCCGAGAGGATAAGAGCGAGAGCACGTAGAGAAGCTGAAACAATGGTTGGTCAAGCTCGCAGTGATGCTGAGGAGAGGGTGCAGGAAGAAGCTTCTGTGATTATGAAACAGGTTGAGGCCGAGGCTATCGGATTAATTGGACAGGCGAATCAAGAAGTCAAACGGATTGTAAGTGAAATACATGATGAGGCAGAAGCAAAAGCAGAAGAAGTACGTGCACAAATCAAAGAGCAGTCGGAGTTGAAAGCAAATAGAATGGTTGAAGACGCTGATAAACAGGCTAGAGAACTGATTGAGAAGGTTCATATGGAAGCAGAAGATAAAGCAGAACGAGAAGCATCACAAATTAGAAGGGATGCTGAACTGGTAGCG
>JABMQN010000113.1 GCA_013203045.1 Chloroflexota bacterium
GCTCATGACTATGAGATCCCGTTTTTATTGGCTTCTATCTGTAAACCTGTCTAATGATCTTCCATTATAGTAAGACTATTGCTTGTTTGCGTTGAAACATTCTCTGCAATACACCGGTCTGTCTTGACTGGGCATGAACGGGACTTCAGTGTCGATACCACATGCAGCACACACAGCCGGATGCATCTGCCTGGGTGAGCCATAGCTTCCACCTCCACCTCCACTTCTACTTTCCTGCTTCTTTGCCCTACGGCAATCTCCACAACGCTTGGGATCGTTGGTGAAACCCTTCTCGGCAAAGAACTCTTGTTCAGCCGCTTCAAAGGTGAACGTGACCCCACAATCAGCACATTGCAGTTCTCTATCAGTGAAACTCATTGAATGACCCTCCTTTTTAGAATTGTGAACTGAACTTTGGTCATCCAATAACATGAGGAAAAGTTATTCCTGGCGGAACTGGTAACCTTGATTAAGCCACTAACTCGAGCATACAGAACAATTGTTGTACTTACAAGGGAGTTTACAATTTATCGTTGATTCCTTCGACAATCAACTCACTGTCCAATCTTGCGAAGCGTTTTTTCGCTGGGGGTATGGGTTTCATACCTCAAATTCAATTACTTATTGCACGGACAGGAATTCGTGCCAGGGGTGAGGGAAGGTTGTTGCGGACCATCTCGATCAGCTAGTTACTGAACGGGTTGGAATTTCTGAATCCGGTTGTTCATAGTATCAACCACGTACACGTTTCTTTCAGAATCCACTGCAAGTTTATAGGGAACATTGAATTCTCCATTGCCCCTGCCCACAGATCCCCATTTGGTGACAAAGTTTCCATCAGAGTCGAATTTCTGGATCCTGAAGTTTTGTGCATCCGCTACATAAACATTGCCTTGAGAGTCAACTGCGATACCCGATGGTGATTTGAATTGTCCGTCTTCACTACCTACTGATCCCCATTTGATGATGAAATTTCCGTCTGAATCGAATTTCTGCAATCTTTTATTACCACTATCAATTACGTATACATTGCCGGACGTATCAACTGCAATCTCTGCAGGGGTTTCGAATTGACCATCTTCAGAACCGCGAGATCCCCATTTGGTCACATAGGTATGATTCGAGTCAAATTTCTTGATGCAATAGTTACCGTGATCTGCCACATATACATTTCCTTCAGAATCTACCGCAATACCTCGTGGGTCCCAAAACTGATTTACCTCATTTCCGCGAGACCCAAATTTGGCTAGATAGTTACCTGATGAATCGACTTTTTGGATTCGATTATTGCGAGTATCTGCAATATATAAGTTACCTGATGAGTCGGCCGTGATTCCCTCGGCTGAAGCGAATTGTCCGTTTTCATATCCGGCAGAACCCCATTGAGACAGGTGATTACCGTCAGCGTCAAATACATCGACAGTTCCCCCATGTTTAGACAGCATATATACAGTACCGGAGGAATCCACAGTAACTGCTGTTGGCGCCATATCTACCTTTGCGGCCCATACAAATTCATATGAATCGCCTGCTGGAGTCGGTGAGGGTGTGGGTGCAATGATAGTAGTTGTAGCCCCTCCAATAGCATAAAGGTATTTATCCCAGGAGCCTACGTACAAAGTTCCATCCTGCCCAATGGAGGGGGATGAATTTATCCAGTTGCCTGTTTCATACTTCCATTTCAATGACCCATCGGGATTTATGGCATAGACATGGTTATCATTCGATCCTATATATATAGTTCCGTCCTGTCCAATAGATGGGGAAGACCACACAATTTCAGCTGTCTGGAATTTCCATTTTGTCGAACCATCCGGGTTCAGCGCATAAATAGCACCATCTAATGATCCCACGTATATGGTTCCATCTTTTGCCACCGCTGGTGATGAATGCACTTTGTTACCTGTCTCATACTTCCATTTCAAAGTGCCATCAAGATTAATAGCATATAAGTTATTATCATCAGATCCTACGTATATGGTTCCATCTTGTCCAATCGCAGGAGAGGAGAGCACTGATTTATTTGTTGGATAGCTCCATTTTAAGGTACCATCGGAGCTAATTGCATAAATGCTGGCATCGTATGATCCCACATATATAGTCCCATCCTGCCCAATGGCAGGGGATGAATACACATAATTACCTGTCGTATATTTCCATTTTAATGTTCCGTCCGGGTTTATTACATGGAGGTGGTTATCCTCGGAACCCACGTATACTGTGCCATCTTGTCCAATTGTGGGAGATGAACGCATATATACTCCTGTTGCATATTTCCAGAGCATGGTGCCATTGGGATTTAAGGCATATAGATTGCCATCACCTGACCCTATGTATATGGTGCCATCTTGTCCAATTGCCGGAGACGATTCTATATAGCCGCCAATATCAAACTTCCATTTCAAATTACCGTCCGGGAGTATTGCGTAGAAAAAGTTATCTGCTGATCCCACATATACAGTTCCATCTTGTCCAATTGCTGGTGATGATAGTTGAATAGCGCTACCCGTTTCGTATTTCCACTTAAGATTGGCTGCAACTGGTCCAGGGTAAGGACTCTGTCTGGTATGCATGGCGTTTGCCCCGAACATTGGCCAGCCATCTCCTGATGATGATATGGTCACGGAAGACAGTGATGGACTAGGCAGTGCTGCTGTTGATCCGGTTTCTTCTATTGGGGGTTCTTCGGTCGGTGGTAGAGCAGTGAGAGTTGGGGTAGGTGTGGCTTCGGGTGTTTCTTCGAATGATTCCTCTATCTTGCCACAGCCTGTTGCGATAATGACAAGTAATAAAGATAATAACATCACGAACTGAATCGCCGACTTTTTCATAACATTACCTCCTGATTCCATGCCTTCCCCTTAGTATTGGATTAAGGGTACCAAACGCTCTAATTGAGAGCCAGTAATATCTCGTCATCCTTCAATCATCATGACGATGGTATCAGAAGAAGGTTGAGGGAAAGAACAGGGCTTGCCCTTAAATCTGACAGGGAACAAACACGCAGACTGGGAATTGTAGGATTATGTGGTTATTACCTTAAGGGAACAAGACTGCCGTTTTCTCTCCACCTACGAATCAGCTTCGCTTTAACAATTAGTTTAATCACATTCTGCACGGACAGTGGTTCGTGCCAGAGGTGAGGGAAGCGTACATCCCTTTCCGACCCTAAACACCTTCGTTCCACACTTGGAACAAACACAATGGATTGTGCCAGCTATTAATCGTCAAGTTTGAACGGTGGATAGCGGTCCGTCATCAAGGCTGTATAGCAGCATACCCTCAAAGACCACTTGTTCATGCCGATGATGAAGCCAAAGAGGTCTTTGTTATACTTGCCAGTGAACAAGAGTATCACAGCAGAGATAATAACCATGATGAAGATTAGGCCGGGATAGCGCTGGCCCCCATTGAATACAGCAACAATCAAGTAATGAGGAATGGCCAGCAGCCACCACTTGATGAGCACCAGCCCTTTGGACAGACTTTCCGGGTATTCCACCTGAAGATCGGCGGGGTAATCGTTTTCCTGGAGCGAAAACGGCGGGTATTTATCGGTACCCAGAGCCGAGTAGCCATAAAAACCAACCCTCCACGTCCAGCGGAGAACACCTACATTGAAATCAAAAAGACTTCGTGGATATCTACCTGTGAACAGGATAGCAAACAGTGATATGACCCATGCAAAGACGAAACCAATTGATAGAAATATCAGGATGATGAAATGAGGAATAAGCAATAGCCACTTGATGAGCCACAACCCCCGTGACAAAGGTTCTGTAAGCTCACCTTTAATAGTAACTGGATACGGATTTGCTTCCGGTGCCATGATCCACCTCCTTTTCAATAAAGGCTGTCCTGACTACAAGACGAGTGGCAACGTTCGGAAGTTCCAAACGGGTCTGTGACAGATAGCGAAGGGCTGATACTCAGATCGTAGGACGTACCAGGATCGTCATAGGGGTGAGTTTAGGCTTCTAGGGTAGGTTCTCACTAGGTTGGGCATTGTTCACCTTCAGCAAAACTCAAGATACAGAGAGAATCACCCACTATACTGTTAATCATTTTTCGCACTAAAATCTGCCCCAAGGTAACACTTTGTATAAATTGTTACACTTTATTAGGATGGTGGGGCAGTGAAATACCCGATAAAAACGAAATCACCCCACTTGCAGCTTTAATTGCATTCTGCACAGACAGGGATTCGTGCCAGGGGTGAGGGAGAACATTGCAGTCGGTGTGGAAGGCGTTGGTAGAAAAAATTGAAATTGTCCCACTGCATTGTCTTGCAATTTACATCATTCAATAAGTCACACAATGCCAAACCCACCGGATACCAGGGACAAAGCCTTATTTACCGTTTATTGGATATTGAGATCAAGTTAAATTTTCAACCGTCCGCCTCATGACCATTAAACCTAGTTCTTAGTTGAACTATTTGACTCTTATTACACCGCCTGATATTGGTTGATCACATGAGTAAACCTTTCTTCTAAAGTAAGCTGTATAAAAAGCAGTAAGGAAAAACTCGCGAATTGGGTTCTTTGATGTCGTGGTATTGTTCCATAC
>JABMQN010000114.1 GCA_013203045.1 Chloroflexota bacterium
CTCCAGGTCCAGCGTTGTTTTATCGGGCACAAGACCTACCGTAGGATCCGGCTCTTTCCACCCCCCTGTTTCACCGGCGAAGAAGTCTCCATCAATCCAGCCTTCAGTTTCCCTGTCTGCGATATTTTCCTGACGCATTTAATAATCCTCGACTTCAGCTATTCATTTCAGAAAACCGAGTTCTCTGATCCCATGTTATAGAAGCGAATTTGCCTTTTAATCTGCCTTTCTGAGCTTGTAATGTTCTTGTCTTGATCGTATCCCGAGCCCAATTAGCTTTTTATATCACCATTTCCCATCTTTGATCAGAGCCTCTTGAGAGGTACAATCATGCTGCAGTCAAAGGGGTTGCTTACTCCGGCCAGCCACCCCATATCTTTGCGTTCGGTGAGGAATCTGGCTTCAGATCGCGTCTTCATCCGTATGCGCGCACCCAATTCAAGTATCACTTCTCCAGGTTCTTCCTTCAATCTCATTTGAAGAAATGAGATGACTTGAGACCCTCGTATTTTTTGCCATTTATTGTTGGTGTTTTTGTTTTTCTCTTGGCTGGGAGTGCCCTGCTTTGGATTGGCGGTCGTTCACGTTCTCGCTGCATGCGCTCAATTATCCGGCGCTGCATTTTCATGGTGGTTGCCACCTCTTCGCCGGTTTCCCAGCGAATACGCATGTCATCACCCTCGATGACGAGTACCTCATAGGCACCTTTCGTATTCTCATATAGCTGACCGACTTCGAACTGAATGCCATTCATTGACTCAAATCTCCTTCTGCCCCTGTGCTGGTTTTAGCTTGTCTCAATAACTGTGATAGCTCCAATAAATTGCAGAGTAAAATCATGCCAATATCGTACACATATTGCCATTCCTGGCGGAGTAATCGATCGTGAATGCCTCCTTAGAATCTTCGACGTCTTTTACCTCCTCCTCTGAATCCACCATGCTTCTTGTCTTCAAAAGGAGGGCTCGACTCGCTATCGTAAATTGTCTGCCCATCAAATTTCTGACCATTGAGACCGGCAATTACTTCTAAGGATATCCGGCGTTCCCCTTTTCCTTCGGGCATGATCCGTTTCTTGGTTTTAGTCAGAGATCTACCTTTGGCTGTATTAAACGGCAGGCGATTCCCGGGTCTTGCCCCACATACTGATGGGGCGTGGTGTGCCTCCCTATTTGCAGGGACCTGCTTGGGTGGCGTTGGTAGGGTGTAGTCAAATCCTGTCAGCGTATGCCGCGGCAGCGAATGACCCATGATCTTTTCCAACGTCCTCACCATGGTGTTGTCCTCGGGAGTGACGAGTGTGAAAGCGTCGCCGGTTCGTTCGGCACGCCCGGTGCGCCCAATGCGGTGAATGTAGGCATCGGCGGTGTTAGGCATATCGTAGTTTATAACGTGCGAGATATTCTCCACGTCCAAGCCTCGGGCGGCGATATCAGTGGCGACCATGATTTGGTACACACCTTCCTTGAAGCCATTAAGCGCGGACTGGCGTTGACATTGTGAGCGGTTGCCATGCAGGCTGGTCGTAGTGTAGCCGGCTCGCCCTATCTGCTCCGCCAGCCGTTTGGCGCGGTGTTTGGTGCGGGCGAATATCAGGACCGAGTCAGTGCTGGTCTGTTTCAACAGTGCCAGTAATAGCCGTGTTTTCAAGTGTTGATCAACCGGAAAGAGGGCGTGCGTGACTGTCTGTGCCGGGCGGCTGAGCCCAACCGCTATACGCTGCGGATGACTCAGGGTCTGTGCCGCCAACTGTTCGATTTCCGGTGGGAACGTCGCGGAGAACAACATTGTCTGCCGCTGCGCTGGAACGTGACTGACGATGCGTCGCACGGCGGGCAGGAAGCCCATATCGAACATACGGTCGGCCTCGTCCAATACCAGCACTTCCACTCCATCAAGTCGAGCGTGATGATGATCAATGTGGTCCAGCAGCCGCCCCGGACAGGCCACAAGAATTTGCACTCCGTCGCGCAGAGCCTTGATCTGCGGTGTGGCTCCCACACCACCGTAGATAGTGGCGCTACGGATTCTGGTCCCGGCTCCCAGGAAGCGAATTGTCTGATGGATCTGTTCCGCCAGCTCACGCGTGGGCGTGATGATGAGAGCGCGAGTATGACTGCTCGGCCCGTTGAGCAGTTTGTGCAGGATGGGTAAAACAAAGGCAGCCGTTTTA
>JABMQN010000115.1 GCA_013203045.1 Chloroflexota bacterium
ATGGCACCTCCTCTTGGATTGAAGGATAATGCAATTATTGTCCAAGTGTCAATAAGTTAACAACGAAGTCAATCCAAAAGGGTATCATACGAAGCTAATCATCGATCAAAGGTAGGACTGCTCCAAAAGGACTTGGTTTTTGTCTTTTGGATGTATCTCAGAACGTGACCTTCCCCCAAAAAACTGGCCCAGCGGGGATCATCACCAATACAGACTACAGCCTGTAAAGGTGAACCATATTAGCAGTATGAGCAATCCAGATTCAATTATGGACTGTCGGATATTTACGGACATTGCGACACATTGACAACAGCTGGTGCAAATGCTAGAATCTTTAACTTCATAAAAATGGGGCAGTTTCTCTATATATTTGGAACTGTTGCATGTTAAAGGTAAACCCGTTGGAAGGCGGGGTCGCAAAGCTACGGATCGATGGTCATGATGCCGCGATAACCGGGCTGCCAGAGGTGAATCGTTCATCGCGACTGCACGGCTCTCAGGCCGGGAGCATAGACTGCTTACCCCCTACTTATTCGTGGTTTATTCTATACGCTTTTTTTGTGTAACGCATGAATACTTCGGGTATCCATCGGTCTGACTTTCTTGAAAGTGAGGTGAACACTGACATGAAGGAGAAAAAGAGAACCAGAGCACAATCTCCTGGTGGGTCAGGACAAACCAAGCAATCGCGCAATATCGGTAAGATCCCCGCTACCAAACAAACGCTTCCAACATTCACCATCGGTAAGGCACTATGGCATTCGATAATCGATGCCTGTCCTGACCACGTGGTTGTACTTGATACAGCGCTCAATATCCAATATGCGAACTCTGCTGCCCCGGGATTGACTATGGATGAGATTATTGGCACACCTATGTACAGTCACGTTGAAGAGGGAAAGCAGCAAGAAATTAAGAACCTACTCGAAGAGGTGCTGGAAACCGGCAAAAGTGCTAGATACGAAACCCAATACCATATCCCGGAGGATGGCATCCTCTACTACGAATCACATACTGTGCATATTATTGGAGATAACGCTATCGGGCTCATCGTTTATGCTCGCGATATTTCGGACCGCAAACAGGCAGAGATAGAACAGCAGAATCTGATCAAATTACTGGAAGAGAAAACTGAGGCCATCGGCGAGTCTTACCAGAATCTTCAAGAAACAAGGGATGGGCTCGAACGAGCGCATGACACCATAATGCTACGAACCGTTCAACTTGAAACCACCAATGACGAGTACAAAATAACTCAAGTGCAGTTGTTTGAATCCAATGCGAAGTTGCGGGAGAGCGAAAACCAATATCGAGATCTGTTCGAAAGCGCGCTCGATATGATACACATTGTGGACGGCGAAGGTAAGATCATCAAGGTGAATCGAGTTGAACAAGAAAAACTCGGCTATTCCCAAGAGGAGATGATAGGCAAGTATCTTTTGGACATGATTCATCCGGATTATCAAGAGATCACTGCCGTTGCGTTCAAGCGCGTTCGAACAGGAAACTCTATTGAGTCCTGCGAAACTGCCCTGATCACAAAAGCGGGTGAGAAGATATTCGTCGATGCCAACATAGTACCTTGTGTGGAGAATGGCCAGGTAGTCTCGGTCAGGGCAATCATCCGTGATATCACCGAGCGCAAACAAGCGGAAAAGATTATTCAACAAAAGATTTTGGTGGAGGAGGCAATTGCCAGAATCTCATACGATTTTTCCTGCAGTATTGATATTGACCAGGCCATCAATGCCGCTCTATGCGACATCGGGGAACTAACCGGCGCTGACCGGGCATACCTGTTCCAGTTGGATGATAGTGGAATTAGTATCAGTAACACGCATGAATGGTGCCAGGAAAACGTGACACCTCAGATAGAGAGTTTACAGAATGTGCCCTGCACCATGTTTCCCTGGTGGATCGAGAAAATGCAAATGGGTGAGGCCATCAACATCACCGATGTCTCCCAGATGCCGTCGGAAGCCACTGCCGAGAAAGAACTGGTGAAAAGCCAGGACATCGAGTCTTTCATATTACTCCCCGTGTATTCTGGATCACGGTGGGCGGGATTTCTCGGATTGGACAACATATCTGAAGTTAGTGAATGGAGTGAAGAGAGTGTCATCCTTCTGCGCACAGTTGACGGTATCATCGGAATTGGACTTGAACGAAAGAAAGCTGAGGACCAGCTTAATCAAGAATTAGTCACTCGCGGTGAACTTATGGACAATCTTCCGTGTATAGCTATGATCGTCAAGAAAGGTACACGAGAAATCATCGCTTCCAACAACATTGCCAAATCCATAGGTGCATTTCCAGGAAAAACCTGTTACCAGACATGCGCTGAGCGTGATGACCCGTGCCCTTTTTGTCGGGCACCGGAACTGTGGAACTCAGGCCAAGCGCAGCAACTGGAAGTCGAGTATCGGGATAAATACTATGAATGCAGATGGGTTCCTTTAAGTGAGGACATGTATGTTCACTACATTTTTGATATCACCGAGCGCAAGCGGATCGAAGAGGAATCCCTGCTATTCAATAGTATCCTTAAAATTATGAACACACATATTCAGACAAATCCGATGCTGGACGACATCGTCAAGGTGATTCAGGATAATTACGGTTTCAACGCTGTGGGAATCCGTCTTCTCGATGAGGAAGGCAATATTCCTTATGAAGCATATATGGGTTTTTCACAGGAGTTCTATGAATCCGAAAGTCCGCTTTCCATAAAGAACGATCAATGTATGTGTATCAATGTTATTAAAGGAACTACAGATCCTCAATTACAGTTTTATACCAGCGGTGGTTCTTTTTACATGAATGGCACTACTGCTTTTCTGGCCACCGTATCCGAAGAAGACAAGGGTAGCACAAGGAATGTTTGTAATATGTACGGATATGAATCTGTAGCACTTGTTCCGCTTTACATGGACAGCCGTATCGTTGGACTCATTCATGTGGCCGATCCAAGGGAAAACATCGTCCCGCTTGAAACCGTACAGCAACTGGAGCGGCTGGCTTCTCAACTAGGTCCTAACATTGAGCGAACGCGGGCCGAAGAGGCATTGTTGGAGAGTGAGGCGCAAAACCGATCCGTCATCGAGAACTTGCCATTGGGCATACATATGTATGAGTTGAAACCAGACGGCCAACTGTACTTCACAGGGTCAAACCCGGCTGCCGATGAGATTCTTGGAATTGATAACTGCCAGTATATCGACAGAGCCATTGATGATGCTTTCCCTCGTATAGCAGAAACCGACATAGCTGAAAAATTCAGAGAGATTGCGGAGAAAGGCGGGGTCTGGCACAAAGAAGATATCATCTATGAGGACGAGCACATCAGTGGGGTGTTTGAGAATTTCAACTTTCAGATTGCCCCCGGCAGAATGGTCTCCATGTTTACAGAAATAACCGAGCGCAAGCAGGCAGAGGAGGCTGTGCAACAAAGCGAATACCGGTTGCGCCTGATAGCTGATGCTTTGCCAGTGCTGATTTCGTATGTAGATAAAGAAGAGAGGTACCAGTTCAACAACAAGGGCTACGAGAATTGGTTCGGGCATTCACGTGAGGAAATGCATGGACAGAAAATAGCAGATATCATGGGTGTGGAGGCCTATGAGTCGGTCAAGGAGTATTTAGACTGTGCTCTGTCCGGGCAGGCAGTACATTACGAGTCCAAAGTGCCCTACAAGGATGCGGGCTTGCGAGACATTGAGGCCAACTACATTCCGCATATCGGTATCGACGGTCAGGTGAAGGGATTCTATGCATTGATTCAGGACATCACCGAGCGCAAAAAGGCAGAGGATGCTCTCATGATTTAAAAGAGGTTTACAGAAAGTATCGTTGAGACTGCTCAGGTCATCATCCTGGTTCTGGATACCGAAGGAAGAATTGTAAATTTTAATCCGTATTTGGAGGAAATCTCAGGCTACAGTTTTGAAGAAGTTCAGGGTCTTGACTGGTTCAACACATTTCTACCGAAACGGGACTGGGATTCTGTTCGTAATATGTTTGCAAAAGCGGTGAGCAATATCCAGACAAAGGGAAATGTTAACCCGATAATAACCAAAGATGGTCAGGAGCGCCAAATCGAATGGTATGATAAAACACTGAAAGATTCTGAGGGCAATGTGGTTGGCCTACTGGCCATCGGGCAGGATATTAGCGAACGTCAGCGTGCAGTGAAAGCACTGGAAGATTACCAGGAACAACTACGGTCACTGGCCTCTAATTTAACTATCGCCGAAAATCAGGAACGTCATCGTATTGCCATGGAACTTCATGATGAACTGGGTCAGACGCTGGCGTTGCTCAAACTGAAACTTGGTGAAATTGATGTGAAGATCAAATCTGACGAATTATCCGGCCAGTTCGATTACATAAAGTCCTCGCTGGATTCTGCTATCCAGACCACCCGTTCTCTTACCGGACAGCTAAGTCCACCTATTTTGTACGAGCTCGGCCTGGAACCGGCGGTTGAGTCGCTTTGCGAACAGCTGCAGGAGCAATACCCATTGACCATCGAATTTTCCGACGATGGTGAGCACAAGCCGCTAAGCGAAGATATGCGTGGATTGCTGTATCGCGGCGTGAGGGGATTATTACTGAATGTTGTTAAGCATGCAAATGCCAGTCTGGCCATGGTATCAATATTTCAGGAACGACACACTATTTGCATCAGCGTAGAAGATAACGGAGTAGGATTCTTAACTGATCAAATAGGTGAAACGGTAAAGAGTTTTGGCCTTTTCAGTGTTCGGGAGAGACTCGTTCATTTAGGTGGCAACTTTGATATTACATCGGAACCTGGGAAAGGAACTCGGGTAATTCTGACCGCACCTCTCGATCAAACAGAATATGAATCCCAGGAGGTGTAACATGGCACTCAGAGTAATGTTGGCTGATGATCACCATATACTTAGTGAAGGATCTTTTCCATGCTTCAAATGTACGTCTGACATGTCCTCAGTTATTGTACCACCCTGAATGTAAGAGCTCGAAAAAATAAACTGGTTATATGGTCGTAGTGGCGCTAGGGAATGCTAAAAGGAAGTGGTTTCGGAGCACATGTATGGGGATAACGAGTAATTGGCAACATAATTGGCAACGAACTCCAAATAACACAATGGACGTCAGTGGACATTCAGCTACGGATTTATTGACATTGTGAGGACAAGAAATAACATTATGGAAGCTAGAGGACGAAAGAGGTAGAATTAGGAATTCGCTCATAGCTGTTTTGCAAGGTGTTTCATAGTGTTATCGAATGCCATTTCGTAGCTACGATATGCTGTTACCAGACAAAATGATACCTAATAATCTTTGATGGTAGTAGGAAAAGGATTAGCAAAAGATTAGCAAAACTTACTTCGTTAGATGAAGCTACAGGCAATGTAGCTCAAGCAGATAGAGCGACCATCAACATCAAGCTCTGCCACTA
>JABMQN010000116.1 GCA_013203045.1 Chloroflexota bacterium
GGTGTAGAATAACATCGAGGTCTCCTCCTTTTGCTGGCAAGCCAGCTTTTTATTTTGTAGCATAGGTTACCATATAAATGGATGCCCGGGGAGGAGGCCTCTATAAGTATCAAGTCATTGGAGACCGACTTCAAGGGGCGTCTTCTTTTGAGCTTGGGCCTGCTTCCGAAAATGGTTCTGTTTCAGCTTGGCGGCAAGAGGGAATTAACAGGTTTTGTATCGCATGATGAGTCTGTGCTATCATTCATGCAATAATCGGGTTGCCGCCAAGTTCGGGTTGGCATATTCCCTTGCAGTCGGTTAAATCGAACGTTATGTAGCACTAGTGGCTCTGTTTATTACTTGACTCCTATTGGTATAATTTGTTAGCTTGTTATCAGATAAGGGGATTTCAATGCATGTTATTAAAGATTTCTTGAGAATTCAGAGCCTCCAAACAATTATTGTTATTGCGCTTGCATGCGGCGCAACCGGTATCTGTTTGCGCTTCGATGTTTACTTTGATCTACCAACAACTCTAATTGGTGTTGCTATTATTTTCCCTATCGTGTTTTCTATCAATGCTGCTTACCGGCGGCGCGAAGAAGCCCTGGGACATTTTGCCTCTTTCAAAGGTCATGCCATTGCCCTTTACTACGCACATCGAGACTGGGTTCCTGAAGATAGCTCAGAACATGCCAACCGGATGAAACAGCTTATCGAAAACCTTTTGCACTCAATTCACCATTATTTTACAGCCAAGAACGGCGATGAAGACCGTTTTCAGGAAGTATATAATCGCTTTTCAGAGATTTCGTTATCTATGGAAAAGCTGCGAGATGTGGGTGTTTCCAATACCGAAATCTCACGTTGCAATCAATATATGCGGGCGATGATGATTGATTTTGAAAAGATGAGAAACATCCGTCTCTATCGGACGCCAACCACACTCAGGGCATATAGCCACGTATTTCTCAACACGTTTCCAGTCTTATTTGCACCGTATTTCGCCAACTTATCCAACGAGCACAACCTTAGTGTTGGTTATTTAGTAGCGGTTTTCTATAGCCTGATTCTTGTTAGTTTGGATAATATCCAGGAAGATCTGGAAAGTCCCTACGATCAGATCGGGGCAGATGATCTCAATTTGGATGTGGTTGACGTCTACAACCGAATTCTATTTGACAAAACGGATGAATAGCATCCGAAACGAAATACCACCTATTGTCTCCATCAACCCCCGAATTCGGACAACTATCTGGATAACGAAATGGCGTATCTAAGGAAACGGAGGTTTTTCCACGAGTTGTGTAAAAGCGTTCTCATGTAACTTCTCCAGATATGACCTCAGAGTGCGCCTTTCCTCTGGTGTAAGGCCGGACATGATATCATCAATTACCGTGCCGATTTCATAGACCTGCTTCAGTGTTTCCCGTCCTTTTTCTGTAAGTACTACTCTCACCGCACCACTTTTTTGTAATTCCAGTGGTCGTTCAACCAGACCTTGTTTCTCCATACGCTTGAGCAACTGGGAAACAGAGTGATGCTTCCGGAACAACATCACGGATAGCTCGGCAGGGGAAGCTGGTCTACCGAGTCCCGTCAGTAACCACAAGACCCCCGCTTGAATCATGGTAATACCCAAGGGCCGTAATTCATTCTCCCTGGCCCTGGACATTGCGTTATATACTTGACCCATTATCAACCAGATTTTGTACACATCAGACAATGGAGGTTCAGTTTCCATCGGCATCTTTGAAAGGGTCATTTTATCAACTCCCGTCTTTTGTTTATCATCCTATCATACTGTCAAGTGATCCTCCACCATAGGCTTGTAATTAACCGCTTGACACGACAACAACTTAATGATAGCATGGCATATGCTTAAGATATCGTATACGATATCTTATATTATATCATATCAGATTCACCTTACCAAGACATACCTTCCACAGAAATATGTAAGTCTTCGAAGGATGAGTTAGTGAGCTTCCGCGATTAGCATCGCATGCTTATCGAAACTGAACTTCGTTCATGATTGCCGAGAAGGAGCATAAAAATGGACTTTGCTCTCACTTCTGAAGAAGAGCGATTTTGCCAGGAATGCACTGATTATCTCAAGGGACTGAAGACCCCTGAGTTGATGGCGGAGTTGGAAACCAGATCGGGATATGGTGGTGGACCCGCCTATACCAAACTGGTCCGGCAACTGGGGGAGGATGGCTGGCTGGGAGTGGGATGGCCCAAAGAATACGGCGGTCAAGGACGTACTCCGATGGAGCAGCATCTTTTCTATGAGATCTGCTTTTTTGAGGAAATCCCGCTTCCGGTATTGGGTCTGAACACTGTGGGGCCTACCTTAATGCAGATCGGCTCCGAGGAACAGAAAAACAGGTATCTGCCCCCTATCCTGAAGGGAGAGATGGAGGTCTGCGTTGGCTACTCGGAGCCCGATGCCGGCACTGATCTGGCATCTCTGAAGACTACCGCTGTGAGAGATGGTGATCACTACATTATCAACGGGCAGAAGGTGTTCACCACAAACGCTGACTTTGCCGACTACGTATGGCTTGCTGCCAGAACCGATCCGAATGCTCCAAAACACAAGGGGCTTTCCGTATTCATGGTACCAATGAGCACTCCCGGTATTACCATCCAGCCTTTCATGACCATCGGTGGAGAGAGGACCAATTATACCTTTTATGACAACGTAAAAATACCTGTGGATTGTCTGGTTGGTGAGGAGAATCAAGGATGGAAATATATGACTACGCAATTGAATTTCGAGCGTGTTGCAGTAGTTCCTTTCTCCCCAATGAAACGGAACATCGAACAAGTTACGCAGTGGGCAAAAGAGACCAGACTGGATGGAAGAGCCGTTATCGAGGTACCGTGGGTCAGGCAAAAGTTAACAGAGCTAACGGTGGAACTCGAGATTCTCAAGTTACTCAATTACCACATGGTCTGGATGGTCACCAACGGAATGACTCCCTATGCCCAATCATCTGTAGTGAAGGTAGTTGGAGTGGAGTTGTACCAGCGAACCAACGGTACTCTACTTCAAATCATGGGACAGTTTGGGCAGTTACAAAGAGGATCCAAATGGGCTCAACTCAAGGGTAAGCTGGAGCATGATTTCAGAAAGGATTTGGTGCTGATCTTTGGTGGAGGCGCTCTCGAAGTTCAAAGGAACATCATAGCTATGGCGGGTTTGGGATTGCCTAGAACGGCATAGAATAAAAATCAACTAATCAAATGTAGTGCGAGGCTTCAGCCTCGCCTGAAGCGACCCTGAAGGGTCGTGCTACGTGACTGGTGGAAATGAGATGTATTCAATCCCAGACGAAACCGAAGCAAAGTCAATATAGAATAGCCTAAAACAAATAAGGAGATAGAGTATGGATCTAAGTCAGATACAAGTGCTTGTGGGAAAGGAGTCTGGCCCAATACGGGCACCCGACGAAGTAAGCACATCCGATATCAGGCACTGGCGCGAACTTATGGAAGGAAAGAAAGAATTTTGGAATACGGATGTTACCCCACCCCCAATGACCATGGCTTGGGCTATGGATCGGCTATGGCCTAAAAAGGTTGAGGCAACTGAGCCGCATGAACAAGTGCTGCAAGCTTTCGATGATGCTGGTTATACCTTGACTGTAGGGATCGCATTGGCCCAGGAGTATTCCAATCCCATTCGTTTGGGCGATCAATTAACCTTCAAGGTAAAAGTAGTCAGTATATCACCAACAGAAGAAGAGACGAAACTTGGGAAAGGATATCGGGTTTCATTGCTTTATACGTTTTCCAATCAGGCAGGGGACGTCATCAGCATGCAAACCTATACTATCCTGAAGTCTCACAGATTAGAGATGGTTTCCTGATCTTGTTTTCACACAGCGAAGGAGATTGATTGGTATGGGAAAAGACAACGATATGATAAAATCGTACTCGGGACCCCCGGAAAAAACCCTCGACTATTCAAAAGTAGCGCATCTTGTCGGCCAGTCGTCGCCATTTCATGAGCCGCACGACATAGTCACCAAATCTGATATCCGACACTGGTGCGAGGTCATGCAGGATTCCAATCCTCTTTACACCGATGAGGAATATGCCCAAGATAGCAGATACGGAAGTATTATTGCTCCCCCGTCAATGGTTCAGACCTGGTCATTAGATGATATGCATGACGCTCTGCAGCGATTCGTCCATGCGAACCAGCCTTTCAAGGAAGACCCTCATAATCAACTGTTCGATATCATTGATTCTGAGGGATACAACGGTGTTGTCGCTACCGCACAAGAGCAATGGTATCTGAAGTCCATAAGACCGGGAGATACCATTCGTAGTAAGATCACAGTTGCCAATGTATCCAAGTACGATCATCATACGCGCCAGGGTGTGGGTCGTTACGTTGATATTGTGTTCACATTCATCAATCAACGCGATGAAGAGGTGTGCAAAGCATCGTTTAGGGTACTTAAATACAAGCCACCCATGGATACGCGACATCTCTACGAGGGTTAATTTTCAGCAAAAGGAGAAGAGAAATGGCACCAGAAATAAACAATGTCTACTGGGAAGATGTTGAAGTCGGACAGGATCTGCCTCAGAAATCGCGGGATATTGACACCACGCTGATTGTAAGTGGCGCTATCTGGGCTTCGCATGATTTTATGCCGGTGCATCACAGCAGAGACTTTGCCCAAGAAAAGGGTGCTCCGGATATCTTCATGAACATCTTGACCTCAAACGGACTGATGGCTTCATATTTGGAACAATGGGCCGGTCCTGAGGCTGAGTTGAAGAGGATGCAAGTCGGCCTCCAGGTACCCAACTTCCCGACTGAAGGCAACAAGATGGACATGAATGCAAGGATTACCAGGAAATATGAAGAGGCAGGCAACCATTTAATAGAACTTGAAATCTCCGGCGATAACAACCTGGGGCCTCACGTCGTTGGATCCGCAACAATGGCCTTGCCTGCAAAAGGATAGTGAGGGTTTTACAATGACGATTAAAAATAAGGCATGCATTGTTGGAATTGGCTCGACTGAATACTCGCGAAATAGCGGACGAAGCGAAATTCATATGGCGGTCGATGCGGCAATGGCAGCTTGCAAAGATGCAGGTCTAAAGCCGGAAGATATCGATGGCATCGTTAAGTTTGGTACGGCCGGACAGGTGGCTACCGAGTTTACCACCGATACTGATGTCGCTCGCTGTCTCGGCATTCCTAACCTCCGGTATTTTACCGAGGCCCCATGGGGTGGTGGCGCGTGTTGTGCCACTATCCTGCACGCAGCATTGGCAGTAGCAAACGGGATAGCAGATTATGTTCTTTGCTTCCGGTCTCTGAAACCAGCGAGTGGAGCGGTGCGTTACGGACGACCAGCGAATGTTCCCATCGATGCGCACTGGAGCTATACCATGCCGTTTGGCTTCATGAGTCCAACTTCTTGGATTGCTATGTTCACTCGAAGATGGATGTTGGATACCGGAGCCACACAGGAGCAGCTTGGTTGGGTTGCTATGGTCAGCAGAGAGAACGCTGTTGTGAATCCCAGGGCGATATTCTATGGCAGACCGATGACCATGGATGACTACTGGAATTCGCCAATGCTGTGCGACCCGTTCCGTATGCATGATACCTGTCTGGAAAACGACGGGTCCGTTGCCCTGATTGTCACCACACCGGAACGTGCCAAAGCCCTCAGACAAAAACCGGCCTACGTTGCGGCTGCCACGGTGGCGACCGGATGGGATTCCTACTGCATGACAAGTTTCTATCGAGAAGAAATTGGCATACCGGAGATGACGGAAGCCGGAAAGGAACTCTGGAAACAATCAGGGTTCACCCCGAAAAATATTGATGTAGCTCAGTTGTATGATGCCTTCACTCCCCTTGTCCCTATGCAATTAGAGGCATTGGGGTTCGTAAAGGTGGGAGAAGGTGGTCCTTTTTGTCAGGGAGGCGATCGGATTCGGCCAACTGGCGAATTGCCCATCAATACCTCTGGCGGTATGCTTTCCGAATCTTACATACATGGCATGAACATGATCGCTGAAGGTGTCAGGCAAATAAGAGGCACATCGACTACACAAATCGAGGATGTTGAGCATGTTCTGGTGACCGGGGGGCTTGGAGTTCCCACGAGTGCAATTATCCTAGGGCAAGGAGAGTAAGAGATGGCTCTGGAATTGAACAACAGATATTTGAAATACTTCTATGATCCGGTGGCAGAGTCTTTTGAAGAAGGATTCTGGGAAGCGGTGAAAAAAAAGAAGCTGGTTTTCCAGAGATGTAAAGAGTGTGGTGAATTTCTCCACCCGCCGCGTCCCATGTGCCACAAATGTCATAGCTATGATCTGGAGTGGGTGGAATCGACTGGCAAAGGCACTATCTATAGCTGGGTGGTTTTCACCCGGGAAGTCAATCCCCTGTATCGAGTCCCGTTTGAAGTGGTGCTTGTAGAAATGGAAGAGAAAGGCGTTCGTATGGTATCCAACATGGCTGAAGGTAATCCAGAAGACCTCTACAAGGATATGCCTGTTGAAGTGGTTTTCGTAGATATCAATGACGAATGGCCCCTTCCCATGTTCAAACCTCGCAAGGATTAGTACTAAGTTTTTTATTTGACCGTAATAGACTTCAGTGCTTAAGTTCCCCTTCGACAAGCTCAGGGCGAACGGAAGAGGGATACCCAGATTGCTAGCCCGTTCGTGCTGAGTCCGCCGTCGCCTTGGCTA
>JABMQN010000117.1 GCA_013203045.1 Chloroflexota bacterium
CCAATGCCCATAGCCAAGAAAGGTCAGGTCATGTCGTTGTTCTACAATTATGTCAGTAGATAACTGATCAGGGAAAATGTCAGTATTGAAAGGACTGACATTGACACAGAAAGAACAAGGAAGATTGCAGACATTAAATATGGTATTGGAGGGATGGATGGGAGTGGGGGAAGCTACCTATGTCCTTGGGCTAAGTGAATGTCATATCCGGCGAATCCTTGCAGCGCATCGGAAGAATGGGGCCAAAGTACTGAGTCACGTGAATCGGGGATGTTGGCCGAGTGACACCACATGGGATTCTCCATTATGTTTGCGACGGTAATAGGGTTGGCATAGAGTATGAATCCTCAGGGTACGGGTGTTGTCGCGGGTAACTGTATAATGTATAGTTATGGTGTCGGTCGCCTCAGCCTGACGACACCCGAACTATATAAAAAGGGTGCGGTTTATTAGCGCATTTTGAAGCTGGTGAGCCGGGAGGGTTTCGAACCCTCGACACCCGGATTAAAAGTCCGGTGCTCTGTAGCTGAATCACTTAACAAAATGACGGTTTACCAGCTTGCAGCCCCTCAGACTGGAAGAACAAATCTAGGATAGTCATAGTAGCACCTCTGAAAAGAGACTTCTGTTGTGTTAAGCTACTGTTCGGTTCTTCAGTAACCGTTTTCATGATGTTCCTCTCTTCCGATTGGCTTCGGATAGTATTGGCTAGAGTTACAGGACATTCTCGTGTATGATTTGAGCAATGAAACTAATATCATTGACGACCTCCGATTTCCTCTAACATCGGGAGAACATCGAGGAGGTGGTAGATGATACCTTCGAAGGTTGCCAAAGATTGATCTTGGATTTCGGATCACTACATTTCAGCGATTACGGTTGGTGAGTGTTGATACACCGGAAATCAGAGGATCGGAGCGCCCGGAAGGACTAAAAGTCAAAGAATATGTCAAAGAGTTGATCGAAGGTAAGGACCTATCGATCGAGACTTTCAAGATCGGTAAATTTGGCCGGTACGTCGCTGAAGTATATCTTGACAACGGTGAAGGTCTAAGCGAGCATCTATTGGCAAAAAATATGGCAAAGAAGCTAAGTTATAGCTAAGGAAGCTTCATTTTTCGGCATAGTCTATATTTCCATTGCACATCTTTTTCATTGGGATAATCTATCAGAGTAGTCACTTTTTTGACTCAGGGAAGTGTCATGCAAACCAGAATCATTCGAAATAAAGTTGCTACGTTCGACTACACTGTGATGGATGAGCAGGGCCAGCTCATAGATACTTCCTTGGAATATGGACCCCTTTCCTACATTCATGGCAAAGGAACCCTGGTGCCGGGGCTTGAAGCTGCCATGGACGGTAAAACTACTGGCGATTCGTTTTCCGTCAAACTAACTCCCGCTCAAGGCTATGGAGAGCGAGACGATTCTCTAGTTCATGTTTTCACACGGAAAGAATTAGTCAAACTCGGCAATTTGAAGGTTGGAATGCAACTTCAGGCTCAGGATACAAAGGGGAAAAGAACACTCGCCGTTTCCAAGATAGATGGCGATAAGATCACTCTGGACGAGAACCATCCCCTGGCGGGAAAGACAATCAAGTTCGACATTACCGTTTTGAGCGTGCGCGACGCAACACCCGATGAACTATATAATGAGCAGGCCTATAACGCTGCATGTCGCGCTGAATGCCCGGACGGTTGTCAGGATCATCAACTTACCGGAATTCATGGGTGTGGTCACCATGGCACCGATCACGGTTGCGGTTGTGATCACCATCATTGATATCAAAAGCCTCGTTCTTTTTTAAGTGAGACTCCACCATAAACACAGAAAGGCTATAAAGGGCTCAGGTTTGAGCCCTTTTTTTAATGTTATGTGATTTGATTGTCAATGACTCAAATGCTACCCTAGATTCGGAATGGACAAAAGAACCGCTGATCTTATCCTCTTTAACGCCAATGTGCTCACAATGGAGAAATCTGCTCCACACGCAGAGATGGTCGCCGTCGGAGACGAGCGAATACTCAGTGTTGGAGATAACGAAGATCGTGACGCATTTGAAGGAAATCAAACTAGACTCATCGACTGCTCGGGCAAAACAGTCATTCCCGGCTTTCACGATGCCCACCTGCACATATTTTCAATAATCTCTAGTTTGCTGAGTATTGATTGCAGTCCAGCCTCAGTCTCTTCAATCGTCGATATCCAACGTAAAATCGCAGAAAAAGCATTCCAAACTCCGACAGGTACATGGATTAAAGGATCCGAATACAACAAGTTTTATCTCGAAGAACAGCGCCATCCTACTCGGTGGGACCTGGACAAGGCGGCACCGGCCCATCCAGTCAAGCTAGCTCACCGTACCAGATATGCCTGTGTTCTCAACAGTCAAGGTCTTGCTCTGGCAGGGATCACCGCTGAAACACCCGATCCCCCGGGAGGACTTATCGAAAGAGAACTTGAGACCGGTGAGCCCACCGGACTCCTGTTTGGAATGAATGCATATTTGAGCAAAAACGTTGTTCCACCGCCATCGGAAGAGGACCTGGACGAAGGGACACAACAGGCAAATCAGCTTTTTCTTGCAGCCGGGATCACTTCGCTACAAGATGCCACCGTACATAACGAACCTGCTCAATGGGAACACTTGAGACGAATTAAGGCCGGAGGCACACTCCAGCCACGAGTAACTATGATGTTCAGTGCCAGATCACTCAAGCAATTTCAGAATCTTCAGGGTTCGAGTGATGAGAATCTGCGATTAGGTGCAATGAAAATCGTTATTGACGAGATCAGCGGATCGCTCAATCCACCTCAAGCAAAGTTAAACGAGATGGTTCTTTCAGCACACAGAGCCGGGTTCCAGGTAGCCATCCATGCCATCGAAGATACCACCGTTGAAGCCGCCATAACCTCTCTGGAATATGCTCTGCAAGAGCTACCCAAAGACGACCACCGTCACCGGATCGAGCACTGTTCCGAATGCCCTCCACACTTGCTGGAAAGAATAAAAAGAAGTGGGGCTATGGTGGTAACCCAGCCTGCGTTCATTTATTACAATGGAGAGAGATATGTCTCAGAAGTCGATCCGGGGAAACTCCCCTGGCTTTATCGCACCGGAGCGTTCTGCAATAATGGAATCAGGGTTGCCGCCAGTTCCGATGCGCCAGTAATTCCACTTAATCCTCTCTTCGGTATCTATGCTGCAGTGACTCGAACGGCAGAAAGTGGGCACGTCCTTCCCCCGGAAGAAACAATCACTCCTGAAGATGCTCTCTGGATGTACACCATGGGTGGAGCATATGCTTCCTTCGAAGACGACATAAAAGGAAGTATTGCTGTTGGGAAACTTGCTGACTTAGTAGTTCTGAGCGCAGATCCCACCGGTGTCCCAGCCGAAGAGATCAAAGATATCGCCGTGGAGAAGACCATTATTGGGGGCAAAGTAGTTTGGGAAAAGGGATAGACTATGCCAGCTGACCGACGTACGTTCCAATAACCTGTAACAGAACAATGGCTATCAAAGGGGTAATATCAATGGTGCCCCCGATTGGCGGGATGAGTCTGCGAAGCGGATTGAGAACGGGGTCAGTCAATTGATGCAAAAACATTACGAACTGGTTGCCGGGGCTCGTGGGGACCCAGGACATGATAGCTCGAATAATAATCAAAATTGTAAGCGCTTCACACAACCACTCGATAATTGTTGCTATTACATTCATTTCTGGTCCTTACCTAGAACTTGCGCTTTCTCATACGCAGCAATCACCGCCTGAGTCAGAATCGCTCGCAATCTTCCATCTTCCAGTTCCAGCAAACCTTCGGCAGTTGTTCCGCCGGGAGAGGTTACCATATTCTTCAGTTCCGCCAAATGTTTGTCACTGGCCTGAGCAAAAAGTGTTGAACCCAGTACTGTCTGGAAAACAAGTTCGGATGCAGTTGCGCGAGGCATACCAATATGCACCGCAGCATCAATCAATGCTTCAAGGATCACGAAAATGTATGCAGGCCCACTACCACTAACCGCGGTGGCCATATCGATATATTTCTCATCATCAACATAAATTTCCTTGCCCAGCGCAGCTAATATGGTTTGAGCCATTTCTTTCTGATGTTGGCGAACGGAGTCCGTGGCAGTCCACACGCTGATCCCCTCGCCGATCTGCGCCGGTGTATTGGGCATCACCCGAACAATGGAACTATGAGTTAATAACAAATCTATCGAAACTATCTTCACTCCAGCCATGATAGAAAGGACCAACTGTTCGTTTTGGATTCTGCCCCGAAGGTCCTCAGCGAGGTGCGATATGACCTGCGGCTTTACGGAGAGCACTATCACATCTTTATCTTTCACGGCTTCTTGATTACTTGATATACACCGGATAACATATCGTGCTCCCAGTTCCGCCAGGCGAACTTCCACAATATCACTCGCCGTTATATCCTCTGGTTTTGCAGAGCCTTTGTTGATGAGTCCAGAAATAATGGCCTCGGCCATCACTCCCGCTCCAATGAATGCTATCTTCATAATTCAAGCCCTCCGTTTTCCAAAAATCGCTCGGCCAACTCGTACAATCGTGGCACCTTCCTCTACAGCTACTTCAAAATCGTCGGTCATTCCCATAGAGAGTTGTTCCAATCCTAAAGAATCACGTAATTCTCGTAATTTCCTGAATGCCGGCCGTACTTCTTCCGGATCATCAACCCAGGGCGCAATCGTCATTAATCCCTTTATTTCCAGATTGGGCATTCTGCCAATTTCGCTCAACACCAAATTAATTTCGCCCACTGCAAAACCGCTTTTGCTATCTTCCTCAGCGATATTCACCTGCAACAACACCGGAAATGATTTCAAAGCATTGCTGTTCAAAGCTTCAGCAAGCTTCAGCGAATCGACGCTCTGGATTATATCAAAAAGCTGCACGGCTGTCTTCACTTTGTTGGTTTGAAGATGGCCCACCATATGCCAGGTAGACTGACTTTGCACATCTTTTAGTTCATCGAGTTTGGCTTTTGCCTCCTGAATCCGGTTCTCACCAAAATGTCGAAGACCCGCCTGAAAAGCGGTACGTACAACCGAAGCATCATACGTTTTTGTGATAGCGACTAACGTCACTTCGTCCGGTGAACGTCCCCCTCGATCACACGCCTGCGCAATGCGGTTTCGAACTTCTTCGACATTCTGCTCGATGCTCATTTGGAAAACGATTTCTCCAGTTCAGCCCGAAGCTGTTCAGTTCCTACCCCGGAGTCTATCATCGACCAGGGTAACTGTTCATCCCAAGGGATTTCTCTATGAACTATCTCGGGATCGATTTCAGCTTTCACATAAGCCTTTTTCCACGCTGCCAGCGTAACTTTTGGCATGCTATCAATTACCTTACCCAATTTAGAATCGCCACGTGCGAGTATCCCCTGAACTAGAGCCCACTCTATGCTATCCGCTTTCACCTCTATTCCTTTACGACTCAATCCTTTTCTAAGCATGCCTATACGATGCTTAATATCTTCCGCAGCGGCCATCGGGAGCCATTGAAAAGGCGTGCCCGCTTTGGGAACAAAAGGGGTTATGTTCAAAGTCATATGGATACCGGAACGATATTTATCGATAACACCTTTCATTGTCTGAGCCAAGTCTATAATACTTACTATATCTTCCTCAGTCTCTGTCGGCAACCCGATCATGAAGTAGAGTTTCATCTGTTTGAATCCATACCCGGCAACTCGATCCGCTGCACTCAGGATATCATCCTCGGAAATGCCTTTGCTGATGAATCTTCGCAGTCTTTGTGAACCGGCCTCAGGAGCTAGAGTAATGGTCTTCGTACCACTCTCAGACAAACCCTGTAAAAGAGTATCCGACAATGGTTTTATTCTTACAGAACTCACCGAGAATTCTGCACCCATCCTGCGCAAGCCAGTTACCAGCTCGTCAATTTGCGGATGATCAGAGATAGCGGCACTCACCAATCCCAAACGCTTCCGGTACTGCAATCCCTTCTTCGCCTGTTCCAGAAGGCTTTCAACGGGCCGATATCGCATCGGTCGGAAATGATAGCCAGCTAGACAAAATCGACATCCCCGTGAACAACCGCGAGCAATCTCCATAAGGTAAAGATCCCCGAGTTCGGTTTCGCGCGTTAATACAACTGATGTGGTAGAGAAATCACCGATATCCTTTGCAGCCTGGCGAACAACCGGACCGCTAGAAAAGATGGGAACGTATACACCTGGCACCATTGCCAATTCCCGGAGTAATTCATTGCGAGGGGATTCGATGCCCTCCGATAGAACCCGAGTCAATTGAGGCAAAATAGCTTCAGCTTCACCGATGGCAAAGCAATCAAAAACAGCGGATAAAGGCTCTGGATTGGCAGTCACCGCAGCCCCACCCGCAATCATCAACGGGTGATGCTCATCGCGCTCAGATGCAAAAACAGGTATGCCACTTGACTTCAGGATTCGAACTGCATTAAAGTAGTCAAGTTCATAGGAAAAAGAGAAGGCAATAACATCAAAATCACCCAAAGGTCTTTGCGATTCCAATGAAACAGGCTCTGAGTCCTCATAGAAAACCCTCTCACAGACAATATGGTCATGTTGATTCAATATCCCATAAACAGACTGGAATCCAAGATTGGACATACCTAAAGAGTAGGAATTGGGATAAATGAGTGCAACACTGTTCTTCCCCCCCCAATTCTTGATAACTGCACCTTCTTCTAATGCAAGTTTTCTTCTCGCTTTTTCCAGTGTCTCCCAGTGCATATCTATCTTCTACCAGAACCTTGTCTTCTATTGAGCCATATTATATCGCTTCAAGATCAAGATAGCGAGTAAACACGAAGTTAGAAATAGGGAAACAGGCTATTGTACTAAGCAACTTGCAAGTATTATCATAAAGTGGGGAATTGTATCTACGTTTAGAACAATGCAAGTCTGCATTTTGGGAGGGAAAAATGAAAGAAAAAACTAAGGCCAAGCTGGAAGATAATGGATTTCTGAAAGAAGTCGATTCACAATTAGGAGGCAACATGCCAAGCGAAACTACTAACACACTAAAAAAGAAATTGGGGGAAGAAGGGTACCAGAAGATTGCTAAGATAAACAATCCCAGACTCGAAGAATTTCTAGTCAAGTATATAAATTTATGTACCCCGGAAAAGATCTTTGTTTGTACCGATTCCACAAAAGACCTCAAATATATAAGAGAGTCAGCTATACGCAATGGAGAGGAAATCAAGCTTGCATCAGAAGGTCACACCATTCACTTTGACGCGTACGGTGATCAAGGGCGAGACAAAGAACATACCAATATCCTCGTTACCAAAGGAATGGATCTGGGAGAATCTATCAGCACAAGGGATAGAGATCAGGGATATACAGAGGTTCACGAAATACTGAAAGATATGATGAAAGGTAGAGAGCTGTACGTGCGTTTCTTCTGCCTGGGACCAACCAATTCGGAGTTCTCAACGCCCTGTGTCCAGCTTACTGACTCCTGCTACGTAGCCCACAGTGAAGACCTCCTCTATAGACAGGGATATGAGGAATTCATCAGACAGGGTTCGTCGGCTCGTTTTTTCAAATTCGTACATTCACAGGGTGAAGTTGATGATAGGAACGTTTCTAAGAATCTCGATAAGCGCAGAATTTATATTGATGTTACCGATGATACTGTATACAGCACCAATACCCAATATGGCGGCAACACCATCGGGCTGAAGAAACTGGCAATGCGGCTGGCTATCAGACGAGCTTCCGAAGAGGGTTGGTTAACTGAACACATGTTAGTCATGGGAATCCACGGGCCTAATAATAGAGTGACCTATTTCACCGGAGCATATCCTTCAATGTGCGGTAAAACTTCCACAGCCATGCTCGATGGCGAAACCATAGTAGGCGATGATATTGCCTATCTTCGCAAGAAAGATGGCAAAGTCCGTGCTGTCAATGTGGAAAAAGGTATGTTTGGCATAGTCCAGGGAGTGAACGAAAATGATGACCCGATTCAATGGAAAGCGCTTAAGAGCCCGGGAGAAATAATAATTTCCAATGTTATGTATGATGATGCCGGAGATTTCTACTGGACCGGAATGGAAACTCCTATCCCGGAAAAAGGCTACAATCATTCAGGCGAATGGTTTAAGGGTAAAAAGGATGCCAAGGACAAGGAAATCCCATGCTCTCACCCCAATGCCCGATTCACGCTTGATTTGAATATTCTGCCAAATCTAGACCCAACACTTGATGATCCTAAAGGTGTGGTTGTAAGCGGGGTAGTCTACGGAGGAAGGGATTCCGATACCTGTGTTCCCGTGGAGGAGGCCTTCGACTGGGCTCACGGAATTATCACCAAAGGCGCAGCTTTGGAATCCGAAACAACGGCAGCTACGTTAGGCAAAGAAGGGGTTCGGGAATTCAACCCGATGTCCAATCTGGATTTCCTTTCCATCCCTATAGGCCGATATGTCCAGGACAATCTGGACTTCGGACAGGAACTTGACAATCCTCCTCCTGTTTTCTCTGCAAACTATTTCATCAGAGGAAAAGATGGCAAGTTTCTTAACGAGAAAAACGATAAGAAAGTCTGGTTTAAATGGATGGAACGGCGAGTAAATGGCGAGGTTGAAACCATTGAAACACCCACCGGGCGAATACCGAAACATGAAGACCTCGTGCCACTTTTCAAAAATGTACTACAGCACGACTACACTCGGGAAGAGTACATCGAGCAGTTCACTATTAGAATTCCAGAGCACATTGCCAAGATCGAAAGAATAACCAAGGTCTACAAGACCCAGGTACCTGATACACCAAAGATACTGTTTGATATACTGGAAGCACAAAAACAACGATTACTCCAGGCCAGAGAAAAACACGGGGATTATATAACTCCCGATAAACTGTGACTCCCGGTACACATTTTAAAAACAGGGAGGGTCCAATGGCTATAAACAGTAGCACAAAATGGGTCTATACTTTCGAGGAAGGGAATGCCGGGATGGTCAACTTGCTGGGTGGCAAGGGCGCCAACCTTGGAGAGATGTCAAGCCTCGGAATGCCCGTACCACCAGGTTTCACCATCACCACCGAAACCAATGCTGCCTTCTTTGATAGCGGTGGCAAGCTTCCTGACGATGCGATTGAGCAAGTTAGACAAGCTATGAAGGACGTCGAGGAAGCGATGGGGCGTAATTTCGGCGACCCGGATGATCCGCTGCTAATGTCGGTTCGGTCCGGAGCACGCAAATCCATGCCCGGTATGATGGAAACCGTATTGAACATCGGACTCTGCACTGCTACTATCCCCGGCATCATCAAACAATCCGGCAATGAACGATTCGTATATGATGCCTACCGTAGACTCATCACCATGTACTCCGACGTCGTCATGGAGAAGGCTGCCGGTATCGAACTCGAAGATGAAGAAATGGCCGTCCGTCCTCAGTTGGAAAAGCTGATGGATGCCATTAAAGAAGAAAACGACTACGAACTCGATACCGATCTCACTGCGCAAGACCTTAAAATCCTCTGTGAGCAGTACAAAGCTAAAGTCAAAGAAGTGCTAGGCAAAGAATTCCCTGATGATCCTTGGACTCAGCTATTAGGCGGTGTAGGCGCTGTATTCCAGTCATGGCGCGGCCGACGGGCCATTGCCTACCGTAGAGTCGAGGGAATTCCGGAGGAATGGGGAACAGCTGTCAATGTTCAGGTGATGGTTTTCGGCAATTTAGGTGAGGATAGTGCGACCGGTGTTGCCTTCACTCGCGATCCGGCTACTGGTGATCCGCATTTCTACGGGGAATGGCTGGTCAATGCACAGGGCGAAGATGTGGTTGCCGGGATTCGCACTCCGAACGCTCTGAACAACTACTGCAAGCAGCCCGGTCAGAATGATACGCTACCTTCCCTTGAGGAAGCAATGCCTGAGATCTACAAACAACTTGTTGGATTTCGCGATGCTCTCGAAGCCCATTACAAGAATATGCAGGATATCGAGTTCACCATCGAGCGTGGACTGCTTTGGATGCTGCAGACACGCGTGGGTAAACGTAATGGAATGGCTGCTGTAAGAATGGCTATGGACATGCTGGATGAGGGCATGATCGACGAGAAGACGGCCCTGATGCGCGTCGATCCGGAACAACTGAATGAACTACTTCATCCAATGCTCGACCCGGCGGCTGAAAAGACAGCGAAAAAACTGGCTAAGGGACTCGCGGCAGGTCCCGGTGGTGCCATTGGCAAAATAGTACTCAGTAGTGCCCGTGCTCATGAACTGGGGAAAAAGGGAGAAAACCTCATCCTTGTTCGTATTGAAACGAGCCCTGAAGATGTGGACGGCATGCATGCAGCCAAGGGGATTCTCACTGCCCGTGGCGGGATGACCAGTCATGCAGCGCTGGTTGCCCGTGGCTGGGGCAAATGTTGTATCGTAGGATGTGGTGATCTGGAGATTGATTATAAGGAACGTACTGTCAGGGCAGCAGGAAAAACTCTCAACGAAGGTGACTGGATCAGTATGAATGGCACCAAAGGGGTTGTGTACAAAGGCCAACTTCCCGTAGTCGATACAGATCCGGACACAAACAAATGGTACAAAAAACTGATGGAAATTGCGGATAGAACGCGTAAACTCGGCGTTCGGACCAATGCTGACAGGCCGGAAGACGCAGCATTGGCTGTGAAGTACGGGGCTGAAGGCATTGGATTGTGTCGCACCGAGCACATGTTTTTCGAGGGTTCGCGTATCATCTCTATACGAAAAATGATCCTTGCCAAGAAAAAGAGTGGGAGAATAGAGGCGCTAGCCGAACTGCTGCCATTTCAACGTCAAGATTTCATCGAAATTTTCCAAGCCCTTGAAGGCCGTCCGGCTACCATTCGCTTCCTCGATCCTCCATTGCACGAGTTTGTTCCGCACGATGAAGGCGGACAGAAAGAAATGGCTCGAGCTATGGATGTCACTCTCGCTGAGATCAAAGAAAAAGCCGAATCACTCCACGAATTCAATCCCATGCTGGGACATCGGGGTTGCCGATTGGGAATCACCTATCCCGAGATCACGGAAATGCAGGCACGTGCAGTGATTGAAGCGGCCTATACGGTGGAAGGTTCCAAAGCTGAAATCATGATCCCGCTAGTTGGCAATGTCAAAGAGCTGTCAAACCAGAAGCAAGTAGTCATGGATATCTTCCAACAGATTAAAGCGGAACGCCCTGGGCAGGAACCACCGGAAATCAAGATTGGCACAATGATCGAACTGCCTCGTGCCGCCATTACTGCCGATTGCATTGCCGAAGAAGCCGAATTCTTCAGTTTCGGTACCAATGATCTCACCCAGGCCACACTCGGACTGTCCCGAGATGATTCCGGTAAGTTCCTTCCGGTTTATCTCGAGATGGGCATCTTATCACGTGACCCATTCGAAGCAATCGATCAGGATGGCGTCGGTCGCTTGATGGAATACGCAGTTCGGAAAGGTCGTTCTACCAGACCGGATCTCAAAATCGGTATTTGCGGAGAACATGGTGGCGAACCAAGTTCGATCAGGTTCTGTCACCATATCGGCCTGGATTATGTAAGCTGTTCCCCCTTCCGTGTGCCCATCGCCAGGTTGGCTGCCGCACAGGCTGCGTTGTCCGATAGCTGATTGGTAGGGAGCTGCCAAAAGAGATATAATACTCTTATGTCTCATCACGAGATCAAGCACCGGCTCGAGGAGCAGGAGGAAAGTCTATCTCCTTACGCAGCCAAAAGCAAGCTGGCACAAAGGGATAGACCCGAGGAGCCGTCCCCCATGCGCACCGAGTTTCAGCGCGATCGGGATCGTATCGTTCATTCTAAAGCATTCCGTCGGCTCAAGCATAAAACCCAGGTATTCATCGCCCCCCCGGGAGATCACTATGTTACTAGACTCACACACACTCTCGAAGTATCTCAAGTCGCACGCACCATTGCTCGGGCTTTGAACCTCAATGAAGATCTAACCGAAGCCATCTCGATGGGGCATGACCTGGGACACACTCCATTCGGGCATGTCGGAGAGGAGGTTCTCAATGAGATATTCGCAGACGGTTTCCGGCATAATGAACAGAGCCTTCGAGTAGTTGAGGTTCTGGAAAAAGGCGGTCAAGGTCTTAACTTGACACGGGAGGTCAGGGAGGGTATACTGAAACACTCCAAACCTCGAGAGGGAATACTGGGGGAAAATTGGGACACATCCGATACGCTGGAAGGGCAAATTTGTAAAATAGCGGACTCAATTGCCTATGTGAATCACGATATCGGCGACGCCCTGAGAGCTGGACTAATCACCACTGAGAACCTGCCCCATATGGTGATCGCAGTGCTGGGCAATTCCCATTCGAAAAGAATCAACACCCTGGTTTACGACGTTATCGACTGCTCGTGGGCAGCAACTGGGCCAACGGGAGACAAGAAGTCAACTCCAGTGATTTCCCTAAGTCAAGCTGTTTTGGAAGCAATGAACACTTTAAGGGACTTCCTGTTCGAACAGGTATACGAGTCAAGCTCGATCGAGGAAGAATCTGAAAAGGGCAGGGAAATAGTTCGATCGCTTTACTATTATTTCATTAAAAATCCACACAGATTCCCAGGTGAGTTACTAAACGATGGTGCAGAAATCGAGCGGGCGGTGGTAGATTATATCGCCGGTATGACCGACCTATACGCTATTCGCACCGCTGAAGAGGTCTTGAAGTGAACTCTGTCGAGGAAATAAAACAGCGGCTTGATATCGTTAATATGATCTCTGAGCACGTACAGCTAGGTAAGGCTGGGCGTAATTTCCGTGGGCTGTGCCCTTTCCATACAGAAAAGACGCCGTCCTTTTTTGTGTTCCCGGAAAGGCAGGGCTGGCACTGCTATGGCTGTGGAGCCGGCGGAGACGTCATCTCATTTATGATGAAAAAAGAGGGTCTGGGATTCGGAGAGGCCTTACAAATGCTGGCTTCGAGGGCAGGTGTCTCTCTCCCTGAAAAGAAAACCAGAACTGCTGAAGATGAAATCGTTAACAAGTTGTATCAAATAAATGATGCTGCAGCCCGCTATTTCCATGAGCTTCTATTGAATTCTCCAGCAGCCGAGGGAGCACGCAAGTATGTGGAGAGCAGGCAGCTCTCATCTGAGACCGTCACTCAATTCCGATTGGGATTCAGTTTAGATTCATGGGAAGGTCTGAAACAGCACTTGCAAAAACAGGGTTATAGCGAAGCTAACCTTGTTTCTGCCGGACTCGCTATCGCCAAAGAGGACCGAACATATGACCGATTCCGGGGACGCCTCATGTTCCCAATATGCGATGTCAAAGGGAGAGTCCTGGGATTTGGCGCCCGCGCTCTCGATGATTCGATGCCCAAGTATCTGAATTCAGCAGAAAGCTCGATTTTCACTAAAAGCAGTGTACTTTATGGTATTGATCTCGCTAAAGGGACTATCCGTGAACAGGGGAAAGCCGTTATAGTTGAGGGATACATGGATGTTCTTACTGCTCATCAAAATGGATTTCGCAACGTGGTTGCCTCTATGGGCACTGCTCTCACCGAAAAACAGATCACAATACTTAAAGGTTTATCTGCGCACATTTGTCTATCATTGGATGCCGATGCTGCCGGTAATGCCGCAACGCTGCGTGGCATTGAAGTGTGCCGGAATATACTGGCAGAAGAAGTGAAAGGAACAAAAAAGTGGCTGGGCGGGTCGACTCAACTTGATACTGAGATAACCATCATCTCGATGCCCGAAGGCAAGGACCCCGACGAAGTGATCGCAGAGAATCCAAACCAGTGGCAACAGTTAATTAATGAAGCTCAACCGCTGATGGATTACCTGCTTGCTGCGACTACCAAAGAGTTCGATTTGTCAAGACCCGAGGGTAAATCGCAACTAGCTGACCGGATTTTACCACTGATCGCACAAATGAATGACAGTGCTGTGCGAGAAGAGTATCTAACCAAGTTGAGCAAACTTACAGGGATAGGCGAAAAGACGCTGGTGGCCAAGATTCCAGATCTTTTATATGCAAAAAGGAAACCATCAAAAAACATACAAAAGCAGATTGAAGTGCCGTTTTCCACGCTCAAAACCGGAGATCAATTGGAAGAACACTGTCTTTCTCTTTTGCTCCAGCACCCTGGACTCAGGAGTGCAGCGGACAATCTCTCGGCAGACCATTTCGAACGCAGTGAAAATAGGGAGATATTTGTGGTGTTGTATAATGTCCAGGAGAACGATGATATCCAGAAGAATCTTGATGCCGCACTACACGAACATCTCCAGACACTTATTAATAAAGAGCATCCCCCAACAGATAAGGTCAAACAACAACAAGAGCTCTCTCAGTGCATTCGACGATTAGAAATGCGCAAACATCAAGTCGCACTGGCCGCCGAGAAAGACATCGAGGAGAACTCTTTAAGACTTACTGAACTCTGGCGTCAGGATGCAACTTCAGGACGACGTTAAAACCAATGGAGGAATAATGCAGGATTCCAATGAAAACTCTGACAACCAAGATGAAGAATTGGTGCCAAAGGCGGAGAAAAAACTGATCCCCTATTCAGATGACATCGATGATAATGACTCGGATGAAAACGGTGTCGACGTGGGACCGTCTACTACAACCAAATCAGATTTGAAAGACAAGTCGGATGACGACTGGATCGATGCGGAACCCACCAAGGATGAGATCGAAGAGGAAGAAGAGGAAGAACCGGAAACCGAAGAAGTAGCAATTAATGGACCTCTCCTGGAACTCGAAGAGATGATCGATGATCCGGTACGTATGTATCTCCGAGAAATGGGACAGGTACCACTCCTGCATTCTAACGATGAGAAACTGCTGGCCCGTAAAATGGACGAGAGTAAACATCTTAGACGCATCGAGAAGGCATGGCACGAAAGTAATGGTGTACCACCGTCAACCGTGCAAATTACCGTTATGATCCTTCAGGAACTAAGCCAGGTCTTAACATTCATCGATATCCTGAAGAAGGAACTTGAGTTGCCAGATGATGCGTCAGTCTCCGAAACACTTTATATCCCCAAACTTGAGGATGCAATTCAAGGGGAAATTTCCCGACAGTTAATATCCGATATAGCTTCCGCGACAAATACCTCTCCCGAAGAAGTTACAGAGATATTGGTCAAAACCTCGCTGGATTGTCACCTGCTTCCACAGCACCTGATTCAGGTTGTGGAAGAACAGGATCTGCTCCCCGAACTATCACATGCAGCCTCAGATCCCAGGTTCCTTGCCGCGATCATTCCCAACGAACGAGAGGTGCGCAATCACCTGAAAAAAGTGAAGGACGAAGGTGAACAATCCAAACACCACCTCACTGAAGCCAATCTGCGACTTGTGGTAAGCATCGCTAAAAAGTACGTGGGACGAGGAATGGCCCTCATGGATCTGGTCCAGGAAGGAAACATAGGTCTGATTCGAGCGGTGGAGAAGTTCGACTATCGACGAGGTTACAAGTTCAGCACCTATGCCACCTGGTGGATCAGGCAGGCCATCACCAGGGCAATAGCGGACCAGGCTCGCACAATCAGAATCCCGGTGCATATGGTTGAAACGATAAATAAACTCATCCGTCTGAGCAGAAAACTGGCACAGGAATACGGACGAGAGCCAACCAGCCGGGAGATCGCTAAAGAGATGGGTATCCCACCAGAGAGGGTAGAAGAAGTATTCAAAATGACTCAGGAACCCATTTCCCTTGAAACCCCCATCGGAGAGGATAAAGACAGCCATTTGAGCGATTTTATTGAGGATCGTAAAGCAACGCCCGCCGAAGTGGCCTCTCATCTGTTACTTAAGGAACAAATCGAGGAGGTTCTGGAAGGCCTCACCGAACGCGAAAGGAAAGTGCTACAGTTAAGGTTCGGGTTGGAAGACGGACGTAGCCGCACACTCGAAGAAGTTGGGCGCGAATTCGAAGTCACGCGAGAGCGCATTCGCCAAATTGAAGCGAAAGCGCTCCGAAAACTCCGATATCCTACGCGTTCAACGAAATTGAGGGATTATTTGGAACAGTGACTATCGCATCCGGGAGGAATGCGCTGCACCGCTCATGATCGGTTCATCTATATAGATGTCACCGTTTCTAATTTTTATATTAAAACCGCACTCGGGGTTGGTACAAACCCACGCTTTGTAATGGACAGCTGCCCCCTGCCCACCATAATCGGATAGGGGAACAAGGTCCCCTTCTTTGCACCTCTGACACTTGGGCAAGTTATTTTGATCCACGAATCCACCTCCACCAATATAAGCGTTTTTTAGTATACTCGTAGTAACTTTTCACTGTCAAGCGGATTGCGTCTTGCTTGAAGACCGCGAATTTGCTAATATTAACAATCGGGGCTATTATTTGGAAGTGATTCTCAGGCTCCCGCTCCTTGACTTTCCAATAGACTCAGTTTATACTAAAATTTCGTCAGCAAAAGTGTGGGCCCGGGTGGCGCAATGGTAGCGCAGCCTACTTGTAATCGGCAGGTTAGCGGGTTCGAATCCCCTTCCGGGCTTTTCCGTGGAGGGGTGGGTGAGTGGTTAATAC
>JABMQN010000118.1 GCA_013203045.1 Chloroflexota bacterium
AAAAAATCATGAGTCAGGGTGTAGGATACCTCGTAATGGCAAACTTCGTTATCATGCTCGAGATGCTCAAGGATGCCGTAGAAACCGTGGGGCCGGTTAATTTCAATTCGGATGCGTTATATGAGGCAGCACAATCGTACACCCGGAGTATCGATGGTGTGGCACGGATCAGCTACAGCGAGACCAAACGGGTTCCAGTGGATCTCTATGGAATCTACCGAATTAGTGCCGCTGATGAGAATGTCGTGAGAGTCGGTCCGGAATGGTATCCAACGCTGAGACAGCCTTAGTGGCAAATCGAAATCACGCTGCAAAATCTTAATTGAGTCGAAGGCGAATACATCTATATCATAAATAGAAAGGAAGAAAAAGAATGACAGTATACGGATACGCCGGCAAAATTCTGCGAGTAGACTTGTCAACCGGAAAAACGACAGATATTTCCAGTCTAGACTATGCAGAAAGGTTCCTCGGTGGACGAGGAATTGCCGCCAAAATCTATTGGGATGAAGTGCCTCCCGAAACGAGAGCTTTTGATGCTGAAAACCGGCTGATATTCGCCCTTGGCCCGATGGCTGGAATCCCGGCATTGGGCGCTTCCCGATGGGGTGTTTTCGGGAAGTCTCCCTTGACTACACCGGAGAAGTTCAATTATGGGAACCTCGGTGGGCGTTGGGGAGCTGAGCTGAAGTTCGCTGGATACGATGGGATAGTTGTCCATGGCAAATCAGAAAGGCCGGTTTACCTTCTGATTTCGGACGGAAAAGTGGAAATTGAGGACGCATCTGCTTTATGGGGCAAAGGCGCTATACAAACGAGGGATACCCTGAAAGCAGAGCTTGGAGACAAAACCAGAGTCGTGGCGATAGGGCCTGCCGGGGAAAACATGGTGAGCACGGCTACTTTGCTGGCAGATAATGACGCCAGCGGTTCCGGCGGTATGGGTGCAGTGATGGGGTCAAAGAAACTGAAGGCCATCGCAGTGAAGGGAATCGGGAAAAAAACTGAAGTCGCCCACCCGGAACGGTTGCGCGAACTGACCACATACTTCAAGGGATTAGGAAAGGATAACGTCCCGGTATGGGGAATGGATTTCATGGTCTATGGACCCAAAACGAAGAAGGAGCCGTGCTACGGTTGTCTCGGCAATTGCCTTAGAATCAAGTACTCTGGGGACGATGGAAGAACCGGTAAATTCATGTGCCAGTCCCGTTTCTTCTATTTTGCATGGGCCCTGGGATTTTACGGTGAGGAAAACGATGCATCGTTCCATGCTACCAAAGCCTGCGATGATTATGGCCTGGATACGTGGGCACTGCAACACCTGCTGGACTGGTTGTATGCGTGTTTCAATGCGGGCATTTTAACCGAGGAGCAAACCGGTATTCCCATGTCGAAGATCGGCAGCACTGAGTTCATCGAGACACTGGTGAGAATGATCTCAGTGCGTGAAGGTTTCGGTGATGTTTTGGCTCTTGGCCTCGAAAAGGCGGCTGAAAAGATCGGGCCTGAAGCAGTGGCACTCATCGAACATGCCGATGCTTATGAGCCTCGGATGTATATCACAAATGCCCTCATTTATCCATTCGAACCGAGGGAACCCATCCAGCAGGTCCATGAAGTCGGATTGACGTTGGCTCAGTGGTCAAGCTGGGTGAAAGGTACTCCGGGAACACACATCACCACTGATGTTTTGCGTGGGATTGCTAAAAAGTTCTGGGGGAGTGAAGCTGCAGCCGATTTCTCATCTTATGAAGGCAAGGCGCTTGCAGCCAAACTGATACAGGATCGCCAGTATGTGAAAGAAACTCTCATGATCTGTGATTGGGTGTACCCCATGCTCGATATTCCCAACAGCGAAGACCACATGGGAGACCCAACGCTAGAGAGCAAAATACTTTCGGCTGTGATCGGGAAGGAATTCGATGAAGAATCGCTTAACCGGATCGGTGAGAGGGTCTTCAACCTGCAAAGAGCTATCCTGCTGAGGGAAGGACACAAGGCCCGGGAAGATGACAAATTGCCTGACAACTGGCACAACACTCCATTAAAAGGGCACATAGTCGATCCGGATTGCATTGTGCCAGGGAAGAATGGTGAGATAATCTCCCGAAAAGGAGCGATGGTGGAATGGAAGGAATTTGAACGAATGAGGGCCGATTTCTACCAGCTCAGGCGATGGGATGTTGCCACTGGTCTCCAAACCCGAGAGCAACTGAAGGAAGTCGGGTTGGAAGATATTGCAGACGACCTTGAACGAAGAGAACTGCTGGCCTGAGCAAAGAGAGGTGAGAGATGATACTGGATCGATTTTTACTGACCGGAAAAGTTGCTATTGTTACCGGTTCGGGACGGGGAATAGGTAAAGCCATCGCCATGGCCTTCGCTGAAGCAGGAGCAGATATTGTATGTGCAGCCCGAACTCAAGAACAGATTGAGGCCACCGCTGAAGAGGTGCGTGCCTTGGGGCGCAAAGCACTGGTCGTTCCCTGTGATGTTGGGGATAGTGACCAGGTGACATCTATGGTTGAAAAAACCGTCGCAGAGTTTGGGCATATCGACATCCTGGTGAACAATGCGGGAGGTGGTTCCTTTGGTGGGATAAGAACAATGCCACGGAGCACCTTTGAGGCAGATATTTCACAGAATCTTACCAGCACATTTATCTGCAGTCAGGCTGTTTCAACGCACATGCTCGATCAGAAATCGGGTTGCATTATCAATATCTCTACCCGGGAATCTCAGGTTCCCGCCATGGGTCTTTCTGCCTATGCAGCCTCAAAAGCTGGAGTGAATTCATTCACCTCAACCCTCGCCTGGGAACTAGCCCCCCACGTTAGAGTCAACGCCATTCTTCCCGGAGCAGTGGTTACGGAAACGAACGCTCCCATTTTCGAGCCTATCAAGGATCAGCTTGCCGAATTGAGTCCACTGGGTCGTCTGGGAACTCCGGAAGATATTGCACTGGCAGCACTATATCTTGCTTCCCCCGCCTCCGACTGGGTGACTGGCCGATTTTTCCTGATCGATGGCGGCGCAGAATGGTCCTATCATGTCATGGGTGCTATGGTCAAGGATCTGTTGTAAACCAGGATTCCCTCACTAACTGCAAATCAGGAGGTGTCATGACAACTGCAAACAAGAAACTGGTCCCTACCGTTTGCCATTCTGCTTGCGGTTCGGTATGTGGGCTGTTAGCTCACGTTGAGGATGGGGTTTTGACGAAGGTCGAGGCTCAGGATATGCCGGACCCCAGACACCGACACATATGTGCTAGGGGGCTCTCCACGATCCAAATGGTCTATCACCCGGACAGACTGAAATACCCCATGAAACGTGTGGGCGAAAGAGGTGAAGGGAAGTGGGAGCGCATATCGTGGGACGAGGCCCTGGACACAATAACTGACAAGTTGAAGAAAATACGAGAGGAATACGGCCCACAATCCCTGATGTGGTGTGTCTCGACTATCGGGGGGCTCGACCTTAGTTATGCGAGCCTGGCCGGAACCCTGCAGGGAACATTCGCGAGCATCATTGGCGATGGCGATTCAGCCGGCCCATGTGGCGACATGGCCAGCTTCGGAGCGATTTGGGGTGACTGCTACCTGACCGGGATGGAAAACCCCGAAGTGATTATCGCGTGGGGGACCAATCCGGCAGAGACCTCGGTCTTCGGCATGCGCCAGATTCAAGCCGATCGGGAGCGAGGCGCGCGGTTCATAGTCATCGATCCGCGATTCACACCTACCGCATCCAAGGCTGATCAATACATACGGATCAGACCAGGCACTGATACGGCTCTCGCTCTGGGCATAATGCATGTAATCCTGGAAAAAGGCCTTCAGGATGATTCGTTCATTCTGGAGAACACGGTTGGCCCGTTTCTGGTCAATACGCAAACAGGACTATTCCTGAAAGAAAATGAAGTCATCGCCGAAGGGTCCGATCAGAAATTCATGATCTGGGACACCTCGGCGAATGAGGCTCGTCCATCCGATTCCAGCAACCCAACACCCGCACTCACGGGAACCTTTACAATCGACGGTATTGAGTGCAAACCAGCTTTCCAGTTACTTGCAGACATAGTTAAAGAATACACTCCGGTGAAGGTTTCTGAAATAACAGAAATTCCAGAGGACATAATCAGGGAACTAGCACTGTACTATGCTCAACGAAAACCGGTAGCGTCCTACCGGGGCATGGGGATGCAACGCACTTTCCATGGAGACCTTACCTATCGAGCTATAAATACCCTTGCAGCTATTACTGGAAATCTTCATTTGGAAGCTCCCCAGCTCCCAGTGTATGAGCTTTACATGTATCTTCACGGGATCATGACCTGTAACATGATGCCGATCCTGAAAGCATACGATGCCATCGAAACAGGTGATCCTTCCCCGATAAAAGCGCTGTGGATTGCCAAACAGAACTGGGTGAACCAACTGCCGGATTCAGGCCGAACCGTGCGTGACCTTTTTCCCAAACTGGATCTGATAGTCGTTGCAGATATTTTCATGACGGCCAGCGCCCGGTACGCCGATATCGTCCTCCCAGCTTGCACTTTCTATGAACAGATGGACCTGATGCCACCCATCAACGTTGTGCCTTCAATGCCCGCCTACTTCAAGCTCCAGCAAAGAGCCATCGAGCCGCTCCATGAGGCCAGGCCGGATACCGAGATCGTGAGAGAACTGGCACGCAGGTTAGACCTTGGTGAATACTTCGAGAACAGCGATGAGCAAATGATCGAGCTGCTACTTTCCACGGGATATCCTGCCGAGATGGGGATAACGATGGAGAAACTCAAACAGGGGCCTGTTAAGGCGCCTCGACGGCCAGATATCCCAACATTCTCGACTCCATCGGGGAAAATGGAATTCTACTCTGAAAAACTTTTTGGGTTGGGACAGCAACTGCCATGCTATAAGGAACCACTTGAAAGCGTTAGAACACCACTCAGTCAAAAATACCCCCTCACCTTCCTGACAACACACACTCGTTTTCGCTCGCATTCAACACTTGCCAATGTTCAACGGCTCAGGGAGCTTGAACCGGAACCGTTTCTCCAAATGAACCCTTCGGATGCAGAACCCAGAGGAATAAATGACGGGGATATCGTTCGAGCCTTTAACGACAGGGGCACTATGAAGCTCAAAGTCAATGTGCACCAAGCGATACAACCGGGCACTGTTAACGTCAACCAGGGATGGTGGCCTGAAGACTTCATCGAGGGAACACACCAGGAGTTAACCCACAGTGTGGTTAATCCGGCACAGGACTTAATCTATGAACCCAACTCCGCATACTATGATGTTCTCGTAGAAGTGGAAAAGGTGAGGGAGGGTTAGACCATGAGTAAGAGATACGGTTTGGTGATTGATCTGGACAGGTGCACCGGATGTCTAACCTGTATTGTAGCCTGTCAGACGGAACATAACCTGGAACAGATATCCGGGATCAGGGTAGAGACAGTGGGGGGTACCGGGCGCGATACCCCATCGGGAACATACCCGAATTTCAGTATGCATTACCTTCCGATACCATGTATGCACTGTGCTGAACCGCCGTGTATCCCCGCGTGTCCCGCAGAAGCAATATCTAAACGTCTGGATGGAATCGTCCTAGTTGATGAAGCCAAATGTGATGGTTGCCTGATGTGCATGGACGCCTGTCCGTACGGAGCGATCGTGAACAAATCCAATACGAACACTGTGTGGAAATGTACCTTATGCGACCATCGAATCGAACAAGGTGAAGTGCCGTTCTGTGTCGATTGCTGTGAGATGGAAGCCATGTTCTTCGGCGATATCAATGATCCTTCAACTCAGGTGTCCCAATGGGCAGAGAAGCGGAATGCGTATTTGTATAAGCCAGAACTCGATACCAATCCGGGCGTGCGCTACTGCCCCCCAAGAGACAAGCAAAAATGATACCACTTACATAGACCCGGTATGGGGTCGATTTGCTGGACAAGACAGCATGAAGCGATTGGAGGATCACCCATGAGCTACAAAGTTATTCAGTGGACCACCGGTCATGTTAGCAAGGAGGCAGTAAAGGGGATACTGGCGCATCCGGATTTGGAAATGGTGGGAGCCTATGCCTGGAGTGAGGCCAAAGTGGGTAAGGACGTCGGCGAACTCTGCGGTATTGACCCTATTGGCATCAAGGCAACTAATGACGTAGACGCCCTGTTGAAGATGGGCGCTGATTGTGTCTGTTATATGCCGAATTGGCCGAACGTTGATGAGATGGTGCGTATTCTGGAGGCCGGACTGAACATGGTATGCAGCTTGTTCATCACCGGCACATCGCTGGGTGAAGAGCAGCGCAGTCGATTGGTCAAGGCTGCTCAACAGGGTAATGCCAGCCTGTTTGGAAGCGGTATTTTCCCTGGCTTTGCTCCATTCATTGCAGGTCTGATGGCTACCGCGAGCCGGGACTTTCGGCGTATCCGCTTTTTAGAATCCGTTGACCTTAGCCACTATGCCGCCTTTGCCAATTTCGCTGCTTTGGGCTGGGGACAACCGCCGGATGAAAAATGGGCGGAAGTCAATCGCATCGTACTGGGGCCCTATGGTGAATGTATTGATTTGATCGCCGACCTGCTTCATATACCCATTACCGAGAAGCGGTTCGATTATGAATATGCCACCGCTCCCGATGATCGCGAGTTTTTTGGGTTTCCCGTACCTGCCGGTACTGTTGCCGGACAAAAATGCACCTGGACTGGTATGGTGGGTGACAACCCGGCCGTTGAGCTTGATGTGGTATGGAAGGCAGGAAAGAACCTGGAGCCTGACTGGTCCCTGTTTCACGGTTACACTATGGAGGTTGAAGGTAACCCCAATATTCGTACCAGAGTTACCTTTTCCCCTTCAGAATTGAAAACGGACGATCTCGTCGCCGGTGGAGCTGATCTGGCAAATCAAGTCACTGCCATGCCTGTAATTAGCGCCATTCCGGCTGTTTGTGACGCCGCTGCCGGTATCAGGACATATGCCGATTTGCCACTTATTACCGGGAGATATGTTCACCAGCCAGGATAGTCGGCATCATTTGTTTCGTCGAAAATAGCCCGTACTATCTATAATCATGAAATGGAGGGAAGATATGACTGATTTTCCTAGAGAAGAAGTGCAGGAAGCTCTTGACAACTATCTCAAAGTTCGAGAGAAAGTTGAGGCTGGAGAGTTGAAGTGGGAAGCTCTGGCAGACTGCTTCACCGACGATGCCACTTACATAGACCCGGCATGGGGTCGATTTGTTGGACGAGACGCAATTCTTCAGTTCCAGCGAGACAGCATGACGGGACTTGAGGATTGGACGTTTCCGATTGAATGGATAACTATCGACGGAAATCGCGTCATCATTAAGTTCTGGAATCGGCTCCCTGGACAGCGAGCGGATGGAACCTTCTACCAATCTCCGGGTTTCCAGGAGATCATTTATGCTGGTAACGGGAAATTCTCCTATGACGAAGATCTTCTCAACATGGTTCACGTTATGGAACTTATAGGGGAGTCCGGATGGATTCCAGGTCCGGAAGTGAAAATGCCAGAGAAAGTAGTTCGATAATTATTACCGGATAGATGCTCGACAGTTGCTGTGGTTCGGGATTCCGTTTACAGGACAGCGATAGCATGGATGGCTATTCGCTCCGGATAATATTTCCCATCAGCCCGCGAATTCTAGGAGAGTAAGAAGGGAGGGAGACTTATGACATATCGAGTGATTCAATGGAGCACCGGTAACGTGGGAGCATGTGCGCTGCGAGCGATCATCAATCATCCGGAAATGGAACTGGTGGGCGTGTCGGTTTACCATGATTCGAAGGCAGGGAAAGATGCCGGTGAATTGTGCGGACTCGAGCCGGTCGGAGTCAAAGCGACACAGGATTCCGATGCATTATTAGCCACCGAAGCCGATTGTGTATGCTACACGTCTGATGTAAGAATCGACCTAATGGGGACGATAGATGAAATATGCCGTATTCTGATCTCGGGCAAGAATGTAGTTACAAGTTCCCTGCTCAGCCTTGTTTACCCGGGAGCACTTGGTCCTGAAATTCAGGGCAAGTTTGAGTCTGCTTGTAAGGAAGGGGGAGTGTCTCTTTTGGTCTCGGGTATCGACCCGGGTTTTGCCAATAGTACGTTACCTCTTATTCTCAGCGGGATGTCGGAAAGATGGGAGAGCATTCGGATACAGGAAATCGTCAATTACGCCACATACAACCAACCAGGAATTCTCTTTGAGACTATGGGATTTGGTAAACCGCTGGATACCCTGCCCCCGATCCTAACTCCCGGCGCACTCACTTTCTATTGTGGAGGGCCTGTCCAGCTTATGGCTGAAGGGCTTGGTGTTGAAGTTGAAGAACTCCGCGAAGTCCATGAACGTATGCCGGCGCCAGCCGATCTTCAAACTCCTGCCGGGATCATCAAAGAAGGCATGAGTGCAGCATTACGCTTTGAGGTGCAGGGAATTATCGGCGGTCAGCCTGTCCTGGTGGCAGAACACGTTACACGTATGCACGACAGTATCGCACCGGATTGGCCGCAGGGCCACGGTTATCGACTGATCATCGAAGGTCGCCCCCGCATGATCTGTGCTTTCGATTTTGAGGACGAGCACGGTGATACTGCGGTCGGAGGTGTCATTCTCACGGCTACGCGCATCGTTAATGCAATTCCGGCGGTTTGCTCCGCACCACCCGGCTTCATTTCAGAACTTGATTTGCCCCTCATCACTGGCCGAGGGCTTATGGCTTAAGTCAGGGATCAGGGGTCGGGGATCAGAGTGCAGAATCCAATAAGGAGGTCATCACGATGACATATCGAGTTGTACAATGGGCAACCGGGGGAGTCGGCAAGGCAGCGATACAAGGAGTGCAAAGCCATCCCGAGTTGCAGTTGGTTGGGTGCCGGGTTTATTCATCTGAAAAAGCAGGCAAAGATGCCGGTGTGATAGCGGGCATAGGGGAGATCGGTGTAACCGCCACCGATAACATCAATGACATACTGGCCCTTGATGCCGATTGTGTGATCTATACCCCTCTGTTGCCGAATGACGATGAAGTAGTGCAATTGCTAGAATCAGGGAAGAACGTCATCACCACAGTTGGTTGGGTCTACCCGTTCAAGTCCGTCAACATTGATCGCTTGCAGGAGGCGTGTTCCAAAGGCAAGTCGGTACTGCATGGGACCGGTATTCATCCCGGGGGCATGACCGAACGCTTCCCCATGCAACTGACTTCCTTTACCCGTGCCGTAACCCATGTGCGTGCAGAAGAATTTTCCGATATTCGAACCTACGGCGCTCCCGATGTAATTGGCGAGATCATGTTATTTGGTAAAAAGCCGGAAGAGGCTTTGGTCAGCCCATTGGTACACTTCCTGGCCAACGGCTTTGGCCAGTCCATTCACATGATCGCCGATGAGCTGGGTTTTAACCTGGATGGCGAAATTAATACCATCAATGAAGTCGCGGTGGCCACTTCGCCCATCGATTCACCCATCGGCGTCATCGAGCCGGGATTGGTAGCTGCCCAGCGGTTCACCTGGCAAGGTTGCGTCAATGGGGAACCGGTCATCGAAGCCATTGTCAACTGGTTTATGGGCGAAGAGCATTTCGACAAGCCCTGGAGCTTTGGCCCGGAGGGTGTGCGCTATGAAATCGAAGTAAAAGGCGATCCATCATTAAAGGCTGTCTATCATGGTTTTCATCCTGCCACAATTGAGTCAGGACTACTCCGCAATGAGGGTATTGTGGCCACGGCGATGCATTGTGTAAATGCTGTCCCCTATGTTTGCAAAGCTCAACCGGGAATACGGACTTACCTCGATTTGCCTATGATCTGCGGGAGAGCTGCTCCCAGTGAGTAGGTAGCCATCGGATGAATGCTTGATATTTACCATCATTCAGAATTCTGGTTTTTTCCAAGTCAGGAGGGGACAAATGATTGAATTCAGTCGAGAAGAACTGAAAGCGGTCTATTCAACTAGTAGATGGAGAACAAGAATTGGAAAAGTATTAAAGGTTTTATGGTTGGGGAGAGAGGATTCAAACCTCCGAACTCCACATATTGAATACTACATTACTGCATAAAATACCAACCCTACCCGATAGCAGTTTGCACCTTCGAAACCAGTACAACTTGACCTCACGTATACCTCACAGCCTTTCCATTTGTATTGACAAATCGTGGTCCCGACAATTAGACTTGAACACCAATCAGTTCCAACGTCGATGACTGTTCCCCGAATTGTGCGGCGTAAATAAGTCAAACAGGAGGTGGACATGTACAGGCTAACAATCCTTCTTACTTTTCTGCTTCTATTAGCCCTGGTTATTGTTATCCCAAGCTGCAACAGTAGCGACGACGAGGCAACCCAATCGGATACCCAACCCACAACTGAGCCAACTGCTACTCCAGAGCCAGTAGAAGACGTAATCATAACTATCGGTAACCTTACAGACGTGACCGGTCCAGCATCGACAGCTATGGAAGTCATAGATACAGCACTGGATGACCTGGTCAACTATTTCAACGAGGAAGACATTATCCCCGGAGTCAAATTGGAAGTTGTCATCTATGATGGACAATTTGATCCCAGCAAGGACATACCGGGCTACGAATGGCTTAAGGAAGAGGGTGCAGATCTTGTTTTCTCTGCCGTTCCAGGGACTCCGGTAACGCTTAAAGCCAGAGCTGATAAAGACCAGGTAATGATATTTGGTGTAAGTGGAGACCCCGAAGAGCTTGCACCCCCCGGCTACGTGTTCAACCTGGGCACGCTTCCTCGCCATGAGGGGCTTACCCTCCTCAAGTGGATTGCCGAAAATGACTGGGACTATGAGACCAAGGGACCAGCCAGGATTGGCGGGGCTGGCTGGAATGATGCTTATTCCGGCTGGTGGCTCGATGCAATGAAAGACTATGCTGAAGCCCACCCGGACCAGTTCGACTGGGTAAGCGGACATCTAGCTAGTTTTGGAACCTTTACCTGGGGACCTGAAGTGGAGGCACTCAGGGATTGCGATTACTTATTTGTACCGGGAATAATGACCAATTTTGTCAAGGAATATCGAGGGGGGGGGTATACTGGAAAATTTATCGGCGCCTATACTCATGCTGCTTTCTTTGGACAGATAAGCGATGCAGGTCTGTGGGATGAGATTGATGGAATGCTGCTCATCGCATCATCCCGATGGTGGAATGAAAAAGGTGAAATAATCGACCTGACCAAACAGCTCCTGCATGAAAACCATCCTGATTCAGCCGAAGAGATCATTCGATCCGGTGTCGGGTATATCGCTACCGTTAATTTGATTCAGATGCTCAGAATAATTGAGAACGCAGTTAAAACCGTTGGTGCACAGAGTTTCGATTCACAAGCCTTGTATGACGCTGCGCAATCGTACACTCTGACTATTGACGGCTGGGACCGCTATACCTTTAACGAAACAAAGCGATGGGCCACCGATCTTTACGCAGTATACGTGGTCAGTCCAGATGATGAAACAATAGTCCGGCAACATACTGAATGGATTCCGGTGGTTGTTGATCCATAGAAACAGAGTCCTACGGCTCATTCTTGGGCACAGATAAATCTCTTCGTGACAGGATATGAAAGGAAACATCGTCATGACCGATTTTGGATATGCTGGCAAAATCATGCAGGTAAACTTATCGAATGAGCAAATCACTGAGATTTCAATATTCGATTACGCCGATAGATTCCTCGGTGGACGAGGGATTGTCGCTTTGGCATTTATTTGCCATTAAGTACTCTTTTCCATTGACCTGGCCGGTCTCTTTATATATAAATCCTCAAGTTTTGCACAAACTGGGTACAATTATTCCGAGCCAAGGATCTGTAAAATTACGGGTTGGATGCACACTACAAGTGCCCAAGAGGAGGAGAAATGATACACAGACCTTTTCAACCAGTAATCATTATGCTGGCAATTATGCTTCTTGCATTACAGATGTTGGTTGCCTGCAACGGAGGGGGTGACGATAAAGAACCAACTGTACCCACGGACACACCTTCAGCCCAGCCTACCGTGGAGCCACCTGGGAAGGTGACAATCACCATAGGCAATCATACGGACAAGTCGGGTGTAGCAGCCAATGCGATGCAATACATAGACATGGCGCTGAAAGATGTCGTCGAGTATTACAACGAGAAGAATCTTATCCCGGGGGTTGAGGTGAAAGTGGTGGAATACGATGGTCAGGCGGATCCCTCCAAAGATATACCGGGTTATGAGTGGCTGAAGCAGAAAGGAGCCGATCTTATCGTAGTCTGGTTTCCGTGGACATTGACGACACTGCGATTCAATGTGGAAGAGGACAGCATCCCTATGTTCGGTACCATTGTTAGAACAGAGGTCCTGTATCCTCCAGGGTATCTGTTCATCACGGGTGCCCTCGTTGAAGGCACCGCATGGACCATGGTCAAATGGGTCGCGGAAAACGGCTGGGACTATCAGGCCAAAGGCCCGGCAAAGATCGGAGGAGCATGCTGGGACACCGACGACGGTGATATCTATTTCGACGCATTTAAGAGGTATGCCGAATTGCACCCGGAACAGATTGAGTGGGTGAGTGGCCACATAGCTCCTACTGGCACATACACGTGGTCACCTGAGGTGCAGGCCCTTAAGGATTGTGACTATGTATGGGTACCGAGCCAAATGGGCAATTTCGTCAGGGAGTACCGGCAAGCGGGCTATACGGCCAAGTTCTTGGGGAGTAGTCCTCACTTGGCTTTCTGGGGGCTGATGGTGGACATGAAACTCTGGGATGAGGTCGATGGATCGCTATTCTTCGTGGAGACTGAGTGGTGGGACGAGGAAGGAGAAGTGCCCGATTTCATAAACCAGCTATTGCGCGAAAAGCACCCGGATTCTTACGAAAGAATCATCCGGGCCGGCAAATCATATTCAGCGGCGATCAATGTCGTGCTGATAATGGAGATTATCAAATCCGCTACAGAGGCTGTTGGTCCCCAGAACCTTGATTCCCAGGCTATCTACGAAGCAGCACAGTCATTCACGTTGACCTTCGATGGCCTTCAGCGTCACAGTTACAGCGAGACAAAACGGGCATCGCTCGATCGCATCGCGGTTTATGAGGTCAGAGGATCTGAGGAAAATATAGTTAGGATTAGTGATTGGATTCCTATCGAGACGCCTCCATAGATTGCCAATACGGAACGAGAGTCCCGGTTAATATGGGTGCCACAGCGTTTTTACTTGTACGTTGCACATCCAAAGTTGTTTCAGAGAGATCGGAGGGCAGTGAGTTGTTTGTCGAGAGTATCGAGGTGGAATGAGATCGGTCTCAATATCTATAAAAGGAGAATATTCATGAGTGAGGACATCTATCAACGACTCAGGAAGGGGATTGGCCAACATAGCGCGTATTTCGAGGCAACAACCACGGGGGTAGAAATCAAGTTTCTTCGAAAACTGTTCACCGAGGAAGAAGCGGAGATGTATCTGCATCTCACCGAGAACCTTGAGACACCCCAACAGATCGCTGAGCGCGCGAAGCAGGATCCTGAAGCAGTGGCTGCCACGCTGAAGCGCATGGCAAAAAAGGGTCTTCTGTTTCCCAAACGAAAAGGGGAGATGTATTACTATGTTGCAGCGCCGTTTGCCCATGGCATACTTGAACACCAGGTCCACAGGATGGATCGGGAAATGGCGGAAATCTATGAGGAATATATATGGGCAGAAAAGATACCCGATGCCCCCCCCGATCCGGACGCAGAAATCAAGCTACCGTTGCGCACTCTTCCGATTAACGCCCCTGTCAACGTCTCTCGTCCTATTGCGCCTTACGAAAACGTCAAAGAACTCATAATGAGCCAAGACCGCATCGCGGTAACCGACTGCTTCTGAACGAAGCAACAGCGCCTGTTGGAGACAGGCTGTACCCGACCCATCGAGGTTTGCTTCCTATTGGGTTTCTACGCCGATTACTATATCGATCTGGGAATGGGCCGCCAGATAACCCAGGAAGAAGCTATGGGCATCCTGGAGATGGCTGAAGAAGCTGGCCTGGTGCACCAGTTTGCCGATAGCCTGGACCCGGGAGCTATATGCAATTGCTGCCCGGATTGCTGTGGTGATCTTCGAATGCTGAAACTGATCCCAAACGCAGCCGACTTCGCCATATCGAATCACTTCTCTCAAGTAGACACGGAGCTATGCAATGGTTGCGAAACTTGTGTAGATCGTTGCCCTATGGATGCCATCAGCATCACTGAAGAAGAAGTCGCCAGTATAAACCTTGAAAGGTGCATCGGTTGCGGACTTTGCATTAAAACGTGCCCGGTGGAAGCCTTGACGTTAGTCTCAAAGCCAGAGGAAGACCGGCGTGAACCACCCCCCACCAGTCCGTTCATGAGATCTTCCCAGGATATTGAAAGCACCATCGTTTAGCCAACGTAGACCAACACATGGCTCTCTGCGATGAACAGAAGAGCAACAGCAAAAGCAGCAGGAACGCAGGGTTCAATTCAACAACGCCGTACTGGATAAACTCCTTACCGCTCATGACCCGGACGAGTTCGCCGTACACTGGCAGTGCATCTGCGATAACTTCGACCTGCTATACGATAATGTAGAAAACGTCGGCAAACTGCGCCAGGCTATTTTTCAATTGGCGGTGCAAGGCAAGTTTATGCCTCAGCATTCGAGTGATTGGGAGGCTTTGGTCTGCCGATTCCTCGGCCAGCCTTTCCTAATTGGGGAAACTTCCAAAGGGATCAGCACAGTTTCAACTTGATTGAACTCGACCTTCATCCCAGGTGTGGGCATAAGACAAAAAGCTCGATATGTGTCAATGAAGGGACGCCATTCGTTTGCATAGTATTTTCACTCTAGATTATTCGCACACCCGCAAACTGTGCAGGGGTTGTATGCCTTTCATTTGCCCTCGGCGTCGTTGCTGCATTTATAACAGTAAATAACCGTTGGCTCAATGATCAATTCCCCCGCAACGATTACATGAACCGTACTTGAAAGTGACATATTCATTGCAGCGGTGACATATTGCCAGTTGGTTTCTCCCCATAATACTGATAATAATTTGTCTTTATTCTGCCATTATATAGTTTTCTAACTCTATCAGGCTGTGCTCGTTTGAAGTAATTGGGGAACATATCATCAGCAGTCAATATATAGATGGACCATCCACGCTTCTTCTTGAATGTCTTGTGAAATGAAATGTAGATATCATTGATCTCCTTGAATTCAGACATCCTCTTACCATATGGAGGGTTTGAAATTACTATTCCATACTGTTTATCGATCCACAAATCCTTTATGTCTTTTTGTTCGAATACAATATCGTCTTCAACCCCGGCATTTCTGGCATTAGTCTTACATGCTTCTGTACTCGTTTTATCAACATCATAGCCAAATATCTGAAGTTTGAAATCGGTTTTTATAGCATTATTTGCAGAAAATCTTGCTTCGTGCCATGCTGATTCGTTTATCACCGGCCATTCTTCAGAAGCAAACTTCCGTTTTAAGCCTGGCGCCATATTCCGCGCGATCATTGCGGCTTCAATCAGTATCGTCCCGGAACCACACATGGGATCAATTAGCAATCTATCTTTGTTCCAAAAACTGAGAAGAACAAGTGCTGCAGCAAGAGTTTCTTTAAGTGGAGCTTCAACAGCTTTCTCTCTGTAACCCCGTTTATGAAGTCCAACCCCGGAAGTATCGATTGTAAGAAGGGCAACATCTTTGAGCATTGATACCAGTATTGGAAATTTCGGCCCGGTTTCTTCAAACCATTCTGTATCGTATTTTTCCTTCAATCTCTCAACCACAGCCTTTTTTACAATAGACTGACACGCTCTAACACTGCCTAAAGTAGATTTCACCGCTTTACCACTTACAGTGAATTCCCCATCTACAGTGATGAGAGATTCCCACGGCAATGCTTTTGTCTTTTCAAAGAGTTCATCAAAGGTAAGTGCTTCGAACTCACCCAATTTGAGAAGGACTCTATCTGCACATCTTAGCCATAGATTCGCTTTTGGTATATCATCCAGTGTCGCTTCGAACTCTATTCGCCCATCTGACACTTTCGTAATTTTAAAACCCATAGCTTCTACTTCCAGTTTCACGACCTTTTCTAGTCCGAATGTTGCCGTAGCAATGAGTGTGATATTGCTCATATTTGAACCCATATTGAGCTTGTGAGTAGCTGACCTGTCTCCAGTTATTGTACCACCTCTAGCATTAGAGGTGGTTGCATAGGTGAATGCGAGAGTCTATAATGCATGCAAATATGCGCAGTAGAAACAGCCTGTTGGCCAGCAGCGAGGCAGGATACTTGGCTGTACACTAAAAGCAGATAACACTGGATTATGAAAACAGCAAGATATTCACTTGATCGGTTTCGAAATTGGGAATATTCCGGGTTATGTGTATTGGTGATCGTTACCCTGATTTTGCATTTCAGCACGATCACGAATCCCGATCGGCTTGTATTCGATGAACGCCACTATATTCCTGATGCAATAGGATTCATCATGGAGGGCGATGGAACAGTTCGGATTGAGCAACCACCCCTGGGGAAGTTATTTATTATTGCAGGAATGGAACTATTTGGTGAAAATGCATTCGGCTGGAGATTCTTTTCCGTAACGTTCGGAACAATCAATATTGTACTGTTCTATCTGATTTGTCGACAGTTGGCTTTGTCCAAAGGTATGTGTTTCCTGGCTACATTCCTACTGACATTTGAGAACATGACCTTTATCCAGTCAAGTGTGGGCATGCTGGATGTTTTTAGTTTGACTTTCATGTTACTGTCATTTTGGCTGTATCTTAGAGGTAACTATCTTTCTTCAGGAGTATCGATTGCTCTGGGTGCTCTGTGTAAAATTACTGGAGCGTTTGCCATTCCCGTAATATTACTACATTGGTTATTCACGCGGAGAACACGAATACGCAAATTTGCGGCATCTATTTTGATTGCGCCTGCCGCGTTTCTGATGCTGCGCCCAATTTTTGATTACTTTATTTGGCATGAGTTTCGGAATCCAATAACGGAGACGGATACAATGCTAACCGCAGCGAGCAAATATACCTTTGCTGAAGCTTCATCGCCTGAGATGCTGAGCCGGTCATGGGATTGGATAATCAACCCGGAAATCCTTACCTACTTTGAGGACCCCAATTATTTGGCTATGATAAGTCCCAGTCTCTGGGCTCTAATTATCCCTGTAGTATGCTATCTGGTGTTCAGTGCAGTTAAAGGGAATGGAACAGCGAAGTTTGCGTTGGCATGGTTCGTAGGAACCTACTTCGTGTGGGTAGCGATGAACTTGATTACGGATAGAATTAGCTACATTTACTACTTCTACTTTTCGACAGGTGCCATATGTATCGGCCTGGCTTTAGTATTATCAGAGCTGAGGAATATTGCGGAAAGAAGTAACTTGGGTACTGTAAAATTAGTGGGGAGAATTGCAATACCAGGATACTTGCTGATTCATTTAATTGCTTTCGTAATGTTAATACCTGTGTCGTATTGGTGGAAGGTGCCAATTTGTGTTATTACGTACGTAATTGCGCGTTACACCATGGATGCGGACAAAAACCATCTTTCAAAGGTATAATTCATGCACTTGCATACAAATATAGTTGGGCCTATAATGTGGGCAAATATCCCGGATTGACCATGGTTTTTCAACAATATACTTAGAGATACCATCTGAGAGGTGTGCGCTAAAAGAAGCGTCCCTAGGAGGTAACATTTTGTCATTATGCCCAGAATGTGGCACTGAACTTGACGAACATGCGGACGTGTGCATGGCGTGTGGTGCAGCCAGAGTCGACGTGCAAGTAAGTGCAAGTGCGTACGAACTTGCTATTGATAACCTGACTGATCAGCTCATTGCGGGGGCATTTGCCATGACGTCCAAACGTGGCCAGGAAGAGATGAGTAGCATTGTCAGCGATATGGAGACCGTCAATTGGAATACAATAGCAATCGAAACCATGTTGTTTTTTAACCATATTATAGAGAGATATGCTGAGGGTCTCTTTGGGCAAGCTGTAAGGGTGCAGATAATGGATAGTCTGGAACTACCACTGGTAGGAAAATTCGCCAAAGCGGGATCGGTCAGGGATGAGAACATGGATGCCTTTCACAAGATGTACGTTCACAACCTGGGACAGCGGTGTGCTGAGTACACTAACTATGAGCCAGGGAATGTAATCGATGACGAGATCACCTTGGGCGCTGACGGAACTGTCCTTAGCGATAAGGAACGGACAGAAAAATTTGCAAGCATTTTCATTTCGGAAGATGATATCTCTGAAGCGAATTCCGGGGATACTGATGGTTTTGAAGCACAGTTGCTGTGGCAGTTTGGAAGAAGAATCGCCGAATTACTGGGCGAGCCTGATTCTGCAAAAGTAATTACTTATGTATACAGGTATATCATTGCCTTTCTATTCCTTACACTCAATCCTGTGAAAGAGTTGAATAACTTAAGAAATCTTTTGGAGTCAAACGACGCTGTGTAACATTGCACCAATGGTTATTCCAAAATCTGCGATGAATATTCTTGTTATGCTGATAGAGATGGACTGCTAATAAATATGGTTGCATAGGTGAGATCAAGGGCGTATAATGTTGTGCATACTTTGCTGAGTATAATTAGGTAAGAGTTAGGTTGTATAGATAATGAGACAACGATCCGCGTGGGTAAGAAGGTCAAGGTCGAAAGGTGTTCAGGAATACCCGTTGAAGTACAAATGGGATTTCCACACGGATTCTTTTGAGAAAGTGTTTGCAGCCATATCCGGTGCAATCGAAGATACTGGATATCATATAAAAAGAAATCCTCGGAATTTAAAACCGGAGACTCTACCGGATAACACTAGTTTCACTGCAGGTATTGCGGGGTACAAGCGAATTGCATATGTCAGGGGACGAAGGACTGCTACGGCAGCGTTGACCATCGCAATTGCGGTGGCACTCTTCGCGATTTCCATTCCAGGCAATATTGGAACTGGTGATATCGTCTGGATCGTTATTGGGATTATTCTAAGCGTACTGGGTGGAATAGCTCTCGATGCGAGCATACTTAGATACAAGCTATCGCTGAATGCGAATCTTCAGGGAGAACCACGAGTCATTAATCCTGAAACTCAGACTCAATCGAATAATGCTCACCTCACGATTATATGTGATGCTGTGGGTAAGCGTATCAATTGGGTTGAAGACTCAACTGAACAGCGAACTCTGAAAGAGGATTTTACAGAGCTGTATAAAAGAGTGGATTCTGTTTTGAACTCATTTTCAAACAAATAAGTCCTTATGAAACAGCTCATTTGTAAATCAAAATATGTTTAGCCCACTGGATGTGGCCAGTTACATACATCGTACATAGTCTATTCTAATCCAAAGATGAGCCTGAAGGGGCAGTAATAATCGTTTCTTTCTTTGTGGACAGTGCGGATAAGTGGAT
>JABMQN010000119.1 GCA_013203045.1 Chloroflexota bacterium
AATGGGCCATCTGGTTACGATAGGGGAGTATGGTCTCCGAAAGATCAGAGACCTTGTAGCTATTTGAAGGTAATTTGGAAAAGCCCTTGACAAAGGGAGTCCTCATAGGTGTTAGGCATTCATATAATGTACAACAAGAGCTGACTATAGGTTATTGATTACCAATTTGAACTTTTCGGTATCCATTTCTGCTTTTTTAATTACCACAGGCAATTTACGTTGGGAAATCCAAGGCTTAATTTGCTACTCATGTTCTGTGTCAATTTCGCAACCAAAAATGATACCTTTCAATAACTCCGGGGGGAATGATAATGAACCGGTATATTGGGTTAGTACTCGCCATTCACGTTCATATTCCCAATCAGTCGCTTTTGTTGTTATCGATCTTCTTAATTCATCCGCACCTTCAGTTTTTGGAAACATCTTTAAAACTGGACGAAATCTTTCATACTCTAAAGGTCGAGCCAAATCTTGAAAGAATGGATCTTTAGTAGAAAACTCCAAACAATAACCTTTGTGACTTGAAGCGTAATGAGACCACATTAGAATATTGTGGTTGCATTCGGAAAAGCAGCAAACCCCGACTTTTCTCACATATTTAGAATATTCGTCGGTGAGGTCTATTTGCCCAGTATCAACAATGTGTTTTATATGCAATAACCACTCTTCAGATAGTTGCTCAAGTTCTTTGTCCGAAAGGCTGGGATTGTCCAAATACAAACTTGCCTTCATGTTATTTTTTTCAATATTCAGGTCCGCTTGAGTCTGACCAGCTATTATACGTGGTTTGAAATCAAAGGGATCATTAAAATCATTAGGGTTGGAGAAATACAAAGTATCATCAAGTAATGTTTGTCTCATGTATTCGAGGTCTTTTGAAGTATGTTCTAATGGACGATATCTGAAGAGCTTTTTTGGGACTTCTCTCATTGTATGCTCCATTGTTCATCAATAACGAATGCCTAACAATTAATATACGGCCGAGGGTTTTTTCCAGAACTTGTTAATAAAACTGTCCTTTTGGGCGTTGTTTGTCGACAAATTAGCTTTGGGTCATGATACTATGCTGACGGCAATATAGCAAGGAAACTATTCATAACCGACCGAAGCAAGAATAACCCTGATGAGCCAATAGCAGATAGTCTAGGGATGATACTCAGATAGCTGTACGTACCAGGATAGCTATAGGGGCGAGTTTAGGCTCCTCAGGTAGGTTTCCACTAGATCGGAAAGTGTTATCCATTCCACAGGTGGCCTGGTACTTTGTAAAACACCAGGAAGGCGGGTTTCGATCCCTTACGAGGATTCCTTTTGTTTAGTCATTAGCCCTCGTTGTTTACGGTTGAGGTTAGTCATCCTTAGGGCTGCGCCCTAAAACCCCTGGCGGTCCCCACCACCTCACACCCAAGCTCCAGGGGTGTACCACGATTCCCCCTTCCCTAAATTTCCACGCTTCATTAACCGCTCTTGCCAGTCAAAATCACAACTACCATTATGAAGTAACCGAAGTAGTTCCTGCAGCATCCTAGTCGAACAAACGGGTGAATGCCTAGTGGATTGTGAAACAGCCGGGGTATACCCTTTGCACCATAGTAGGAAGGTGGCAAATGTCTAAGGGATTGAGGTCGAAGCCGCCATACCTGATCGTCAAGCCTTAGGAATATATTTCTCCGTGAACCTCAAAAATTCCTCTCGTGATATCAGCCATTTGTCATCGAGCGTCCCGAATGGGTCAGGCGGAAAATAATCCGAACCACGTTCCGATTTATCCTTAAACCAAAATTTGACTTCTTCAACGTCCTTTAACCTATTCGCTTTGAGTTTACCTCTCTTAATATACCGGTAAACAGTCTGAACTGATACGCCCAACTCCCCGGCAATTTCCTGGCAGTCCAGATAGGTTGGTTCTTCACGTAATAGATAGAAATCCCTATTATTCAAATCCAGACACCACCACTGACGGGTCGGCACAGGCTGGGGATGGCGAACAATATAAAAGGTGATAGCATTATCCTTAAATTGAATATTCTCAGCACGGTCTCTTAACTTGTTTGGAGCAAGTGCTTCGGGCATGTCTATCCTTCTAGCAACGAAAATAGCTTCGGCATAACGGCCAAAGAGATACATGCACCTCTCGCTGGGATTCCCAGCTTTCAGGGAAGGGAGTTCATCAAGGAATGCCGTTTCCACCGCCACAAGATAGTGTTCTTTGCAGTATGGTTTCGGACCAAAAAACAGATTTTTTAGCGGAAGTTCTTGGCATCCTTGGTATTCACACTTTTTATCGTTCATGATAATTATCGTTTGTCATAATGACATCTGCCAAATGCCTTTCCAAGATTCTACTATTGTATGCTAGAACAATCAAGGCGTCAGAATCATCCTTGAGGGAACTCCCTTCACAATCACAACTTCTCTGTTTACATACAAATCAGGTGTATCGCTTAATAATCAATACCGAGGGTCATTAAAACAGGGTGTTCCCCGTAGCTAAATTTACTATTAAGTCTTCTTTTTCGACTCAATCTCTTCAGTGACGAGCCAGTATTCATGAGTTTCGACTTGTTTGGTTTGTACGTTTCTGTAGGATTCAGAAGAGTGTTTTGCAATCTGACTGATACGTGATTCAGCTCTCACCCTCAGGAGAATGGATCGCATATCATTGTGGTGTGCTAATAAATTCACAAGCAACGAGAGGGCTTGAGTATCTTCCCGATTATTGTTGAAATACCTTTCTAGTCCCCAGATATCTTTACCAGCTAACGGTCGCTCGGTCATAACATCTACCTAACTGGTGTCTATTTGGCGTCTATGTGCCAATGCCAAATAGTTGCACCACGATGATTCGTTTTCCAATTCAATATCCACGTTGTGTATAATAGCGCTCAATTTTTCCATAGTATTTCTTGAATGTCTTATCATGAAAAACGCGACGCGGGTTTGTCTACAAAGTATAAGCAAAAAATCGGCAAATTGACTACGGAGCGTAGTTACTATCGAGGAGCCGTTTCAAGGTTGCATAGCCAATGCCTAATTCCCGGGCGGCCTGACGGCGGGAAACCTCCCCCCTGGAAAGCCGTTTTAGCATCGCTTTGAAGCTGCTCTTGAATCCCCTCTTTTCAGTTATTTTGGGTCGCCCGATCCTCTTGCCCTGCCTCCGAGCTCTCTCCATACCAGCCTTAACCCGCTCCCTAATCATTTCCAACTCGAATTCAGCCAGAGATGCCAACAGGTTCAGAAGTAATCTGCCAATAGCTGTGTCAGTATCGAATTGTTCCCTAATGCTCTTAAAGGTGATACCCAGCATATTCCATGTTTCGATGGTGGTGTGCATATCCTTCACACTCCGAAAGGCTCGATCGAGCTTGAATACGAGGACTATCTGGAAACGCCGCTTGGCCGCATCATCTAACAGTTCACGCCATGCTGTTCGATGAGCAATATCAACGGCTGAAGCTTTGTCCACGTACTCTTTATAAATTACCCAGCCCTGTGCTTGGCAGAAGTCTCGCAAAAAGACTAACTGGGTCTCGGGATCCTGCTCTTTATCAACTGTCGATACTCTGGCGTATACAGCTATCTTCATGGTTCCTACTCATTTGACAGTATTCAATCGTATTTCAGTTCACCCAGAAAAACAGGGGTGTTGGTTATTCTTCCTCCAGATCATCGGCCTCACGGAATTCATCTTTTTTCTTCTCTTCTTCTCTTTTGGCGCTGTAGTAGTCACTTCTATTCGGGTTATAAGGCTTAGACCAATCCTTTGGATACTTATCCCGGAGCAGCAACTCTTGCAAGAATCCAATTAGAAAAAGGGGCTTTATCCCAAATATCGTAGCCAAAGCAAATAGGTAACGAGAAGCATCCTCAACATCAATAGAATCCGTTTCTGCCTCAATAAGTTGTTTGATAACATCCTGCTTCCTGTCAGAAAGAAAGCGCTTATCATAGTCAGTAACAGGTTTACCGAGATTCGGTGGCAGTAAATGGTCAGCCCGAAGATGATATTCGAGTTCTTCTCTCGCCTTTTCATTATTGAGCAGAGGTGTTATCTCCGCAAAACCAATCTGCAGGGCATGTTCGGTCAGTACATAAATTGGAAAACCCAGTGCCCTAGCCATCAATCGAGCCCCTTGAGCTACACCTTGATCGCATTGAAAGCCGAACACTTTCCGGTTTTTTGATTTTCTCCTAAATAGCTTCATCATGGTCTCCGTCGCTTAATTAATTCCTTAAACTCCCAGTTAAAAAGCTTCACTTTGATGCACTTTAATGTCGATTTGAGCTTAGAATACCTCCTAGAATTGCTAAAATCCTTTATTTGTTGATATCCAATAATGTCCAATGCAAACTGCTGTTTGGGTATCGGATCCCAGCAGAGGATCGGTACCATACCCCCTGCTGCAGTCATTCACCGCAACACCTTCTCCGGTACTCCCTCAATCGGGAAACTGCCTCGCCAGTGTATCCCCGATCAAATTCAGCCCCTATCTTTCGATCGAACTCGTTGGTCGTCTTTTCAACGATGTCATCAGTAACGTCCTTTTCAATGATTTCCGCAATTTTCTCAATCCTGCTCTCGATCGCAGCTTGAACGTCAATATCACCCTTAATTAACCATTCATATTGCGGATTTTGGTTGAACTTCAGATCAGCTATCAGGTTCGTATAATATCGTACAAGTTGTTCCAATTCATCAGCGTTACAGATGAACGCCTCAGTCATCGTGGTTTTCTCAATACTCTCAGTATCTGGGCTGGAATCCGTTTTGGTTGTCATTGTAACCCTCCTTTTTCCGTCTGAGTGATTAGTCAATCCCCTGAGGAAGGCTGGGATCGATATGATCGTCAGCCTTCCTCGAACCTGGGCATTTACGCTTCGTCCATATCTTCGGAATTCGCAGCTAGTCGTTGTGACATCCATGCCATAGCATTAAGCAAACTTCGTGGGACACGAACCATTTCTTGATCTTGGGGATTCATGCGAGGCATCGGGTTCTCGAAATCCTCATAATTATCACGAGTGAATTCTTCTGGATTACGCATTCTTTTAGACTCCTTTGTTATTTTAGTTTCTAATGCCTGTTCGACTTCGGAGGCTCATGCCTCCCCAAGCCTGGAGGGCCTCTTCCCATGTGCTGCCCAAAACATTGTCTGACGAGCAGATCAAACTTCAGTATTCGAAAGGGACTTTTTGGCCTCCACATCCTCATACTCATGTAACGCCTCTCTTAGAGCGTCTGGTGCGCTCAGGGATTCATTGATTCGCTCCCGCCATCAGAACTAATCATCTGTAGGAAATCCAGCAATTTTTTCCCCTCTAACAGATTCATAGTCGCCGCAAGTTGGGCGACCACTGGATGGCTTCGCCCCATTGCCATCATGCACTTCAAAAAGGTCTTTCCATCCATTCATCGTGGATCGCTCTAAAACTTCCTTGGGGTCATTACCGCTCTGGTGCAGCTTGTCTAGTTTCATCAATATCAACTCCTGGGCTCTGTCTGTGAATGGGGCCTTATCCTCTTCCCGCATAATCACGAAATTATCCCAAGCTTCCATGTCTATCCATTCCGGTAACAAAAAATCCTCTTTTCTTTTTTCTCTTTTTCTCTTATTTTCACTTCCTTTCACTTCACTTCCCTTCCCTTCAGAGTTACACGTATAAACCTGTACATACATGTTTATACTTTCATCGTCACAATGCCGAAATTCCCTCAACCAAGTACTAAATTCTTCCACCGGAGGTTGTGGCAGTGCTGACATTCGCCTCATGTTTCCCACCATGGTTTGCCGGTTGATGGTACCGATGTACTGAAAGTAGGTATGACCGTCAAAGTTGTACCTGAAAGCCAATCCGCAGTTATGGATACGCTGGGCTACTTCATCGAGGAGTTTGGTTGTGACTGGATGAAGGGGGAGCATTGCTTTGAGATCCAGCGATGATGCCTCAAACCTACCGAGATTGTCCTGCTCAAGAATGCCCTGGCGAAACACAAGCTCCGCCATTAAAGCAGCCACAGACAACTTTCCATCATAAAGCGCCGCTATTCTCGCATCGTTTTTGATAGATTTATCAGTAGGCCTTTGACTGGTGATGTATTTATCCGGCATCCATCCCCCCCTAGAAATTTGTAATCCTCTCTTGGTTATCGTTGTACGAAATATCAACCGTTATTCCTCGTTTTAAATGTGAATTTCATTCAGGGGTCTGTGTATCTTGAGTTATCCTCTCCCTCTATCAAAGTTTCGACCTGAGTGGAGGCAATCTCATCAAGTATCACAGCGAGGCTCCACAGGGCCCGGTCAGCAGCAGGATCGCCACTCAGAATCATCCCAGTGGTTTGATCTCCAGCAAGTTCAGGAGAACTTTTCATCCCCATTGTCCAAGACCTTCAATATCTTCGCCAATAATTCAGGTGACGGTTCTCGTCGGCCAGTTTCTATTTCTGATAACCGGCAGGGTGCGATCCCCACTACTGCAGCGACCTCATACTGTCTAAGCCCACGTTTTATCCGTTTGATTTTCAAGATAGTAGGATCCATTGTTTCTTCTTTACAATTTACTCTCGAATGTGATACTATCGCATCGATTTAAATCAACTCCTTGTATTTTTGATTATCGGTTGTTCCAATTTGCCAATCAATCGTGGTAATAATAGATCTTAGCCTCAAACAGCCAATTTAGTTTTGCAGTTTTTGCAGGAACAGCAAAATGGAAACATTTGGATCATTCTTAAGAGAAAAACGGGAAGGAAAGGGCTTATCGCAAAAGGGACTGTGCGCTAACCCAAAATTACAGATTAGCAATTCCTTTCTGAGTCGGTGGGAAACTGGCAAAGAACAACCAACAACCAAACATCGTTCAATTGTGATTGCCCTTGCTGATGTTCTGGATTGCACTGAAAAAGAAAAGAGTAAGCTCCTGAAGCTAGCTGGACTGTCCCCATTAATGAGAGAGGACTATGACGTAGAGAAGCATCTTAATTCTTTGAAAAAGCGGTGGCAACAAACACAGTTTCTAAAAGAGGTGATGCAGTACTCAAACGAGGAGATTGGTCAAAGGCTTGGAATTCGTGAGATGCAAGTCGAGACCGATTTGGCGGAGGCCCGAGGTAGAGATTCAGTTGGCGAATCGCCCTCATCATTGGTGTTAAGCGTTGATGATCATGCGTCAACTGTAATAGATCAGGAAACGAAACGTGAGGGGCAGTTAGTTAAGTTCAAACTGTCTACGTTGTTGCCTGGCAACCTAATAGTCACCGATGAGATATGCTTGGAAGTCGTCAATGTTACTCCATATGAGGAAGTTAGACGTCCACATATTGGTGCCCGTTTGATACCCGCTCAATATATGGTAGAGTTGAAACCCAAACAAGGCGACATAATTGTAACAACAGACCAGTACAAATATGCCGGACGAGATTTAGATCAATTTGAGATAACGTGTACATCCCCGCCAGGATATACTTATTGTGTAAAAGTAGTAATACATTATACCGAGGAGCCAAAGGAAAATAGGCTGTCTTTGCGTTCAGAGGACATCCTGCTTCGTTTTCCGATGGAACCTGGTATTGGTTCGAGGAAACGCCCCACGCCAGACAAAGATGATGGCACACGGCACGGTATCCCCAGTGTAATCGTAGGTGAGGATCGTGATGGCAAACTGGAAAAACTGGCAGACCTAACAGATGAACCAGCAAATGATACCCAGACAGAATTGAGACTGTTTTTTAAGCGAGACTTAAAGAAAACAGAGGTTCGAGCAGTCAAGAAACAGATTGAGATTAAAGAAATCATCCTGTGGGGACAAATCACGTATGCAAATCGATTGCTTATCATCCCATTTAAATACAATTCAATAGCCATCCAAGCACTTTCTAATCTCAAACTACATGACTTTTACGGTTGGCAACTGATAAACATGGACGCCCAGAAGGAATTTAGGGATAATCCACCTCAGTGGCCGAACGGTTCGCGTGGAGTGGGTATCAAATACGTACTTTCAGAGTAAAAGAGATTTGTAGTTGGTGTGTCCTTCTTCGAGATATGATCCTTCGTAGGTGCGATCAGAGTTCTACAAATGAGAGTTGACCAGAAAAGTCCGCCTCGCTGTCTCGTAGCTGCCAACAATGACAAGACCAGCTGTCTAAGGCTCTTATCGCCATACTGCTCTCTGATTTGTTTTTGAGACCAATGGGACAGCTTGACCCGTGAAGTCTTGATCTTATCGATCTGTGGACACAGTTCTAAGCTGATGCATTAGCTGCTTTCAATGCCCTTCTCACCGCTTCATATGAAACGCCATATTCTTGGGATAAGGCACGGAGGCTCTGTGTAGTATGGTCTTTGACCAATCTTGGCCACAACGAGGGATTGATCTTATGACGAGTCGGAGAGGGAATTACGATTGAAACAGGGTAGAGTCCGAGTGTCAACAAAAAGTTTGAATTGGCGACCCCGATGGGATTCGAACCCACGATCTCCAGCGTGACAGGCTGGCGTGTTGAGCCGCTACACTACGGGGCCATTTGAAGGCACAATGCATTGTAGCAATCTTTTAGTTGAGGCGTCAAGAGCAAATTGCTTTCCATAGCTTGAAGCACGTCATTGGTTGATCCTGTTATTGTATTTGACACTCACTTGGAAATCAAATAAACTTTAGTGGGTAATTTCTTGTATTTAAGGAGTAAAACACATGTGTGCCAGCACGAACAAGCAGGAATGGGAAAAGAACATCTATGAACCTGCAACTACCAAATCCGCTGAAAGAGAAGAACAGTTTCTGACGACTTCAGGAACTCCGCTTGAACCAGTCTACACACCTGATGATGTAGCTGGATTTGATTACAACGAAAGTTTGAGCTTCCCTTCAGAATATCCGTTCACTCGTGGTGTTCAGCCGACCATGTACCGTGGCCGTTTTTGGACTATGCGACAGTATGCCGGTTTTGCTTCTGCGGAGGAATCAAACAAGCGTTATCGTTATCTTCTGGAGCAGGGCCAGACTGGCTTGAGCATTGCCTTCGATTTGCCCACTCAGATCGGCTATGATTCCGATGACCCGATGGCAAGAGGCGAAGTAGGTAAAGTGGGAGTGCCTATCGATACCCTGGCGGATATCGAAACCTTGTTTGACCAGATTCCGCTGGAAAAAGTCAGCACCTCCATGACTATCAATGCCAGCGCGGCTGTTCTGCTGGCGATGTATATCGCTCTGGCCAAGAAGCAGGGAGCCGATATAAGCAAGCTGAACGGCACTATTCAAAATGACGTACTGAAAGAGTACATCGCTCGTGGAACTCACATTTTCCCGCCACAGCCTTCAATGCGGTTGATCACCGATATCTTTGCTTACTGTAAAGAAAATGTTCCCCGCTGGAATACCATTAGTATCAGCGGATATCACATTCGCGAAGCCGGTTCCAGTGCGGCTCAGGAAATCGCCTTCACCTTGTCAGATGGTATTGCTTACGTTGAAGCGGCCATAAAAGCCGGACTTGACGTAGATGCCTTTGCCGGCAGGCTTTCCTTCTTCTTCGCCTCTAACAACAATCTGCTGGAAGAAGTAGCCAAATTTCGTGCTGCTCGAAGACTCTGGGCCAAGATCATGAAAGAGCGTTTCAATGCCCAGAAAGAACGTTCCATGATGCTCCGGTTCCACACTCAAACCTGCGGTCACACCCTTACCGCTCAACAGCCTATTAATAACGTTGTGCGGGTAGCCATTCAGGCGCTGGCTGCGGTTCTTGGCGGAACCCAGTCACTGCACACTAACTCATGGGATGAAGCATACGCCACTCCCAGCGCAGACGCGGTGACAATCGCACTGCGAACGCAGCAGATACTGGCCAGCGAAAGCGGTGTTGCCGATGTGGTTGACCCACTCGGTGGTTCTTACCTGATTGAATCACTCACCGACGATATGGAAGCCAAGGCAAAGGCTTATATTGAGAAAATCGATGAGCTGGGCGGAGCGCTTTCGGCTATTGAAAACGGATACCAGCAGCGCGAGATTCAGGAAAGTTCCTACAGGACTCAGCAGCGCATCGACGCCGGAAAACATGTGGTAGTAGGCCTCAACAAGTTTGTCTCTGAGACTGCACCTATTGCTGATATCATCCGGGTAGATGCTGCCGAAGCTGCCAAGCAAAGCGATCGTTTAGCCAAGGTGAAAGCCAATAGAGATAACGATCAGGTTCAACAATCACTGGCTAAACTGGAAGAAGTAGCCAAGAGCACAGATAATGCCATGCCGGTAATCATAGAATGCGTGGAGGCCTACGCTTCAATCGGAGAGATTTGTGGTGTGCTACGCAAGGTCTTTGGGGAACAAAGAGAGTTCCTTGTCTTCTAGTTAGTACTCAGTTGTCAGAATTCGGTAGGGGCACGATGCATCGTGCCCC
>JABMQN010000120.1 GCA_013203045.1 Chloroflexota bacterium
CTACCAGCTTCACCGCCTCTTCCCGAAACTCCTTCGTGTACCTTCCCTGGGGAATCCCCTTCATCTGAACACCTCCGCCTTTTTATTCTATCTGACTTTGGTGTCCACTTTTTTCAGCTTACCTCATCTTCTTTTCTGAGGAAGAGATTCCAGTTGAGGAAGAAATTTCAGTTTATGTACTTTATAGTTCATATCCACTTAAGGCATACTACCAGTGGGACAGCAGCGGCAATGTGTTTGTATGTGAAGATACTACTTGTCCTGACCCATTCTAAGCAAGAATAATCAAAGACTATAAATCCTCACATGTGCTATTTTCCCATCCCTGATATCATAGAAAGCACCGAATCTAGCAGTAGTTGATTCCCCGACCTTAAGTGACTTACCGAGGAAATCTGGTATATCAACCTTCGCTACAAATTCGTTTTTCACTTCAACCGCTGCTTTGTCACCTTCTACAAATATTTCTTGCGGTTTCATTATTTCTGTGAAAACCAAATGAAGCTGCCTAAAATATTTTAGGACCGCTTCCTTTCCATTCAATTTATTACCCTGAAATTCAAAGATGACATCATCTGTGTAGAAACCAGAAACACCATCAGCACCGTGATTGTTATATTCTTCGTAGTATCTGGTGAAATCGTCTTTATTCATTCTCTAACCCCCACTATCTACTTAAGTCTCTCAACAATCAGCAGAAAATCTATTTTGGACGTAACCCCATAGATTTGAAGTAAGGACATTTTCTTATTATTCGGGATTATTGACACCACCTCACCATCCAGACCATTCAAGAATTGCTCCAACTTGCTCTGGTCTTTTTCCATATTGATTTCTAATCGGTGAACCTTATATGTCATATTACTCTCCCAATAGCTAATTTCCCCAAGGAATTGCCAATAGTATTGCAGAATTATACCATGTCTAGTTTCTAATTCTGCATGGACGGTGATTCGTGTCGGGGATTGAGGACGACTTTTTTGGGTGTCGGAGTTTAATGATTTGTTTGGCTACCAAATTTTTTTAGGGTGAATATTCTACTTGGAGTTTGCAAATACTTCCAAAGAATCAATCTCAGATATTATCTTTTGACAATCTCCAGAACTGAATTTAAATCCTTTTCCATTAACATCATAACTAACCATAACTTGCAGATTATCATCTTCACCTTCAATCAAGGTAACATCCACGGTAGTAGGGCATCTTCTCACATCAAATTTGTAGAAGGTCGTCAAACTGGAACCCCTTTTGAATTTGTAATAATTGGGAAGTTTTTTATATATTGAAAATCCCCACATGTTGAAGAAAGTCGGTATCCGACTCGCTTTGGCATTATCCATCTCAAACGTCTTCGTGAGAATAATTTTAGACACCTCGTATCTTGTAAGATTCTATTTCTTGTGTCGCTTGTATAACTCCATTCTGGTGGGGCACTTGCACATGTGACTATACCCAAAAGGTATTTTGTATGAACATGAATTCCTCTCTATAGTTATAACGAAAATGCCGTAGTCCCCCACAGGTGGTCGGTTTTCGGCACGGCATAGTGGATATTCGGCCCTATTCAAACATTTGAGTTCATTAGGGCATTCCGTGGTTTTCTTGAGAATTGCCTCGTCAATCTGAAGAGCCATCCATAAACCTCGTGGTATAGATAAACCGTGTGTAAATATACCAGAAGTTATGCTACCATAACCTGATTTTTGTGTCATGTCGCTGAAAATGTGTCACGGAATTGTCTACAACATATAAGTATATTGGTTGCTATATAGTATCTAGGAAGAATTCCTGTATCCCACCAGAACCCTACATACCCTACACTACCCTACACAATATGCACACTACGTCTTCATGGAGCGTTAAATTTTTGGGGCTATTATTATCCAATAAAAGATGCATTCAGTGTGAGCTTAGTCACATACGGCGTGGATTTATATGAGGTAATCTGTAGTGGTTATGGAGACAGACCAATGAAATACGCCGACGAATTACATGAAGCACTTATTGAAATCACCAGTAATCCCGATTTAGGACGAGACGCATGGGAAGAAGCTATCAATGCCAAAGTTCGGGAGTTGATTGAGAAATATCGGGAAGAGCATTCACGAGAACTTAACAGTGAAGGAGTCCCGCAGAATCCTACATCTTCATATTATCCAAAGGACTGAATTTTCGGGGGATTGGTATTTACAAGACTACTGCATCACAGACAGAAAACTTGAATATTTGCAGTTAAATAAAAATAGACCTGACACTCTTACCAGAAAATACGTTGTGATATTTGAGGAGGGTTTGAAAAATGAAAAAGGTAGTCGTTATTGGTCTCTTGGTTGCGGTAATCTTATCTGCTATTGGTGTGAGTTCAGTATTAGCTGGTGCTGGACCCGCACCAAGCTCTGGCGATGGTGACCCTGATGGTAGTGGTTTCGTGCAAGGGACTGAATGGCCAGCGGGACCAAATGAGAGTGGCATTGGAGGGGACGGACCTGCACCAAACTCTGGTGATGGTGACCCTGATGGTAGCGGTTTCTAATATACCTCATAATCCATCCAAATAAGCCATACAAATCAGCTAACAAAAGAAGGTCCCCATTTCTTGAAAGTTTTGGGGACCTTATGTTAGTTATACAAGTATTATCGCAGTGGGGTAATACTTCCAAATAATACAAACCTACATCTGCATATTATCCAAAGGGCTAAATTTTCGGTGGGCATTTATTGCATCATCAGCATTTAAACTTTGAAGATATCGTTGAGTCATTTGAAGTGTACTATGTCCAAGAAGATATTGAAGACTAAAAGCATCACCACCAGCCCGCAAAAAACTGATTGCGAAAGTGTGACGTAGTTTATGGGGATGAACTTTGATTTTAGCTTTGTCTCCTAATCTCCTTATCAGGATGGTCATACCAACAACGTCCAGAGGCTCTCCAATTCTATTCAAGAACAATTGCTTGGACCGACTTTTACGATAGATACTCACATATCTCCATAATGCTTTTTGAGCTTGTGTACCAATACGAACAGTCCTTTGCTTTCCACCCTTACCGTTTTTCACTAAAAGTGTTCCATTATTTAATGAAACGTCCTCCAATGTTAGTCCAGCCAACTCTGATATCCGTAAACCACAATCAAGTAAGATGCTGATAATAGCTTTGTTACGAGTATCAAAAGCGTTCTTCCCTGAACATGTTTTCAGTAGCTTTTTCACCTCGTTTGGAGTCAATGCTTGGATGATTTTTTTGTCGGGCTTTGGTGTTTTCAAGTGATTAAACGGATTGTCACTAATAAGCTGTTCACGCTCTAACCATTTGAAAAAAGTACGCAAACTACGGTGATAGTCACCTACAGTGGTTTTGCTAGCTGGTTTCTTTGTACGAGGGTTAGCAGTACCCCATCTATTCGTTGAACTGGAGAGATACCAAAGAAACTCCCTGATATGGTCAGCGTTGATACTGTTAGGTTCGGTAGGGTAGTGATTCTGATGACAGAACCAGAGGAAATTTCTTAATACTAGCTCATATATAGCTATTGTTTTTGGGGACTTGGCTTCACATCTGCAATTCAGGATGTAACCTTGAGCCAGGGACTCAATATCGTTGAGGGACACGGTATTTTGGATAGTTAATCGGTCTACAGGCTGTTTTTCCATGTTTTTGGCGGGGGATTTTCACACAAAAATTGCTATAGCATTTCAACATAATTATGCAATGTCAGATTGTGTTGATGAAGACTTTTTGTTAATATAATAGGGCATGGGGCTGTAGCTCAGCTGGGAGAGCGATTGACTGGCAGTCAATAGGTCGAGGGTTCGAGTCCCTCCAGCTCCACAAATGATAATCTCAATCTAGAGATCGTTTCATTCATTTCCACTGCTCAAGGGTTACTCTGGTGTGGTTCTCACATGTGTGTACATGCCTGAATAGGAGATTTTTAAAAGTATGAATAAGAAAGTTGAGCTGCGAAATTTAAATGTAATTGTACTTGGTATTGTGATACTGACAGCGCTGATGTTATCTGTTGTGACTGCATCGGCTGATTCAGTAGAGGTGAAAATAAATGAGTTTGTAGCCGATACCGGTACGGTTCAGCAGACTGAATGGATAGAGCTATACAATCCGGGATCGCAAGATATTGATCTCAGCGGTTGGACCATCGAAGACGGAACAAACAAACCTTCCTCCCTCGAAGGAAGAACGATAGTGGCGGGTGATTATTTGCTGTTGTTGAAGGGATCTGGTTTTAGTTTTTCCTTGAATAATTCTGGTGATACGATCATTTTGAATAATGGCGGAGTTGTGATTGACAGTGTGGCGTATGGTAGCTGGGATGATGGGAATACCGCGGATAATGCCCCTAAGCCTGGTAAGGATAAATCTGCCGGACGCTATCCGGATGGTTCTGATACCAATGCTGATAGTGGGGATTTCACAGTACTCGGTGCACCTTCTCCAGGTGCTCAAAACTCGTTAGATGGCGGCTCGAGTGGTGGGGCGATTGGAGTTGGGGATGGTGAAGATGTTGATGAAGGTAGTAGTGGTGCAATCCCCGCAATCAACGGTTGGGGAATGGGATTGGCGGTACTCGTGTTCATTGTTGCCGGGGTGGTGTTAATGAGAAGAAGGCAATCGTCCCTCAAAGCCTGATCATACGCAGAGGTTGGTAACCGTATTTTAGTATGAGGGTCGCCTGAATGGCGGCCCTTTTTCTTACTTTGTGGGGAGTGTTTTACTTTGTTGCTATTCGCACCTTGCCTACTTTGAGGGTAGTCATTATAATCATCAATAATGCAAGATTGGAGTTATTATGCGACTGTTCGGAACTAGTGGAATCAGAGGTGTTGTGGGGGAATTGCTGACTCCCGATTTCTGTCAAGACATTGGAAAAGCGCTTGGCGCTACTCTATCCGAGGGATCACGGGTCTGCATCTCAACCGATACGCGCTTGAGTCGGGAAACGGTCAGAGATGCGGTTACTACAGGCCTGGTTTCTGCAGGGATTGATGTGACTCATCTGGGCATCCTCCCAACTCCGGCACTTGCTTTCCTCACGCGCGAAATGGAATTTGATGTTGGATTGATGATCACGGCCTCTCACAATCCCCCGGAGTACAACGGAATAAAGGTGTTCAATCGGGATACGATTGGCTATAGCATTGCGCAGGAAGATGAGATAGAAGCGGTTTACAGGCGAAAGGACTTTCGTGCCAGAAAGGGGACATTGCATACTGATAATTCGGCGAAGGAGAAGTACATTACTCGATTGTTAGAGATGTTCTCAAACACCAATCTCAATCGAGGAATGAAAATAGTTGTTGATCCGGGAAATGGTGCGGCTTCGGGATTCGCAAGTAATCTGTTTTCACAGCTCGGACTCAATATCATTCCAGTCAACGATGAACCCGACGGTAACTTCCCGGGAAGACCCTCGGAGCCCACCGGCAAAACACTAAAAGGCACCGTGGATTTCTTGAAGGAGAAAGACGCTGATCTGGCAATATGCTTTGATGGAGATGCCGATCGAGTGGTCTTTTGTGATAGGGAAGGGTTTCTGGGATTTACTGAAATGGTCACGTTTATATCATGGCTGGCGGTTAAAAACAGCGGTAAAAAGAAAGTTGCCGCTACGATCGAGGTTGGGGAATTGATGGATCTTGCGTTGAAAGACGTGGGTGCTGAGGTAGTCAGAGGTAAGGTTGGTGATGTATATTTGGCGCATCTGGTCCGGGAATCGGATGCGGCTATTGGTGTAGAGGATGTGGGCGTATACATAATGCCGGAGATGGGATGCTATCCGGAATCGATGGTTGCACCTCTAACTCTGCTCAGTAGCATTTCATCCCCTGCTGAGATCAGAGAGTTCTTTGAGAAATTCCCTCGGTTCTCGTTGGGGAAAGAGAAGGTCGGTTGCCCGAATGAGTTGAAAGAATCAGCCATGGAATTAATTGGGAGACGAGCCCCTTCGTTGAACCCAAACGAGATAAATCCTCTCGATGGGGTACGCCTCGATTTCGATGATTCGTGGATGCTAATTCGTGCCAGCGGAACCGAGCCGATCATCCGAGTCATGACGGAGGCCACGAGCGAATCTGAGACGCAAAAGCTGGTGGATGAAGGGATTCGCCTTGTCGAAGAAGTAATGAGTGAACTCGCTCCCAAAGACAGTTGAGTTCGGATAACCCGTGATTTAAGGTACGGTTACGCTTTTTGCCAGGTTTACGGGGAGATCAATCTCACATCCACGCTCTTTGGCTGCATAATAAGCCAGAAGCTGTAGCGCTACTGTATTTAAAAAAGGTGAAAACAGAGGGTCAATTTCCGGTATTCGAATGACCACATCGACGAATTGCTCAATTTCATCGTCGTCTTCTTGAGCCAATGCAATGACCTCCGGACCTCTTGCTTTTATTTCTTTGATGCTGGTGAGTATTGCATCGTATGTGTGGTCTTTAGGAGCAATGGCTATGACTGGTGTGTTAGAGCGGAGCAATGCGAAAGGTCCGTGCTTGATTTCTCCCGCTGCATATGCCTCCGCGTGAATGTATGATATCTCCTTTAACTTCAGGGCTCCTTCCATAGCTACGGGGTAACTGATGCCTCTACCAACAAAGAAAGCATTTTCATATTTGGCTAGCTGCTGCCCATGCTTGGCAATTGTTTGTTCGTCATCAAGTACCCGTTGTACTTTTTGGGGTAGGGTTTTCAGTTTTGTCATGTAGCTTTCGTAATTCTTTACATCGAGTGGGGCAGAAGACAAAGCTAACAGGTATAGTGCAGTTAGTTGAGCCAAAAAGGTTTTGGTTGCAGCAACGCCAATTTCCGGGCCCGATTGGGTGTAAAGAATCTGATCCGCAATGCGAGTGACGCTACTTCCCTGTACATTGGTGATCCCAATGGTTGGACATCCCAGAGTTTTGGCGTGTTTGATTGCGCGTAGCGTATCAGTTGTTTCACCGGATTGAGTTATTCCAATGATCAAAGTTCTGTCCAGTGCCATACAACTGGGATCGAATTCCGAGGCTATCTTGACTCGCGTGGGAACTTTGCAAAGCTTGCCGAGCATGTATTCACCGATAAGTCCGGCGTGGTATGAAGTTCCACAGGCGATCAGAGTGACGTCCTCCAAGCGCTGCTCCTTTTCTATCCCGAACAGTGTCACAGGTCTTTCGGAGGTGGTGTGTCCCCTCAAAGTATTTTCGATAGTCTTGGGTTGTTCATGTATCTCTTTGAGCATGAAATGCTCGTATCCTGCTTTTTGGGCGTCTTCCACGCTCCAAGGGATCACATGAGTTTCTCTGTTAATCTTCTGGTTGTTGTTGCTTATTTCAATAGTATCTTCGGTAACAATACAGGTGTCTCCATCTTCGAGATAGATCGCTCTATCAGTATAATCCAAAATCGCAGCTACATCAGAGGCGATAAAATTCTCTTTGTCGCCGACTCCAAGCACAAGTGGACTCTCTCTTCTACCTGCAATAAGTTCGTTGTGACCTTCGGCCGTCACGACAACGGCATAGGTGCCAGTGATATCTGCCAGTGCTTTTGATACGGCTTCTACCAGGTCGCCTTGATAGTATTTCTCGATTAAATGGGCTATAACTTCGGTATCCGTATCGGAATTGAAATGATGCCCTTCTTTTTCCAGAACTTCTCTCAGTTTTTGGAAATTCTCTATGATACCGTTGTGCACAACAGCAAATTTGCCGTTACAATCGAGATGAGGGTGTGCATTTGCTGCCGTTACTGCCCCGTGTGTTGCCCATCGTGTGTGCCCAATGCCCATTTTGCCATGGAGACGCGGCGAATTCTTTTCGAAATCGACCACTCGGCCTACATCTTTGAGAGCCACGAGTTTATCTCCTAAAGCAGCGATGCCACAGGAATCATATCCTCGATATTCCAATCTTTTGAGGGATTCGATAATGATAGGATGGGCTTCCCTGTAACCCACATAGCCAACGATACCACACATAATTACACCACTAGACCGCCATCCGGAATACTCTCACTAATAACTTTCAAGGCTTTTATTCTACAGTTATTACCAATAATGATCCCGGGTTCGATAATGATATTGTCCTCCAACTCAGAATAGTTGCCAATAATAGCCCCCATCTTAACCTGATGATACTGGTTTTCCACTGCAATAACGGTCTCGCCACTTCGAGTGGAAAAATGGCTCCCGATTACTGTTCCGGGAGCGATGATAGAGTCTTGAATGGAGGCACTTGGGCCAACAGTAACATTGTGACCTATGGAACTGTTTCTAACCACACTGAATGGGGAAATAGATACACTATTCCCTATGCTGGTGGCAGGAAGAATGCAAGCTCCCGGACCGATTTCGCAATCTGCGCCGATGATAACGGGACCTACGACATAGCTGTTTGCTTTTATAACAGTTCCATCCCCAACGGAAACCGGACCTTTCATGGTCACACCATCTTCAATGGAGCCCCCAACGCTTGGAGAAATATTACTGAGGGTCAGGTCGTTCAGTTTCAAAATGTCCCATGGATATGCTGCATCAAGCCAGACATTCTCAGTATGCTGTGCGACAATCTCGTGGCCCTGAGCTATCATACCTTGAATGACAGTCGTCAGTCTCACTTCACCGCCAATGAAATCGAAAATTGTTTTGTCGAAAACATATGTACCAGTGTTTATCAGGCTACTGACTTTTTCCTCAGGTTTTTCGATAACTTCTTTCACAAGGCCATCTTGTACGATTACTGCCCCGTATCTGGATATATCATCGTGTGTTCTGATGAGCATGGTGTTTGAGGTGGCATTCACCAGGGGAGCGATGGTATCGGCAGCAATCATGTTGTCGCCTGAAACTAATAGGAACCGGCCGTCAGCCAGATCCTTTGACTGCTTCAAAGCATGAGCAGTGCCCAATTGCTGGCGTTGGATCACATACTCGATTTCCACTCCGAAATCCCGGCCTGAACCAAAGTAATCTTGTACATTCTCTTTTCTGTACCCAACAATCATTACGATTCGGCGTATGCCGTTTTGTGCCAGAGCTTCGATTGCATATTGAATAATCGGTTTGTCTGCAATGGGAAGCATTACTTTGGGGATAAGCTTGGTAAATGGCTTCAGCCTTTGCCCCTCCCCGGCAGCTAGAATGATAGCTTGGGTTATTCTTGCTTCAGTATCTCCCGTCATGGCGTGTTCTCCATGTCTTGAACCATAGCAATAATACCTCCCGGCTAGAAGATCTTTGCCTTTGGCCGAATCATCCCACTAGCGACTGCTCCCGGGCCGATGTAACTGTCATTACCAATGCAACAGCCAACGTTGAGACATGAGTTGATGCCCGTTTGGACTCTATCTCCAAGTATTACCCCTAACTTGCGACGGCCGGTATCGATATCTCCCACACGTACGTTCTTTTTATCCAGTCTTAAATTTGCCACCTTCGTACCAGAACCAAGATTGCAGTCTTCCCCGATGATACTGTCCCCGATATAGTTATGGTGCGGAACTTTGCTATCGCTCATTATAATTGAGTTCTTTATCTCCACTGAAGCACCAATATGGCAACGATCTCCTATGGCCGTGCTCGGGCGGATGAAGCAGTTGGGACCTATTTCACAGTTTTCTCCGATAATCACTGGCCCGTTGATATAAGACCCAGACCTTATTACAGTTCCTGCCCCGATTGAGATAGTGCCATTCAGGACTGCGTTGTTTTCTACAGTTCCATCGTTAACCGGTTCCATCTCAGCTAACAGGTCTTCATTTGCCTGAAGCGCATCCCACGGGTAGCTTACGTTGATCCACGTTCCGATCATCTCGTAGCGAAGCGGAATGTTATTCTGTATCAACAGTTGCAGGGAATCAGTAAGTTCATACTCACCTCGAGGCGATTTGGGAGTAGATGAAATCGCGGAGAATATTTCCGGGGTCAACAAATATACCCCGGCATTGATCAGGTTCGATGGGGGCTTTTCTACCTTTTCATGGATTCTCAATACCTTTCCCTGGTCAACCTCGACCACCCCCATATCCGTAGTATCGTCCAACTGAACCAGTCCCATAGTGTTCTCGCCTGTAGCAACTATTCGGCTAATATCCCCGCCTTTGACTACCGCATCGCCATTAACCAGAAGAAAGTTGTCATCGATTAGGCTGCTTGTGGTTCGTACTGCATCGGCTGTGCCGAGCTGCTTTCGTTGTGTTAAGAAAGTAAGGTTGACGTTCCAACGCTCGCCATTCCCGAAGTAGTCTCTTATAGCCTGGTCATAGTACCCAACGATGAAAACGAAGTCATTTATTCCAGCTTGTTTGATTTCCAGAAGTACATGCTCAAGTATGGGCTTGCCAGCCAATGGCACCATGACTTTGGGTCTGGTGTATGTGAGAGGATGCATCCTTTTCCCCTCGCCGGCAGCCAAGATAACTGCTTTCATATCAAAATTCTCCGAAGTTTTTCAAGTGTGGCTAGTTATGAATCATAATTGTTTAACAAGTGGCTGTGAGCAACTGTTTCTCTATATGGGCCATGATATAGCTCTAAGCTGAATTCGTCAAGTTCATGCCAATTATTCGGGGTTGACAACATTACCAAAATTTCTCTATCATGCAGAGGTAAGAAGATCATGGCAAAGTATCTCTTTGTCACCGGAAGTGTAGGTAGTTTTACAGACAAAGGGATATCTACCCCCTCTTTTTGGCAAGCCCTCAAGAGACAAGGAACCGTTACTACCCGTATAAACTGGGCCTTTATTCGAATGTATATTCTGATGTGAGTTACCATACGATCTTAAGATCATCGCCAATTGTCCGGTTGGGAAAAATCTGAAATATTTAAGAAGGGATAATGAAATTGAGCGATATTGCCTTTGACAATGAGAAATACCTTTCTACCCAGACCGAAGCAATTCTAGAGCGCATTGGATGCTTTGATAATAAGCTGTACCTGGAGTTTGGTGGAAAGTTGCTGTACGACTATCATGCCTCCCGCGTTCTACCGGGATTTGATCCCAATGTGAAAATGCGTCTTTTGAACAGACTGAAGGATAAAGTGGAAATTATACTGTGTATTTTTGCCGGTGATATCGAACGGAAAAAGATGAGGGCTGATTTTGGCATCTCCTACGATGCGGACACGTTTAAACTGATTGATGATCTTCGCGGCTGGGGGCTCGAAGTTCGAGCTGTGGTGATCACCCGCTTCACGGACCAGCCAGCAGCAGTCGCTTTCAAAACTAAACTTGAGAGACGCGGAGTTCGAGTCTACACGCATCGCCCTATTGAAGGCTATCCCTTCGATATTGATCGGATAGTGAGCGATGAAGGGTATGGAGCCAATCCCTTTATTGAAACGGATCGTCCACTGATAGTGATCAATGCTCCTGGACCCAATAGTGGTAAGATGGCTACATGTTTATCACAGGTGTACCACGAGCATCGTCGAGGGGTGAATGCGGGTTATGCCAAGTTTGAGACCTTCCCGATCTGGAACTTGCCTCTGAAACACCCAGTAAACGCAGCCTATGAGGCTGCTACTGCTGATCTTCGTGATATCAATCTGATCGATCCTCATCATTTGGAAGCTCACGGAATAGCTGCTGTGAACTATAACCGTGATGTCGAGGCGTTCCCTCTGCTAAAAAGAATACTTGAAAAAATTACCGGATCTGCGTCGATATACCAGTCGCCTACAGATATGGGTGTAAACCGAGCCGGATTTGCAATAGTTGATGACAGTGTTGCTGCAGAGGCTGCTACGCAGGAAATCATTCGGCGCTTTTTCCGATATTCATGTGAATATGCTACTGGTCAGGCCGATGCAGAATCGGTGCAGCGGGTTGAAGCACTTATGGAGCAATACCAGGTTAAACCGAAAAACCGTCCGACGGTGGAACCGGCTCATATGGTTGCGAAAGATGCAGAAGCGTCTGTCGACAAGGGAATCGGAGGAGTATTTGTTGGTGCAGCCCTTCAATTGCCGGATGGGTCTATTGTCACAGGTAAGAACTCACCCCTTATGCATGCTGCTTCCAGCCTTGTTTTGAACAGCGTTAAAAAACTTGCTGATATTCCCAAACATGCTGAGTTGCTCGGTGACAACATTATTGATTCGATTGCTAATCTGAAGAAAGACATCTTCAAACGCGAATCTATAAGTCTTGATGTGCGAGAGGTCCTGATAGCATTGAGCATTGCCGCTACCACCAATCCTATTGCTGACCTGGCAGTGAAGCAGTTGCCGCAACTACGCGGGTGCGAGGCTCATATCACCCATATCCCTCCACCTGGAGACGAGAAGGGGCTTCGCCGGCTTGGGATTAACATCACCAGCGATCCCGTCTTCGCTTCGGACAAGCTTTTCGTAGCATAATAAAACATGCGGTAAATTATCGTGAGTGTACACAAAACCTTTTCGAAAAGGGTTTTAATTCCAGGGTTGACAACATTGAACAGAATTTTCTATCATGCAATGGAAAGAATATGACAAAGTATGTCTTTGTCACCGGCGGTGTAGTTAGCTCAGTAGGTAAGGGGATTGCTACCGCCTCCATCGGGAGAATCCTCAAGAGCCGAGGAATCTCCGTCACCCTCCAGAAATTAGACCCCTATCTTAATGTTGATCCCGGTACCATGTCTCCATATCAGCACGGGGAGGTTTTCGTTACTGAGGATGGCGCTGAAACCGATCTCGATCTCGGGCATTACGAACGTTTCACCGATGAGAATCTCACTCAGGCATCGAATATAACTTCAGGACAGATTTATACTGGCGTTATCGGAAAGGAACGGCGAGGCGATTTCTTGGGAGGTACTATCCAGGTTGTACCACATGTCACTGACCTGATGAAAAAGAAGATCATGGAAGTGGCTGATGTAAATAAGGCAGATGTCGTTGTATCGGAAATCGGCGGAACAGTTGGTGATATCGAAGCACAATCATTCTTAGAAGCAATTAGGCAAATGCGTGCTGATCTGGGAATAGACAATGTTTTGTATATCCATGTGACACTCCTTCCCTACGTTTCGGCGTCTGAAGAAGTTAAGACGAAGCCGACGCAGCACAGTGTTAAGGAGCTTCGTTCCATTGGTATCCAACCGGATGTAATTATCTGTCGCAGTGATTACCCCGTTCCCGATGACCATAGGGACAAAATCTCTCTCTTTTGCAATGTGGAAAAGAAGGCCGTCATTCCGTTAATTACTGTGTCAAACATCTATGAAGTTCCCCTCATTCTTGATGAGGCAGGTCTGGGTGATTACATAGTCGATAAACTGGGTTTGTCGGCGGGTAAGTCAGATCTTACGGAGTGGCGTGACATGGTGGAGCGTATGAAAGCCCCCAAGGAATCCATCACAATAGCTCTTGTTGGCAAATATGTGCAACTAAAAGACTCCTATATCTCGGTGAGAGAATCTTTACGTCATGCCGCACTGGCACATAATCGAGATGTAGATATCCTCTGGATTGACTCTGAAGAATTGGAAGAAGACGGGGCTGAATCGGTCCTTGATGATGTTCAGGGGATTATCGTACCGGGTGGCTTTGGGCACCGTGGAATAGAGGGAATGATCAAGGCCGCCAAATATGCCAGGATAAATAAAGTGCCGTATCTTGGACTTTGTCTGGGCGTACACGTATTGGTTATCGAGTATGCCCGAAGTGTTTTAAATTCATGTGATCCAAACTCCACGGAGTTCGTTCCCGATACCTGTTATCCGGTAATCGACCTCCTTCCTGAACAACGCTCAATTGAAGATAAAGGCGGAACTATGCGCTTGGACAGTTATCCCTGTGTTATGGTTCCTGGCACAAAAGCAGCTGAAGCCTATAAAGAAACCCAAGTGTACGAACGTCACCGACATCGTTTTGAATTCAATAATGATTTTAGAGATGTGATGGAAAAAGGTGGCCTGGTAATAGGCGGGCTTTCTCCAGATGGTAGCCTTGTTGAAATAGCAGAGATTGCAGATCATCCATGGATGGTGGGAACACAAGCCCATCCCGAATTCCTCTCCCGTCCCTATCGGCCTCATCCCCTGTTCTATGATTTTATCAAGGCAGCCAAAGAGATTTTACGTATAGGGGATCAGCATCCACTGCCTCTTTGATTCGCAAATCTTTTATAGACAGACGCATAATTCTCCGTAGAAATCCGACAGTCAACCTCCATTGAAATTGAGTAAAGGTGGCCTCATCATCAGGCTCATATGA
>JABMQN010000121.1 GCA_013203045.1 Chloroflexota bacterium
AAAGTTGGATAGTCAATGCATCGAGGTGCGCCTTCGCTGCAAAGTAATGAATCTTATGACTGGGCTAGGTATGCCCAAAACATGCCCGGTAACATAATTCCAAAGGAAGAAGAAAGGATACTAATCACTTTGGCTCTATTGGGCTGAATTGTGCAACAGAGCCCAATCGGTTAGCAATTCTAAAAACATAGTAAGCAGTGAGGATGCTTTTTAAGTAACATGTACCGGTTGCATGAAAAGCACGGATTGAGTACCAAGTCAAAATCCACATTTTGATTTGCCTGGTTTATCCACAAAACAAAAATGTGCAAGTTGCCCAGAGTGCTTTATTGAAACGCATTGTGACACAGTCTGCGAGTCCGGAATGACATGAAAAGTGTTTCTGTCCTGGCGCATATCGGCAGTGGCGGTATCTGGTTCTCGCGATGATTTTATTAGACAGTCTGACAGGCAGATATATCACAATCCACTCACAATATCTGCAATCCAAAATCCCCAAAACATGTTCAAAGAATGCATATCTCCGAGTTGACAACGTAGGTCGAAGGTGATATAAGCACGCTATCGGCTACTTATTGATTCTTATCTTGCAAAAGGAGAAACATGCTAACTAAATATGACGAATTCCTGTGCCACCAGATTGTATCCACTTTTGACCATCCCGATACCAGCGCCAGAGAATGGACGGAAAGGACCTGGTTTAGCGTCCATGACATCTCCGGCAAGCTATCGCTGGTCAACTCCTTCGGTTATTATCCCAACCGAAACATCATCGATTCCTACGTATCGGTTACTATTGAAAACAAGACCGTCTATACCGTTCGCGCATCGCGTGAACTCCGTCCGGCCATCGATGATGTAAGGGTCGGACCATTTTTCTATGAGATAGTCGAACCCCTCAAAAAAGTACGAAGTGTCCTCGAAGAGAACGAGTACGACGTCAGCTATGACATCCTCTGGGAAGGAACCATGCCGGCCCATGAAGAAAACTCGCAATTCGCCAGAGTCCGCGGCAGGGTCGAGGAGAACGTAGTGCGCTACGTTCAGGCAGGTAGGCCCACAGGCTGGATTAAGGTCGATGGGCAGACTTACCAGCTTGATAAGGAAAACTGGCGCTGTGAAAGGGATCACTCGTGGGGTGTCCGGCGGGGTGGGGGTGTCCCGGAAATGGGTGTCCAACCGGGCGAAATTCCGGAAGGATATGTCCACAATTTCATAACATACCAGTTTGATAACTGGGGTGCTACGTTTCATCGAAGAGAACACTGGGACGGAACACCTCTGGTATTCAGCGGTGCCATTTTCTATCCGTATGGGAGCGGAAAAGAAGAGCTTCCGTTGGTTGATATCAAGCACAACTACACCTTCCGACCGGACATCCGGCAAATAACATCAGCGGATATCACGCTCATCGCTGCTGACGGCTCCCGAAAGGAGATATCGGCAAAACCTTTAAATGCTTGTTATTTAAAAGCAGGGGGGATGTTCGGATTCCGAGATTTTACCCACGGCATATGGATGGGTCCTTACTTTATTGACGGGCACAAAATCGATATTACCGATCCCCAGGCATTAGCAGAGGTTCACTTTATCGAGGACCTGGCTTGTGAGCTACGCTGCGGCAATGAGGTCGGTTACGGTATCTTCGAACTGGTAATGATCGGGAAGTATCCCAAGTATGGGTTCGAAGGATACTAATAGGCACTAGTGCTCGGTTGCATGGAAGGGTATTATTATGCACATTCGCACTTCGACTGGGCTCAGCACGAACGGTCTATTTATTCATTGGGACTTGCATCCGTTTGCCCTGAGCGCGCCGTCGCTGGAGCTTTGGCGCGTAAGCGACTTGTCGAAGGAGGAAACGGAGGTAATTACAGGGATTTACGCAAGTCCGTACTAGCCGAACCAAGGAGGGAAGACAAATGGCAGAAAATCTAACTGAGGAAAAATCAAAACTTGAAACCTGGGTTCAACAGAAGATGCCTCAGGCTAAAAACTTATCGCTCTCAGATTTAGAAAAGCCGGGAATGGGACTCTCCAGCGAAACTCTTCTCTTTGATATAAAGTGGGAAGGAGATGGGCAACAAGTATCCAAAGGTGTCGTCCTTCGGGCTGCACCACTTGGAGGTCAGGGAGTCTTTCCGGAATATGAGCTGGGACATCAGTTCCACATAATGAGAATCCTCAAAGATACTGCTGTACCCGTAGCTACCATGCTGTGGCTGGAAGAGGACCCATCTGTCATCGGGGCCCCGTTCTTCCTGATGGAAAAACTTATAGGCGATGTTCCACCGGATTATCCTTCTTACCACGGTTCCGGTATGTACTTTGAAGCCACTCCCGAACACCGTTCCAAAATGTGGTACGGGTCACTTGAAGCCCTGACCAATATCCATAAACTCGATTGGAAGGCAATGGGATTTTCTTTCCTTGGCGAACCAACAAGCAATGCTGATGCTATAAGTATGCAACTGGACTATTGGGATAATTACTTCAACAAGTGGTTGAAAGACGACCCACAAGAATCACATCCTACCATGGAAGCGACCCTCGAATGGCTGAAAGAAAATCGCTACGAACCCGAACGCATCACTCTGTGCTGGGGTGACGCCCGTATTGGGAACACGCTTTTCAGCAATCCCGATAGGGACGTACTGGCTATCATGGACTGGGAGATGGCGTTCATCGGAGACCCCATAGCCGATCTGGCCTGGTTTTTCACCCTCGATAAGCAACATAGTAAGGGCTACGGTCTACCTCGATTGCCGGGTACACCGGAAGATGAAGAAGTCGTTAGACGGTACGAAGAACTCACTGGATGGAAAGTAGAAAACCTCTTTTACAATGAGGTCTTGGCCACTTTCCGATACGGGATGACCGTAATTTCAGTTCTGAAGAAATTCATTAAACAAGGTATACCTATCGAAGAAGATTTGATACTCAATAATTTCCCAACCCAGCACTTATCCGACCTTCTGGGCTTGCCTTCCCCCGGTGAGAAAAAACAGGAAATGACGGATATTAACGAGATCACGGTAAGTGTCCAATTCCATTTCACCGGGCCCGGTGGCTCTGACTGGTATCTTATATCTGACAAGGGGAAAGGCATCCGATACGATGGCACCATCGAAAACCCGAACTGTACTATCAAAGTTACAGTAGATGACTGGAAATCAATTCAGTCCGGAGAACTCAATCGTCTGGACGCTTGGTCTACCGGCAGACTGGTTACGGAAGGTGATCTAGGTCTGTTAGCACTTCTCGAAGATATGATGGCTGAGTTTACTCAGTCATAACGGATCCATAGCTACCCGAACACTATCCCAACTTCTATTCAAGATCGGGGGAAGAATCAACGGTATGAACCCCAGGGCAAGCCCCGGGGAATCAAACCCAAGCCTTCTCGTCCGCCGAAGCGAAACGAGAAGGCGGATTGAAGATTATTGTGCTTTAGCTTCCTCCCATCATCACGACGGCTTCTCCTCAATTAGGCATGTTTCCAATTTGACATAAGCAACCCCTCATGCTAGAATGGCTCACTTCTGAATAGGAAATACGGTGAGCGAAGCATCGGACAACCACAAGTTAAATTCTTCTCGAAAAGCCTCAGATTTCTTCGAGACCCTGTTGCGTGCTTCCAGTGATGGTATTGTCATCACGGATACAGCCCAAAACATCGTTATGGCCAATGAGACCTTCTGCGGTTTTTGGGGCAGGCATTGCGAGGATATTGTGGATACCAATCTTGCTGTCTGGTTGGAGCAACTCGACCCTGACGCCATCCAACGCTGGGCTTTTTTAGAGAAACGAGTCCACATCGACGGAGTATGCAGTGACATTGAATTTCAGAGGGCGACTGTTGCCGGCACGAGATATTTAAGCGTCAATGCTTCACTGTTAGAACAGACTCCTGATACGGAAAGCGGCAATATCCTCAGTATCTGGCGCGATGTGACTGAGCGCGTTCAAGCAGAGGTTGCACTACAAACAAGTGAAGAGAAACTGAAATCCACCATGGCCTCTATGGATGACCTAGTCTTCGTGCTAGATAAAGCCGGTGTTTTCCTCGAATATTACCAGCCTCACGATAGACCAGACCTATATGCTCCTCCAGAAGTTTTCGTTGGCAAGTCTTTTAGGGATATCATGCCCTCTCATACTGTAGACCTGTTTGACGATGCTATCAAAAACGTGATTAATTCTGGCGCTGTACAACAAGTTGATTATTATCTGGAGATGCCAGAAGGAACAACGTGGTACAGTGCCAAAATATCCATACGTAAAGACAGTGCTTCAGACTTCGCAGGTGTCACAGTAGTCTCCCGTGATATCACCAAACGCAAGCGTGCTGAGGAAGCCCTAGAGTGGGAACTTGCGGTCAATGGATCGCTAGCTGAACTCTCTCAAGCGATGATATCCCAAGAATTCTCTCTTAACGATCTTGCTACCCTTGTCTTTGAGTCTGCCAAGCGCATCACCAACAGTGAACATGGATTTGTGTCCTCGATCGATCCGGAAACTAAAGAAAACGTGGGGCACACACTTACCCAAATGATGGGAAGTTCTTGCCAAGTTGAAAGTAAAGATCAGCGAATCGCTTTTCCCATAGGAGATGATGGGAAATACGCCAACCTCTGGGGACATGCACTGAATACCCGGGAAGCCTTCTACACCAACTCTCCTCAAAAACATAAAAGTTCCGGCGGGCTGCCGGAAGGTCACTTACCGCTCACAGGTTATCTGGCTGCCCCGGCGCTGATGGGTAACGAACTGGTTGGACAAATTGCATTAGCCAATGCCACAGATGGATATAACAAGAGAAAACTTGCTGCGATTAAACGATTTGCTGATCTCTATGCCATAGCGGTGCATCGTAAACGAGCAGAAGAGGACCTTCAACGCACGGAGGATTATTTCCGATCGCTCATAGAAAACTCACAAGATGCGATCGTAGTTCTAAATCGGGACGGAACCGCTCGCTATCGCAGTCCCTCATATGAACGTTTGCTGGGATACAAACCCGATGAGCCTGTCGCTGATAGGTTTGAACGTATGCATCCGGATGATGCTCCGGAACGAGCAACAGGATTTGACCAATTGAGTCAAGAATCCGGGAGCTTTATGCAGGGAGAAGTTCGCGTAAAACACAAGAATGGTTCCTGGGTTTATGTTGAAGCCACAGCCAATAACCTTCTTGATAATCCCGCGGTTAACGGCATCGTTGTCAATTTTCGAGACATTACCGAACGAAAACAAGCTGAGGTGAAGCTCAAGGAGCAACATGATGCAATCCAAGTCCATGCGGAGGAATTGACAGCAACTAACGAGCAACTGCATCTGATCCAGGAAAGACTTCTTGAAATAAACCAACAGCTCAGCGAAAGTGAAGAACGGTACCGTATGCTGGCCGAAAACGCGGCCGACGTGATTTGGACCGTGGATATGGATTTGCGATTTACCTATCTCAGCCCTTCCATAACTAAACTGAGAGGTTGTACGTTAGAGGAAGCAATGGCTCAGTCAGTAGAAGAGACATTAACTCCTGATTCCTATGAAGTTGCGCTGGCTACTTTGAAAGAAGAGATGGAATACGAAAGCTCCGGTGAAAATCTTCCATTACGCACACCATTGCTTGAACTGGAGCAGTATTGTAAAGATGGCACGACGGTATGGACAGAGATGATAATGTCGCTCATCCGCAGTCCGGATGGAAAACCCGTTGGGATACAAGGCGTGACTCGCGATATCACGGAACGCAGACGCGCTGATAAGGCGCTTCAGGAATCCGAGGCACGCTGGCGTTCGTTGGTGGAAAACGCTCCGGATTACATTACTATCGTAGATAAAAATTTCACCATCCGGTTTATGAATCATCCGGTTCCCGGAGTTACACAAGAAGACGTTATCGGGAAAGATGTATTTGATTTCATACAACCTGAATATCATGACATTGCCCGAAAGTCCATTGAACATGTCTTTGCAACAGGTGAATCCAGCACTTATGAATCAGTAGCTATGGGCCCTTATGGTAAACCTTCCTGGTATTATAACCGGCTGGGGCCTATTAAAGCTGATGGCCAAGTGGTGGCTGTGACTTTTATCGGGAGCGATATTACCGAGCAGAAGCTGTCAGCGGAACGGATACTGCAGCGTAATAGAGAACTCGTTGTCTTGAATGAGATCGCGGAAACCATTAGCCAATCCATTGATCTGGATGAGATTTTAAGCAACACGATGGATAAAACACTGGAGCTACTCAACATCACCACTGGCGCCGTTTATTTGAATGACAGATCCACTGGCAACCTGTTTCTTAGAACGTATCGCGGAATTTCTGAAGAAGATACCCAAAGCATATTAACCATTGAAGTAGGCAAAGGACTATTGGGAAGTGCCGCCCAGTCGGGAGAGCCTTTTTTCGTTGAATCGTTTGTAGATGCTAGAGAATCTATTGACGAAGGAGCAGAACCAATTGTCTCGAAAAAACAGTTGAATTCCGCTATGTTTGTTCCTCTCAAAGCGAAAAATAATGTCATTGGGGCAATGTGCACCTTCACCCACGGCGAACGTAAATTCACTGAAGAAGAAAGATACCTCCTAACCACCATAGGCCACCAGGCCAGTATCGCTATCGAAAAAGGGTTGTTGATGGAAGAGGCGTCCCGAGCTGAAGCATTAGACGAATTGGATAAATTGAGAACGGAACTTCTGGCCAGTGTATCTCATGAACTCCGTACACCACTAACAGTGATCAAGGGGCTTTCAGATTCACTCATACAACCGGATGTAGAGTGGGACAGTGAAACTGCACAGGACTTCCTGTGGACCATCAGTCAGGAATCAGATGTACTCTCCCATATAATAACCAACCTTATGGAGATGTCCCAGATGGAAGCGGGTATGATGACCATGTACAGGAAGAAGAGTGATATCCCATCGATTATAAACCAGCTTGAACATCAATTGAACAGTCTAACGAGTAACCACAAATTTGAAATCGATATCTCACCAGATTTGTCGCAAATCGAGGTTGATGAGATACGCATCGGAGAAGTGATCGTTAATCTTGTTTCCAACGCTGCCCTCTATTCGGAAAAAGGTTCCAGGATCACTTTGCACGCCAGTGAAGTCGACGGCGAAAATTTAGTGACTGTTACCGATCAGGGTATCGGCATCCCAGTCAAAGCCACTGATAAAATATTCGATAGGTTCTATCGACTTGAAAGTGGTGTGGCTCACAGGCGAGGGGGCACGGGCTTAGGACTGGCGATTTCCAAAGGAATCGTGGAAAGCCACAGCGGTAAAATCTGGGTGGAAAGTAATCCCGGAGAGGGATCAAAGTTCAGTTTTACCATACCCAACGCGTCAGATTCTGATGGATAGATAAATGACCGCTTCGCGTTTAAAGTTTGTCATTCTGAGAAAAGGATCCTTCCGGCTAACGGAAAGATGCGTGAGCGCAGAAACCCCATTTGTGTCATTCCCGACTCGATCGGGAATCTAGAGGGGGGGGTAGGGGGACTGGATTCCGGGTCGCGGCCCGGAATGACATGATCGGTTCTATTTTCATGCATACAACAATTGAATGCCCTTCCTGCCAGACGTAGTGCGAGGCTTCAGCCTCGCCTTCGCCTTATGGGCTGTGCCAGCCGAGGTTAGACGAAAGATGGCTTCGGCGGACACGGCCTCCCTGTAGCGACCCTGAAGGGTCGCGCTACGGTATCCTTTATTTCCCAAAATCCTGTTCTTTAGTGGGAGTAATATTAGTGGATACTATCTAAAAAATTTCCTTATCCGATGCGACTGCTCTTATATCCATCTACTCCATTGAAGCCTCGGAGACTCCCCTGTATACTTAATACATCTTTCAAACAGGAGAACATAGTCACATGGCAAAGAAGACCGTTTTCATCACCGGAACCACAGGCTCTATGGGCGGCGCCGGATTCAAAGAACTTCTCAAAAGGAGAGACAAGTTCGATATTGTGACTCTGGCTCGGCCTTCCCAAAAGAACAAGGAACAGATGGCCAAATACATGAGTGAGCCCGGTGTGAAAATAGTCTGGGGAGATTTAACCAAATACGAAGACGTTCTTGAATGTGTGACCGGAGCAGACTACGTTCTCCATCCGGCGGCATTCATTGCCCCGGCAGCAGATCATGATCCGGATACCGCCTGGAAGATCAATGCAGGATCCGCGGAAAACATTGTAAAAGCCATCAAGGCACAACCCGATCCCGACAGCATCAAACTGGTATCCATCGGTTCCGTTGCAATGACAGGCGACCGTCTCCCTCCAATTCATATGGGCCGCATTGGCGATCCCCTCAAGCCAAGTATTTATGATGCATATGCCACATCGAAGATTGCCGCAGAAAAGACCGTAATTGAATCCGGTCTCAAGTACTGGGTATCATGCCGTCAGACATACATCGCCATCCCAGATACCATGTCCCTGATGGATCCCATCATGTTCCATCAACCGATCAATACACACATTGAGTTCTGCACCCCGGATGATGCGGGACGTCTGCTGGCCAATGCCTGCGAGGATGACGTACCCGAAGAATTTTGGCGTAAAATCTATAATATTGGTGGCGGTCCGGAATGCCGCGTAGTCTTCATTGAATATATGTCAGAAATCTTTGATCGATTGAAAATAGGTGATTATACGAAGCTCATGGAACGCAACTGGTTCGCCCTGAGAAACTTTCATTGCCAGTGGTTCGAGGATTCCCACGTCCTCGATGATTATCTCCATTACCGGCAAGATACTCTGGAAAGCCATATTCAACAGGTAGTGGACAATGCTTCCTGGCAAGTGAAGCTGGCAGGTTTACCTATAATACGTAATCTCATACCTAAATCCCTCGTCAAGAAATTCGTGATGGAGCCTATGGTAAAGGGGAAAGATGGTCCCATAAACTGGGTACACAGCAACATCGAAGGCAGGATCACCTCATTTTTCAGATCGAAAGATGAGTGGGCCAGTATCCCTGATTGGGAACCGGAGGTTTCGCTTTGTTGCCAGGAATATACCCGTCTGGATCATGGTTATGACGAAAACAAGCCGAAGTCGGAGCTTGATATTGAAGATATGAAAGGGACAGCTAAGTTCCGCGGCGGTGAATGCCTTTCAGAAAGCATGACCCAGGGTGATTTGACCACCAGGCTCAATTGGCGATGCGCCTTCGGCCATGAATTTGAAGGCAGCCCAACGTTGACTCTTCTCGCCGGACACTGGTGCCCGGAGTGCACGCCTCCACCGTGGAATTTCGATGAAATCGCTAAAGTAAACCCTTTCTTCGCCCAGGTGTGGTATCCCAACCATGATGAGTGTGAATGCTGTTTTTACGATGAACGGTGTTTCGAAGATATTATGTAGTATTGCGCCAATCATAAAATCTGGCTGAAAGGTGAAGTGCAATATGGTAGGAATATCAAGCAGAATTGGAATCGCCATTCTGGCCTCGCTATTACTGGTATTACCGCTGTTGGTTGCCTGTAATGGTGATAAGGAAACCCCCTCAACTGCCTCAAAACCGACCACCTCATCAGAGAGTTTGGTAGCCTATACTGAGGAACGGGAACCCTGTGATTGTCGCAGTGAGAACAAAAACCTTTACTTCGGGGATTTGCACGCCCACACGCACCTGTCATTTGATGCCTACGCACATGATCTTCGTGTGAGCCCTGCTCAGGCTTATGAGTTTGCCAAGGGAGCAGAGGTTGCATTACCGCCACTGGATGCCGAGGGAAATGGCCCTCGCATGGTAAAACTCTCCCGACCTCTTGATTTTGTTGCTATCACCGATCACCATGAATTCCTCGCAGAGGTCTACCTTTGTACCAATGAGGATTCCAGCGCATACAGTTCTCCGGCCTGTCAGAAATATCGTGAAGGCGGAGATTTAAGTATCGCTGATTTTGGCATGAGACTGGCAGCACTATCACCGGTTCGCTCCGAGGAGATTTGCGGGAAAACTGGCACCGATTGTTATGAAACCGCAAAGGAAATCTGGCAAACCATTATCCAGAATGCCGAAAATGCCTATGATCGCAGTTCGAATTGCACTTTTACCGCTTTTCCAGCCTATGAGTACACCGGAGCCCCCAGAGCTACCAATAACCACCGCAACGTGATTTTTCGTAACGCGCAAGTCCCAGAGTTACCTCCTTCCTTCTTCGAACAGCCAACAGAACAAGACCTCTGGACCGAACTCAATCAAACCTGCCTCAATTCAGGAAATGGATGCGACTGCATAGCAATTCCACATAATTCGAACATGAGTAATGGGAATATGTTCATGCTGGATTATCCTGAAGGAATGAGTATTGAGGAGCAAAGAGATATAGCTGCTTTCCGTGCCAAAATGGAGCCACTAGTCGAGATTCACCAATACTCAGGAAACATGGAATGCAAGAACGGTTTCGAAGGAATTCCCAACGACCCGCTGTGTGATTTCGAAAAAATACGTGGGTCGGACTTCGACGATTGCGGCGATATCCCGGGCGAAATGGGGATGGCCGGATTCGGATGCATTTCAAAATACGATTACATTCGGAACGTTTTGAAACTCGGGCTCTTAGAAATGCTGAGGTTAGGAGTCAATCCCTATAAACTGGGCATCATTGGTGATACCGATACACACAACGGAACTCCCGGCAACACTGAAGAGTACAGCTTCCCTGGGCATAGTGCAATAACTGATGATACCGCTCTAAAACGTTTAGGTAGCAGCAGCATGACTTCCAATAGCCTCGCTGTTTACAATCCAGGCGGATTGACGGCCGTGTGGGCTGTGGAGAACAGTCGAGATGCCCTTTTCGATTCATTCCGCGCACGTGAGGTATATGCCACCAGTGGCACCCGAATTACCGTCCGGTTTTTTGGTGGATGGGATTATCCGGCAGATCTCTGCGATAATTCGGAATTCGTCTCCATCGGATATCAAAAAGGTGTCCCAATGGGCAGTGATCTTCGGACAATACCTGAGGAAACATCGTCGCCGACATTCGCCATTATGGCAACTAAAGACCCGGGAACAGAAGACCACCCCGGCACGGATCTACAGCAGATACAAATCATCAAAGGATGGATCGATTCTAATGGTCTTGAACAGGAGAAAGTTTTTCTAGTCGCAGGAGATACAGACAACGAGGCGGGAGTTAATAGTGATACCTGTCAACCGGTCGGTGAAGGATGGGAGCAGCTATGCACATTGTGGACAGACCCGGAGTTTGACCCGGACAATCCTGCATTTTATTATGTTCGAGTCATTGAGAATCCCAGTTGCAGCTGGAGGCAATACGATTGCAACTCTTTAGCAGGAGAAGGATCCGAACTGCCCGAAGCCTGTTCCGATCCCACGCTTCACAAAGTCATTCAGGAACGGGCAATCACGTCGCCTATATGGTATACTCCGTAATTAAGATTCACGATATAAGAAATTTATGAATAATGACTATGAGCAAACCGGGATTCACCGTTATAGCAATCCTCGTACTATCGCTGTTGTTATTAGCTTCCTGTGGCAACAACGGTGATAATGAAGACGAACAAAAAAATCGAACCAACGTCAACCGCGACCCAGGAACTTGTGACAATCACCATCGGAAACCTCTCTGACCTTACAGGAGTATCTTCAAACGCGATGGGAGTTGTTAATATAGCTCTGGAAGATACTGTTGAGTACTACAACGAGCGGAACCTCATTCCCGGAGTAGAACTGGAAGTAATCACCTACGATGGACAATATAATCCATCTAACGATATACCTGGGTATGAGTGGCTAAAAGAGTTAGCTGAACCAATAGTGAAACGAAACAGTATATTGTCTCTATACTTGCTGAATCGTCTGCAAATAGCTCGTATACAATCCTCATGAGGTTTGCTCACGATTAGAACCCTGTTACCTTTAACTAACATCCGTCCCAATATGTCCAGTGATTCCGACAGATGGTCAGGGTGGATATCATGAACAGAAGGAAACATTATGGTTTTTCCTCGTTTCCCGAATCCTTTATTGAACCTGTCATATCGGATTACCTCATCGCTCCAAGTTGCAGGAGTTTTTCGCTTGTGCCTCAGTGTCGCTGCCTTTGCATAGCAGTACTTGCAATCATGTTTGCATCCATCAATGAAATTAACATTTGAGCCAGCCCATTCCTTTGTACCAGATACGTTATTGTTGGACTTCCCGTTAGAATTACTCTTAGTTACCTTGGAATTATTGTTTACCACTGTTATATTCCTCCATATTTTCTTACTGAAGCGTTGTAGATTCCGTTTCAGCTTTAGTGGGTCTTTCCCTAAAATGTGTTAGATGTCAGCTTTGTCAAGTCATGGTGGTTAGCCTCCTTTAAATTTGATTACCCTGGCTACCAAAGCAGCCTTATTTCACGTGAATATCAAATCCCATATACGCCTCGTAAACAGCCTTCATTTCTCGCTCGACTATTGCTTTGTGTGGAACCTTACAGATCACTGAATCATGAAGTGGTAATCCTACGATTCCCATCTTTGCTAGCCTTTCCAAGATATCTATCATGATGATGCTGTCAGCTGCTTGCAACCGATCGCTGTTATCACCGTCACCAAGATACTGCTTCAGTTCGGGATATAGCGTGATGATGGCGTTGTAAATATCAATGGGTTTACAATGATCTTTAAGGTTCCCCTGATAGCTCTCTTGTTGACCTGTAAAAGTGTAAATCCCATGTACAGTATTCATGTTGAGTGCTGACAGAATCACGTTCTTTATGGCAGCCCTTCGCTTCTTTGATTTGCGGATACCAAGCTGTTTCAATACCTCCGAATACATATCCTTGGGACATTCCCTGCCTTCCCTATTAAGGAATATGCATGGATGCAGGGTTGTGAAATCCACCTCGGTAGTTGGTTGTCCATCAATTAGCAGAAAGGATTGTCGCTCTTTCCTGGGTATATTCTGGTATCCGTGGTTACCCTTTTGATACAAACGTGCTCCTGGGTCTCTCCTAAGCCATACATCTTGAAAAACCTGCCCTCCATTTGATAAGGATAATTTCACATTGGAAACAAGCGAATAATATGTCCTTAATGCCGAAATCGAAGCTAAATCAGTACCACTAAGAGGTATTTCTTGGCTGGCTTGGTTGTTACTAATGTTATATTTATTACTACCAAGGCTATATAGAGTTAATGATGAGTTAATGGGGTGGTCAAGTCCAAACGGACACATAGTTAAGCAG
>JABMQN010000122.1 GCA_013203045.1 Chloroflexota bacterium
CTATAAGGCCACTTATCAGTGGTACATTTACGGGAGATCCGTCATCCTCTGCTGGTATTGGTACTGGATCAGGTGTTGGTGTTGGAACAATTACTGGCGCTTCTTCTACTATCCCTGGTCTGCACTGCGAAGTGTGTAAAGTGACTGATTGTGGCACTAGCAGTATTGTTTGCTAGGTCAACTACAGTATCCGTGAGTTCCACCCATTCACCGGTAACCTCATCATAATAAGCCAGAACCAGGTCTACTGGAGCTACTCCTTCCGGTAATGCATCTGCATCAAAGGATATTGTCAAAGTGATGGCAGGATCAAAGTTGGCGCCATCAGGCCCAAAATCAAGAATGGCGATCATGTACCGCTCTGGTGGTATTGGAGGTTCTGTAGTTGGTGGTTGAACTGTTATCTCATTCAAAGGTCTCCCTTCTGAATCCTGAGCCAAGGTACCAGCTGGTACCACCAAGGTTGTACTTCCATCAGCCGAAGCGATAGTGATAGGCTCTGTAGTAATTCCATCAGATCCAATATTTCCTGTAAGGTCCTCCGTCACCAGATCTTCCGGTTCCTCTGTTGGTGGTGCAGGAGGAGGTGGTGGTGGAGCCGGCACCACTGTTGGAGATGGTTTTGGTGTAGGAGTAGGTGAAGGTTTAGGTACAGAAGAGGGGACATAAACACCACCGCCCCCAGCAGGTGCTCCGCCGCCGCCACCACCAGCAGCAGGTGCTCCACCGCCACTGGCAGATATTCTGAAATTAGCGGTCGCTTGAATATCACCATTTACATTGGTAATGGTTAATGCGGCCTGATAGGGATTACCAAAGGATCCGCTCCCTGCTGCTCCAATAATAGTCCAGTTAATGAATTGATTGTTTGGGTCGGCCTGAGCTGTGACGGTCGTGCAGTTGCCACCATCTGGTAGTGTCTGAGTTGTTTCACCGATTAGACTTCCACCAGCACCGGCAACGAAAGTAACGGTATTAGTCGCAATCACTGTTACCGTACCTTGATCTGAAATACCACCGCATTCTTCTCCACAGGTCACTGTGTATGTTTGAGATCCCAAAGCGGAGGTATCCACTTCAGAATAGTCGAGAGTCATTGTGCATAGGCTTGAACAGATAACACCTTCATCGATGAACAACTGGTCAGTCAATTCCGTACCCATCTGTACCGAGAAATCAGGAGTTACAACCGGATCACAGGCATCTCCAATACCGTCGTTGTCAATGTCTTCTTGATTAGGATTGGAAACGGATGGGCAATTGTCGATATCGCCACATACTCCGTCTCCATCGATGTCGTTATCGGAGTCATTCGGGCAACTATCACAAGCATCTCCGATTGCATCGCCATCTGAGTCTACCTGGTCGGAATTGGATGTATTCTCGCAATTGTCCACATTGCTACAAACCCCATCCCCATCAGAATCATTATCCGCATCACTAGGACAATCATCGCAGACATCGCCAATACCGTCCTCATCAGTATCTTCCTGGTTGGAATTAGAAGTGCCGGGACAGTTGTCTACATCATCACAAATGGTGTCATCATCGGTATCGATGCAATCATCACAAGCGTCACCAATGCCGTCCCCATCTGAGTCTTCCTGGTTCGGATTGGGTGTGTTCGGGCAGTTGTCTACATCATCACAAATGGTGTCATCATCGGTATCGATGCAATCATCACAGACATCGCCAATACCGTCCCCATCCGAATCTTCCTGGTTGGGATTAGAAAAATAAGGACAGTTGTCCAAATCACCGCAAATGCCATCGAAGTCTGCGTCATCAAGGGGGTCATCTGGGCAAGTATCACAGATATCACCGGCTCCGTCGCCATCTGAGTCGGTTTGGTCGGGATTGGAAACACCGGGGCAGTTGTCATCAGGGTCACAAACACCGTCGTTATCGAAGTCGGAACAGTCATCGCATGCGTCACCGATACCATCTCCGTCGGAATCTGTCTGATCGGGATTAGGGGTGTTAACACAGTTATCATCGGGATCACAGACTCCATCGCTATCTGAGTCGTTACAAGCATCGCAAGCGTCACCAATCCCATCTCCATCGGTATCTTCCTGATTCGGGTTGGCAGTGCTGGGGCAGTTGTCTACAATATCTGGAATGCCATCACCGTCATAATCACCGGGACCAACTTCATACACTTCATCCGCACCCATGTCCACGACAGCAATTCCATTACCATCTCCATCAATAGTACGGGCATCGCCTTCGAAGTCTGTTGAGGGCAGATTAGGGGCAAAATTGTCACCAGCATCAATGCATGGGGAACTTGGCAATAGGTGGAAATCTCCATTGTCATCGTCTATACCATCCCAGTTGCCATCAGGGCCAGGATCAGGATCGTGAACAAACCTTGGGTTTTCGTTAGTATTACCGTTTCCAGGATAGATGTCACCAGGATACATGCCTGGTTCAACTTGGATGTTACAGAAACTAACTGTAGCTGAGGGAGCATTCAAATCGCTAATGGGATTACCCCATTGTGTTCCCGGTGTGTTTTCCCATAGGATACAGTTTGTTAGTACTGGAGAACCTCGGCTTATAGCACCACCCGATCCATTGTCATAATTGTAAGCCCCATTTTGGGTGAAGGTACAATTAGTGATCACAGGCGAGCAGAAATCGTCGTCATTTGATATCCCTCCACCATAGGCCGCTACATTGCCAGCAAATGTACAGTTAATAACTGTGGGTGAAGAGCCTTCTTCGTTACGTATTCCACCACCTGCCCATGCTGAGTTGCCTATGAATATCGAATCGCCAATAATCGAGGAGGATTCTTTACTATGAATTCCACCCCCGTAATTAGCATCATTATACTCAAAAGTACAATGAGTTATAACAGCTGAAGAATTCTGTCGATTGTATACTGCCCCACCATCCCATGTGGCTCCGTTATTAATAAACGTGCAACTATCTATCCTGGGCAAGGAGATATTTTCATTACATATCGCTCCTCCTTTGTACGCATGATTCCCCTGAAAAGTGCAGTCGACAATTGATGGTGAGGAATCTGTATTGCCAATAGCCCCACCATGATCCGCTTTATTAGAAATAAAACCACAGTTCAAAATATTTGGCGCACCATGGAAAATAGCCACTGCACCGCCTAAACCATAGGCCTCATTGTGTGAGAATATGCAATTGCTCACCGTCAATTCCGATCGAAGAATGTATAATCCCCCGCCCGAATTCCACAATCCGTTGGTGATGGCAAATCCATCAAGTTTTGCTGTGGTATCCACATCGACAGCAGTCACCAAGGAACCAAATCCGGTCCCATCACCCCCATCAATAGTGGTCACTTCCGCTCCCGCTCCCAGGACCTGAACCCCGCTTCTCATTATTATAGATTCATAATAGGTTCCTGGAGAAACGTGCACCGTAGAATTACCTACATTATCAATCCCTTCCTGGATTGAACTGAAAGCATCATAACTCCAGGTATGGCCTTCCACAGGATCGCCATAGGCATATCCATCGTCTGCCCAGTCATCATCAATCCAAACTTCGTCTGGAGAATCACAAGCATCCCCCGATCCGTCCCCATCAGAATCATGTTGTCCAGGATTTGGTATGTTAGGACAATTGTCATCGTCATCGAGGATACCATCTTTGTCCCAATCCAAAGGCAATCCTACATATTCGTCAGCCCCCATGTCTGCGGTGGCAGTTCCATTGCGATCGCCATCAACGATACGTGGATCGTTTTCAAAGTCTATAGCGATTTCAGTAACAACTGTGTTGTCCCCCGAATCAATACACGGAGAGCTCGCGGTAAGATGCAAGTCAGATGTCAATAATGGGTCCATATCAATGTTGCCCGTACCGGGATAGATGTACTCATCACGAGGCCTAACGTCTTGGATAACACTGAAAGTCACCGAAGCTGAACCATTGATTGTGTTATACCCAGTGTTTGCCCAGAAAATGCTGTTTACCACTATTGGTGAGGATTCAAGAGAATATTCATCATAACTGGATAGTGCTCCACCTCTGTCTTCAGCTCGATTGCCAAAGAATGTACAGTTTGTGATATTGGGTGACGATGCCCAGTTGAATATCCCACCACCACCACCCGTAACATGACCGCTGGGTGCTGGAACAGAACCGGTGGCTTCATTATCAAAGAAAACGCAATTTATTAAACTGGGGTTGGAAGCAACAGCATTAAATATTCCACCACCATCCTTGTTGGCAATATTGCTCTCGAATCTGCAACCAATGACGTTAGGTGATGAATTGTGAAGGTTGCAAATGGCGCCACCATCCTCAGAACTCGCATTGTTCGTAAAGACACAGTTGGTGATCATCGGTGCCGAAGAATGGTCATTAAACATCCCCGCACCGTCTACAGCGGTATTATTTGAAATTATGCAATTGCTCAGTTTTGGTGAGGAACTTATGTTGAACATCCCGCCGCCACTATCATGCGGATATGATCCGTCGGCGTTTCCGCCAGCAACAGTAAAGCCATCAAGAATAGCTGTATCATCCAAATTCAAACCTTGCGGGTGATAGAAAACATGATAGCAGTTATCGGAATTATCACCAGCTGTACCGATATCGCCACCAAGAACTGTATCATTAGTCTCCCAATCCCGCTCGGCAAACTCATCATCGCCCAGTGAAGGATCAAATCCACCATACATAGCTACACCGTTCATCATCTGGAAGGTAGCACTGCGCGGATCTGAGGGATCTATCTGTATGGTTGGTTTATAAGTTCCAGCTGCTACCCAGATTTCGTCGCCTGAACCGGCGATTTCTAATGCATTCTGCAAGTCGAGATACGCATCATTCCAGGAACTTCCATCGTTGGCACCGCTTGTTGCATCGGCATCGACGTAGATGATACCGGCAGCCTCTACAGGCGTGGCAGCTATTGCAGTTCCAAGACTGGCTACAATCACCACCAGTATCAGCTGTATGGTCATTCTCTTTACAATGTCAAACCGAGTTCTCTTCATCGCAGTCTCCTTTCTGGTCGGGGCAACAATCAATTAAATGCCATTTTCCTTTTGGTTGTTTTTCAATGAGTAGCCGTACTCAGTAGCGGGATCTATTAATGGGTAAGGTTTCTATTGGAAATGTTAAACACTGATATCATCTAAGCACAGCTAAGTAACAAACCAAGTAAAAATACGGTTAAAATACGGTAAAAATACGGTAAGGAGCCTCTCGTTGAAGCTAAATTGCAAAAAAACCGTGACACAATGTAGACAAAATGATGACAAACGTATAATTATATTGGCTAAAAGAAGGGATTCATATTACAGGAAGTAAAAAAGAAGTGGTTTGGGAGCGGTTGTTGATCGTAATCAGTGCTCCGAAAGGACTTGATATTGGAGCTCCTCTCCACAGTTAAGAATGGCCATTCTGCACTATTTCGAGTCCAACATAACACCTGGACTTGGATCAGTAGGCCAGACCATAACTGAATTTCGTCTCAATACATCGATTATAATTGACAATAAGGCTCCCGCAGTCAAAAGGCTGTGGGGACCTTTCCAAATATTCCCAATATTTACCATGTTGTTACTGACTATTTACCCAGACTATCCGTTGTTTCTGCTATTGTTTAATAGGTACGCACTAGCAAGGGGGAAGCACAACCATGAATAAAACACCGGTGAAACTGGGAGGGGCCTTTGCCCTGGCAATGGCCATGCTGTTAGCACTAATTCTGGCACTGCCAGTCATGGGTAACGGTCAACTACTAACTGGATATGGAGGTTATGGGCCGGAACCCGGCACCATCATTATCGAAAAGCAGACCGACCCTGATGGCTCCACCCAAAGCTTTGAATTCGCCACTAATTACTACAGTTCCAACGTCTCATTGGCCGATGACGAGACGAACAACTCTGGCCCTCTGATGCCCGGCGTCTACTCGGTGAGCGAGGTCAACATCCCCGATGGTTGGGACCTGTTCGGCGCCACCTGTAGTGACGGTAGCAACCCGAGTGCAATTGACCTCGGCGCGGGTGAGACTGTCACCTGCACCTTTGTAAACGAATGTAGCACTGGACGGACGGGACCAAATTGCGATATATGCGACACAGGATTTACGGGACCAACTTGCGATCAATGTTTACCTCTCCGGTTCGGCCCTTCTTGCGAAATCTGCACCGCCACTTGCTTCGGGCATGGTGTCTGCAATGAGGGCATCGGGGGTGACGGCAACTGCTTATGCGACCCAGGATGGACGGGACCAAATTGCGACACCTGTGCGCCTGGTTTCTTCGGCCCCAACTGCGAACCATGCACCGCCAATTGCGTGAATGGTGTCTGCAATGAGGGCATCGGGGGCGACGGTACCTGCTTATGCGACGAAGGATGGGCAGGACCAAATTGTGACATCTGTGCGCCTGGTTTCTTCGGCCCCACCTGCGAAGCCTGCACATGCGTTAATCGTATCTGTAATGATGGCCTCGGGGGCGACGGCACCTGCAGCTCGTGCAGTGCAGGATTTACAGGGTCAAATTGCGATCAATGTTTACCTGGTCGGTTCGGTCCTTCTTGCGAAGTCTGCACTGTCAATTGCTCTGGGAATGGTATCTGCAATGAGGGCATCGGGGGCGACGGCACCTGCTTATGCGACCCAGGATGGACGGGACCAAATTGCGACACCTGCACCGACTCCGACCAAGACGGCGTATGTGACCCGGACGACAACTGTGTCAACACTCCCAATCCCGGTCAGGAAGACGCGGATCAGGATGGTATAGGTGATGTCTGCGACGCCTGCAACGATGTGGACGGAGATGGTGTTTGCGACTCAGATGATAACTGTGTCAATACTCCTAACCCCGGTCAGGAAGACGCTGATCAGGATGGTATAGGTAATGCCTGCGATACCTGCAATGACTCAGATGGAGACGGTGTGTGCGACCCGGACGACAACTGTGTCAACACTCCTAATCCCGGTCAGGAAGACGCTGACCAAGATGGTGTAGGTGATGCTTGTGATGATTGTAACGACTCAGACGGTGACGGTACGTGCGATGACGAAGATCAATGCCCCCAAGATCCGAACAAAATCTGCCGAGGGTTGTGTAATTGTGGTATACCCGATGGTCTTGATTGCGCCCCAGGCCACAATTTCTCTTTGAGTTCAGCACACGATCCTTGTCACAGTTACGGTGGACTACACGATCCCTCGGCCAGTGCAGCACACGATCCCTCGGCCAGTTCAGCACACGATCCCTCGTTAAGCATGTCCTTTTTGTAGGAGCCTGTAGATACCGGCTGTGGTCCCGTTTGGAGTCAGGTTTCGAATGCGTATGTTGTCATATGGGATATAGGTATCCATGCCAATGACATTTTGGCCCCCATAGCTATAAGGCTAAGGGGGCCATTGTATGTTCACGATATTTATTGACTTGCTCACCTCAAAACTAGTCCAGGCGAGATGTTAGATTTAGAATGATTCTGAGCCAAGTCTAGAAGACAAAAATCAAGTCCTTTTGGAGCTGAGGAATTTTGGAGATAAACTGTAGCTAAGCTGGGGATCCCCTTTTTGGAGCAGTGGGGCCTTCAGTCTGTCGTAATATCAATAGTGTGACCCATTTTTACGATCAGGAAGAGTTTACCATAGAAAACTTTTCCTACCGATCACATTTAGAGTTGGTCAAAATCCAGACCAATGGCGAGTTTCATTGGTAATGCTACTGCATTAAAAGAACGGTTTATCAAGATCAGCGCTGTTTGAATATCCTCGTTTTTCCCAAAAGCCTTCATAATCAACATCATCCGAAAGCTCGATTTCAGTTATCCATTTAATCCATTTATATCCCCATTTGCTTTCAGCAACTAGCTGGAAAGGATAACCCCGTTCAGGCGGCATTGTGACTTCATTCATTTTGAACGCCATAAGTATGTCGTTATCCATAACATACTCAATCGGGAATGATGTGGTGTACCCGTCATATGCATGAAAGATGATCGCCGTAGTACTATCCAACGGCTGGGAATCCTGAATCAATTCTCTTACCAGCATACCTTCCCACAAAATGGTTGCACTCCAACCCTCTACGCAGTCAAGAGTGACTACTTTTTTATAATGATCGTAACCCTCAAGCACCTGATCATATGTATATGATGCTGGATTCGCTGCTAAGCCCGATACTTGTAGGGCGTAATCCTCAATATAAATATATTGTGGTCCTTTAATTGAATTCTCCCGGAAATCATCAATCGAGGAAAGATCCTTTCCTTCGTATTCTTCAATCTCGACAGGCTCAAGAATTTCTGGTTCCTGGTATTCCTCCTCGGCTTCATCTCCTTCATATTCTCCAAGTTCAGGTGTCTCTAAATTCGGGTATTCCTCTTCGGACTTATCCCCTTCATAGCCTTTATCCTCGATGGGCATCATCTTTTCTGGATTCTGAGGCGCCTTTTCAGATTCATCTACTGTATAATCTTTGCCCTCGGTGGGTACAAGTTCTTGTGTATCCTGAAATGCTTCCTTGGAATCATCTTCCACTTGAACCATAGGTTGTGGTTCATCACTTTCATCACTGCTCCCACATGCTGCAAAGAAACCAATTAACATCACCAAGACTGTACCCAAAACCAATGAACCAGTAATAATCCTCCTGTTCATTTTCCCCTCCCATTGATAGTTATCAATAGTATCTTCAACTATCTAGTCCCCATACGCAGTGACCTAGGTCGCAATTATGTATATGAAACGCGATTAAACGCATCTGTTGAACGGCCCTTAACCTACAATCCACATTGGTAAGCAACCTTATGGCATTCTGCCATTACCTTCTACCCCTGCTTTAAAAATGGACTACTCCTCGCTCATTCGGGCGAGGGGCAACAACGTTAATTAGGCTTTGTAGACAAATCCGTGACACGTTTTCCGTGACGAGACAGTTTAATAGAGCTTATGCTATGATGCTGGCATAGTATCGGTTTTTGGGGACAGTTAGGAGCACAAATGAGCCATGATGTTGTCTATTGCATGAAATGCGGAGAGATGATGCGTGTTCCATACGGGTACCTTGGAGAACCCTTCGATTGCCCGTTTTGTGGACATGAATTTGAAATCTAAAACACCAAGAGGTGCCCTTTTTGTGGTGAGGAAATTCTATGGGTAGCAAAGAAATGTAAACACTGTGGCGAGTTTTTTGAAAAAACGAAGGGTTCACCTAAGAAAAAGCGTAGGAAACCAGACGTTATTGTTCAGCAACGTGGGGAAGGTTGCTTTCTACAGACACTAAACGCTGGTTGTGTTATCGTGGTCACAATCCTGCTTTTTGTCATTGCTTTTGTTGTAGGGGCTATATACGGGATATTTGATTTATAGAATTAGGTGCCCACAATAGCCTGATCTCACCCGTTCTTGACTATCTCGATCCTGAATACATTGTTTCCACCATAACGCTTCTTCTGCCATGATCTGATACAACAGAATGGCCATTATTCTGGGATGTTCTTCATCAGTTGACAGCACCTTTGTATATATATCAGAAACCGTGCTTTTCACTGTGTTGTTGGATCTACCAAGTTCTCTGGCAATCTTATGGTTATTGTGTCCTTCTGCCATCAACCCCAGAACCTTAAGTTGCTGTCGGGTAAGTGACTGGCGAAAAGCCATCGCACGTTGATATAGCTGGCCAGCTGTCTGGTACAAAAGAACAGCCACAACCCTTGGCTCTTCATCTTCAGAAAGGTCTAGTTTCTTAAAGATTCGACTAAAGGTATTTTTCACAGTTTGGGGGACTGTACCCATTTCCTTCGCTATCTTGCTGTTGCTATATCCATTTGCCATCAGGTCAAGGGTTCTAAGCTGATGCCGTGTGAGCTTCATGTTAAAATCAATGGCCTGTCTGTATAACTCGTTTTTCTTCATCTGTTTTCTATGTTATCTCCTAAGTACAAATGCCCTACCACGTCTGATTATCTGTTCCGGGTATTCGATGAATTCCTTCGGCACACTGTCCGCACTTCCAGTCCCCAGAAAGGTCTCCACGATTGTCCAGAGTGCAGATGCTTCCTCTGAGTCGATCTCTACCGAGAAGGTAAGAGCTTCTTCATCACTGATCTCAATGGAAACAGCCGCTGCCCCTTTGCCTTCTTTGAAGAATTGCTGAACACCCGCTTGAGCCATATCGAATATCTCCCTCTCGATAACAATGGATGTCAGTACGCCCTGAGAATCACAGAAAAGGACTCTGACATGGCCATCGGGTATGATCTCTCCCTTGTACTGGAAGTCAGTCAGAAAGATGAGATCATCGGGTTTCATTGGGTGAATTATAGAGGTTCAGGGGATGGGGGGGGGCAAGTTGAAGGAGGTGTTGGGTGGAGCCTATCTCGAATTCATATCTGGATACCGAATATCATGAACTCTGATAAAGCATATGTTTATCCGGGGACATCAATGATAACTTCTTGACGGCCTCCTGGGGCGAAACTGCCTCAAGAGAACCGTCCGGATTCTGTATAACGACACCGGCGTTAGTGATCATTTCATATCGGCGCTTACGCTCCTCTTTATCCGGGACACACACCAATTGGCAATGGGCACATGCCATGCGGGTTTTCCACGGCTGTAAGGGATTATAGAACCCTCCTTCGATTTCCGGCCATTGACGCCATTGCTTGATCGCATCCACAGTCGCCTCAAGGAATTCACCATCATTCTCTGGTATGCGAAACCGGCCCGGAGACCACGTAGACCATTGACCGGAAGGATGCAACCCAGTGAAACCGCCGCACAAATATCCGCACCTGAAGTAGTCACGGCGTTTGGCATATGAGAATTCGATACCGCCTAGAGTCACGGATACCTTTTCGCGAAGATCGACAAACCCTGAGGCACAGGATGCCATACACATTCCGCAACCATCGCAATAGTTCTGTTCTGCAGGTAACGGGTCCGTTGGGGACAGTTCAGCGGTGGTGACCACGCAGCCCAAAATGACTGCTGCACCTTCATCAGGAGTAATCACGTTGCCCGATAGCCCGAAATGGCCTACACCGGACCGGACCGCCAGGTACCTGTGAGAGATGTCGGGAACGAGATCGTATAGACCATTTGGCATCTCCGATCTGTATCGAAGATTTGCTGGAACCGCGGTTGAAGGAATCCCTTTCAATTCAAGAAAATTGGCCATTGCCAGTGAAATGCCACTCGCAATGGAATTGGTATGCACCACATTGCGTTCCAAAGGAAGACGGCTTTCCTTCTTCAAAAACGGAATGATTAAATCCTCATCGATTGGCACAGCGAAAGATACGGCAGACTTGGCATCTGCCCGTATGTAGGAAAGATCTGCCGAAGGAGGTCCACCAGCGAGACTTTCCACTGTGGCGATCCCTGCCACACAAGCTCCTTCACTGATGGCAAAATCGATTACTGTTCGACTCAGATTATCCATATTTCACGTCCCAGTTATGATTCAGTATACTCCACCCAACAATTAATATAACGATCCCACTTTTCCCCATATTGGTTTCCACTATCCTACCTAACCTAATACCAACTAGTCAATCCACTCCAAGTTGCACACCTGATCCCTGAAGCCTATAATGGTGGGCAACACGGCAGTGTAGGAGGCTCCATATGGCTAGTAAGCGTGATGATAAAGAGTTGTTGGCCATAGTCAACAAATTCTTCGTTGATGCATCACCTGTTAACAAGGCTTTGGGCATCAAAATCATTTCAGTAGACTCCAGCAATCCACAGTTGCAGTTTGAAATGAAAAAGGATTTAGTCGGATGGGAATATGCCCCGATGTTACATGGGGGCATTATTGCTACCGTCTTGGATGCTATAGGAAGTATTGCGGTTTATTTGGACATAGTTGGAAAAATGAATAGTGGCTCCGCCGAGGAGAGGATGGAGAAATATCAGGGAAGGCATAAACTGAACACAATTGACTTACGGATTGACTATCTGAGACCGGGGAAAGGCAAGGTCTTCACTGCCAGCAGTAGCATTCTCCGCACTGGAAAGAAGGTAGGGGTAGCCCGGATGGAGCTACACAATGAAACACAACATTTGATTGCTGTAGGTACTGGAACTTACATTGTCGCCCGATGAATGTCCTACCACTTACCCCAACGGTGCTTTGTACAGCTTCAATCACATTCAGCACGGACAGGAGTTCGTGCCAGGGGGATGACTTTTTTGGGGTTGGGCTCAAGGCGTTGTTATGCATCTCGTATTCGCTTTTCGATCTCCTTTGTATTCCCGACTAAGTCTCTCAAATACCATGCCTATGACTGCTTGATCCGGTTTATGAGGTGTTAGGTTGCACCATATCTAACGCCATATTACCTGAGCTTCATTCCTCTTAGGGATACGTGATATTTTGTATTTTGGATATCCTATTATCATGGTTCCGAAGCTCAAATGGTCTTCCGGGAGCCGCAATGCCTGAGCCAATGCCGGATCAAAAGTGGCACCAACCTGAATAAAACCTGCCCAGCACGCCCCGATGCCCATTGAATGTGCCGCTAGTTCCAGATAGGTCATAGCAATAAGACCATCGCCCATGGGAACTGAATCTTTCTGAGCATGGGCTACTATGAGGTGGGGTGCTCCACGTGTGATCACGTCAATTCCAGAATCCCAGCCAGCGATAAATTCTTTGGCTCGCATCAATTCGGCAAATAACGGGTCGTTTTCGACCACTTCCCGTAACCAGTCAATGGCCATCTGAGCCAGTTGTTTGACCTCTTCTCTCTTTTCAATAACAAGCCATTGCACAGGCTGATAGTTGTTGGCGGAAGGTGCGTATCGGGCGATGTCTATCAATCTGGCCAGTTTCTCGTGCTCAACCGGATTCTCTTCATACTCATGAATCGAGCGGCGTGATTTCAGGAATTGCTCAAGTTGTTCCGGGGAAGTCTGAAGGTTTTTTCTGATTGGAGCACATTCCTCTACTGCCATTGTGCTCAGTTCCAGTGCACCATTGGGACAAACAGCGACGCAATGGCCGCAATTAATGCACAGAGCCTCCGCCCCATCAACCCAGGATGGCAGTGATTCTTTCTCTACGATCTGTAATAACCAATAAGTGCACTCTGCCACGCACATTCCACACTTGTTACATTTTTCTCCATCAATCAACAATGAAGCCATATCGCTTCTCCTTTGAAATGATATTGGTTAGGCGTGATCCTAATTGCGATCAGTCACTGCCTTTGCCAATACAGCTGTGCCCCTAGGGATTACGAACCGTAGGATACCATTCATCATGCAGCCTGAATATGTCCTCATCTGTACCTCGAGCCTCGTACATTGTGTAGGCATCTACCGCGTCCCGTTTTTCCTCGCCAAAACTCAATCGTTGAACACCATCGGTCGTCAGCACAAAAGACGTAGCAGCGTCATAGAGCACCTGTGAGTCGAGATTCTGGGGCCCCACTACCTCTGCCGCATCAGCTATTATGCTAAGCATCGGATATATCTGGTTCATCGCCAGATATCCGACACCCGAGCGGATGATCGATTCGGCCTCGTCTGGATGATTCTCGTATAGAAGTTTCTTGGCCAGGTTGACTATCTCACCCTCTTCATTCCACCAGCGCGAGAATTTCAGAAAGAACATCCCGTCGATCTCGTCCCAAAGCTGTGCGTCATCCACCATCACAAAGAAAGCCGCTTGCGTATCAGAACCCAAGAACTTTGCCTCAGTACAGCCTGCCTCCCGATACTGTTTCACGAAACTCTGCATTATGATGCCGGGATACACATAATCACAATTCCTCAGTGCCTCGACTTCCGCCCCCCAGTCAAAGCTGTAGTTGGTCAAGTATCCTCCCTCCCACTCGAACTGGTCCGGGTGAGCGGAGCAATATTCCTCCATCGCAGAGAGGAGCGCGCCCCCGTGTGCGTTATTCCAATCAACTCCCCCGACCTTCGCCGGGCCGTTTGTCTTGTAATCCCAATCATTCTCGGCGATCCACTTCAGAAGGGTGTAGGCATCATACTGTGGGATGGTTCCCAGATTGAACACGTACCCGGGAGGTAGAATCTCGTCTTTGTCAGCGGCCATGGAAAACAACACGACCTTGTCACTGTCCACTCTGGACTTCAGGGTTACTGGAGTTGCCGGGATCGGAGTAAAAATCAAGTCTGCTCCCTTCTCTATGAGCCATTCGTAGCCAGGTATATCCCTGGCAGGATCCATTTGGCCATCATAAGTGACAACTTCCAACCTAACTCCGGGGATCAGATTGTTTTCATTGTAGTATTCAACCAGATCATCAAGTGCCATATTTATGTATTCCATAGGATTTGCGGAAGGTCCGGTCAGATCTGAGAGATTGCCAATGGTGATGACCACGTCTTCCACAGGAGACGTTTCTGGTGTTGGTGAGAGTGCTGGTGTATCCCCATCCCCGTTACATCCAATAACCACCAAGCTTATCATAATGAGAATTAGCAGCAGATGTTTCATAGGGCAACCTCCCAATTTGAGTCATTATACGCTCTTTGGGTGAGGAGAGGCAAGAGTGGGGGATTATGTGAATTCCTTACCGCAAGGAAATAAAATTGTTAGGTTTTCTCCACGCACGAACCAGCTTTGCCCGAACAATTAATTTAATTGCATTCTGCAC
>JABMQN010000123.1 GCA_013203045.1 Chloroflexota bacterium
CCTATCAACTGTACCTTCTGATCCATGACACTGGTTTCCTTCCAAGGCATAGACACCTCCTGCCTATACCTTAACGTGTCAACCATGTGCCCGGTTCATTTTGTCAATATTCTACCCGGTTCGGACCTATTGGCCTGCCCCCAATCTTGGGAGAATATTTTGAAACTGGGGCCCACCCCCCAGACCCTCGAAGTCACTACTTATTCAGAGGTTCCATAAGTATTTGTGGTGAGTGCAACTTGGTTTTGTTGGAAGCTTTATGAATGGCCAAGTGGCACAGCTTCCTCTCCAGCTACAAACCCCGTGGAAAAAGCGGACTGCAGATTATATCCCCCGGTATCGGCATCGATATCCATTACTTCTCCGCAGAAATAAAGCCCTTCAATAAGTTTTGATGCCATTGTTCGCGGATCTATCTCCTTGAGCGAAACTCCTCCTGCGGTGACCATCGCGGAACTTAAAGGTAATGGTTTATCAATGTTGAACCGCAATGATTTCAAAAGGCTGACCAATCGTTTTCGTTCTTCGGAGTCGATTTGATTGCCGAGTTTATCCGCAGGAATGCCGCTTAGCTGAATCAAAGGCTCAATCATCTTTTGTGGCATCAATCCCGATAGCAGGTGTTTATAGCCCCGTTTGCCATGTTGATCAAAATCGCGCTGAAGCCTTGAAGTCAGTTGTTTTTCAGTCAGTGCCGGTTTGAGATCAATTGAAATACTCACCGGACCTTTTTGAAGTGCATCAACGACAGCCAGGCTCATTTGCAGCGTTACAGGGCCACCTATTCCGAAATGAGTAATCATCATTTCACCAATACGGCTTTCGATTAGAGGCCCTTTTGAAATCTTTCGGCCGGTGCCTCGTCCTGAATCTTCGTTTGGATTGGGCATGGAATCGATTTTGTCAGCCCGGCACTGGTAGGCGGTCAGGCGAACGTTACGCAAACTGACTCCCTGCATGCTTTTGGCCAGATCGGTTTCCTTAACTGCGAGTGGCACAAGTGCGGGACGTAGGGGAACAATAGTGTGACCAATTTCTCTGGCTATCTGGTATCCATCACCAGTAGAGCCGGTAGCAGGAAAGGAAGAACCCCCGGTTGCCAGAATTACCGCTTTTGCCGGATATGAACCTTTCTCGGCGTAAACCTTTGTAATCCTTCCCTCATGAACCTCGATTTTGGTTACGCGCATTCGCTGTATCCTCACTCCGTGTTCGGACATGTATCGCTCAAGGGCTTTGACAACATCATGAGCGTTATCCGAGGCAGTGAATATCCTTCCGCCCCGTTCGGTTTTGGTATCGACTCCGTAGCGTTTCATGAGAGCTAGAAGGTCATCGCGGAAATAACGATGGAAGGCGCTATAGAGAAAGCGCCCATTTGGACCGTACATAGCGATGAACTCATTAAGTTCCCGGCTGTTGGTGAGGTTACAGCGAGTCTTGCCGGATATGAGGATTTTCTTCCCCGGCTGCTCCATTTTTTCCAGCAGAATAACAGAAGCTCCCAGTTCGGCGGCTCTTCCCGCAGCCATCATACCGCTTGCTCCGCTACCGATGACTATGACTTCTTTGTTTTCCATTTGTTATTTAATTCACCGCGAGAGGGCACAAAATTGCCAATTAACTCGTTATCTCTATGTTCTCTGCGATCTATGTGGTAAATATCCTTAATATCGTGTTTCTATTATAGCCGGGATTACTGTTTTGGTGAACTTTCTTACGCCCCTTATCGTAAAAACATATAATTGCCACAAAAGGAATCTATATTGATAAACGAAACTTTAATCGATCGCCGGGTAAATTCCCCGCGGCTTGCCGCGATAAATACAAAATTCCGAATTGATACCCCGCTGCTCTGCCGCGGGGTAGTTCATTGGTTCCGAGATAGAGTACAAAATGCTGACCAGAAAAGAGAAACTATATGTACATGTCTTTAGCAAAGACCCTGTTCAATCTGAGTGGGAATTTTGGGTAGAAATATGCGCTGAGAAAAACAAGAGTAATAAGCTCAAAATTCATACCGATGACTTACTCGCTTCAAAACTGAAAAGACGAAATGTATTTGTTGTAAGACTAAAAGAAGTACATAATCATCACATACGAATATATCGAACAATTGTAAAACCAAAAGCACCTAACAAACCCTAAACTTCATAAAAAGCAGTTTAGCCAAAATGTTACAATTTGGAGTTTGTATCAAGAAATAATATGTAGCGTATAACCAATCATTGCAAGCGACCGCCATGGGCGGTTTCCCTTGGGATTGGTTCCGCTTCCGATATTGGTTTTCAATCAGCCTGGAGGCAAGAGGGAATGGTTAATTCACGTCGCATCTGCGGAGCTGATCTCGAACGTGAATAATGTGACTATATGCGTGAGATATCACCGGTTCTAACGTGAACATTGTCACCGTTTGTATTATTATTCATGATGCACGACTGTATATCACACTTCAGTATTGGTCAAGCGTCCATGACATCCTCAATAGCCCTCACTCCAACTAAGCTCAGTACCAGTCAAGTTGATATCTCCTATTTATATATGGTAATATAGCCAATCTTGGTCGGCATCGCTTAATCATCTTTATGGAAGAAGTACAGGCAAACAAAAAACCCTGGATAGTCCTGTTGCCCATAGGTATCGCGGCATTAATTCTTGCCATTGATGATGGTATCCTTAACCTGGCATTACCCGCTATTGCAGATGAGTTTGAGGCCAGTACTAGCCAGTTGCAGTGGGCGTACAATGCTTACCTCCTGGCCTTTGCCGCGCTGATGCTGACAATGGGTGCCCTCGGTGATCGCTTAGGGCGTAAGCGCCTGTTTCAGGGGGGCATAATACTATTTGGTATCAGCTCTCTGGCAGCAGCCCTATCTACCTCGATGGTTATGCTAATCGCTTCCCGGGCTGTCATGGGAGTGGCAGGCGCAGTAGCGCTACCTCAGACACTCTCTATCATCAGGGCTTCCTTCACAGATCCAGACGACCGAGCGAAGGCGATTGGTATCTGGGCCGGTATCTTTGGTTTAGGGTACGGGATCGGTCCTGTCGTCGGTGGTGTTTTTTTAGAGTATTTTGAGTGGTATTCCGTGTTTCTTATCAACATACCGATAAGTATCATTGCCTTTATCGGAGGATATTTTTATATCAGTGAATCCAGTGATCAAAATGCACCGCGACTTGATCCGGTCGGTGTGATTTTGTCCATTGCCGCATTGTTTTCAGTGGTCTACGGCATCATAAAGGCCGGTGAGGAAAGTTGGACTCATAGTTCGGTGATAATCTGGCTCAGCATAGGAGCGGTTTTGCTGATGGTTTTCGTTTTGTGGGAAAAGCGTTCATCTCATCCCCTGTTGCCCATGAGATTCTTTCGGAACATGTCGTTCACCGGACCCAACATCAGCATGACTCTAGCTGCATTTAGCGTCTTTTCGATCTTGTGGTTTGTCAGCCAGTATTTCCAATCCGTGCAAGGTTACAGCGCTTTGGCAGCGGCCATCCGTCTGATACCGACAGCCATCATTATCTTGATAACCGCTTCCCTTGGGTCCACTGTGGCTCGTGCCGCCGGCATCAAGCTGCCGGTCAGCCTTGGAATGCTGATCTGTGGCTTTGGATTCTTTTATCTGTCGTTTCTCGAGGCAGATACCTCTTACATAGTGGTAGTTGGTGGACTACTTCTCATGGGAGGGGGATATGGGCTGGCATGGACACCATCCACCGACTCTATTATGGGATCGGTACCGGAGAGCCGGGCAGGAATAGGTTCGGCAATGGATCAAACGACACAGTTTGTGGGAGGCATCCTTGGGGTTGCAGCCCTTGGTGCGATCACCAATGGGATATATCGAGATAGGGTCGAGGATATGAGAGCTATTCTTACGCTGCCCGATGAAATGCACTCAACGATCGAGAGTGGTATCCAAAGCGCCCACATCGTTGCCAGAGAATTTCCACAAGATACATCACAACTTATTATCACGGAAACAAGAGAGGCTTTTACCTCCGGCATGACGGAGGCCATGTTTGTCGCAGGCATAGTGCTCGTAGCAGCCTCGCTGGTGACGCTGTTTATTTTGCCAAATCGCATACGGCCTTCCGAAGAATAATATACTGCAATTTGGGTGATTAAGTCTCACAAAGGCGCTCGGCAAGTTTGAGATTTAAGGATATTTACCACCCAACACCTATGAGGACTCCCTTTGTCAAGGGCTTTTCCAAATTACCTTCAAATAGCTACAAGGTCTCTGATCTTTCGGAGACCATACTCCCCTATCG
>JABMQN010000124.1 GCA_013203045.1 Chloroflexota bacterium
AGTTCGGAAAGCACTTAAAGGACTGAGAGAGCTACCCTTCCGCTTCGAGCAGGATGGAAGTAAGGTGATTTTCAACTATAGGAGACCAAGTTGATAGTCTTGATTACTTGCAGTGCAAAATTTATTAACTTTATCCCGCTTCGCATTTTACCTTCGACTTCTTCAAAAGAGCAATCTCCAAAGAGAAGCCGAGGATAGAAGCCTTCGCCTTGACTGATAATGGTGTTCTTCTTTCTGAGTGGGCAAACGACACAGCTTATGAGAATATTTTCGCTGAGCAATTGGGGAATATTATTAAACTTGGAGACATTGATATTGTCATCAGTGGGAGATGGGATTCGCCAAATATGCTAAACCGTGTAAAGGTGGTGAAATGTAAAGAGGCTACCACTATTGGCTCTATCGGCTTTGATAGTGAAAAACTCAGTGAACTTGCGGATATTGACGATATAGTTCCCAACCATAATATGGAGCAAATCGAGGGAGCTCGCCTGTTTCTTGAAAATGTCATCACCACGTGCTTAAGGGGAGATCCAAATGGTTGCAAGTAACGAAGTACATCAAGCAATGATATTAGCTGCCGGAGAAGGGACAAGATTAAGACCTTTAACTCTGAAGATCCCAAAGGTGCTTCTGCCTATTGGTGGTAGACCTCTATTGGAGTATATCCTCAGCTGGCTTCGTTTGCAGGGGATTACCGAGGTGGCTATCAATCTTCATCATAAACCGGAGGCTGTGATAGCCTATTTCGGCGCGGGCGAAAGTTTTGGCGTTAAAATCACTTACTCGGTAGAAGATCCCGTTTTAGGCACTGCGGGAGCACTGAGCAAGCTACGCCACTATTTTACCGAGACCTTCCTTGTTATTTACGGAGACATACTGACCGATTTGAATATTTCACCCCTCATCAAATTCCATAGAGAAAAGCAGGCTCAGATGACCATAGCTCTTCATCGTGTAACGGACCCTTGTAACTCGGGCGTTGTGGAACTCGATAACGAGTCCCGAATACATCGTTTTGTGGAGAAGCCGTTCCCAGAGGAGGTATTCACCAATTTGGCTAACGCTGGCATCTACATACTGGAGCCAGAGGTGCTCAATCTTATCCCATCTAACACCTTCTACGATTTCGGTTTCGATCTGTTGCCGTCCCTCATTGATAGTGGCATGCAAATATATGGCTACCCCATCACCGAGTACCTAATTGATATTGGAACTATGACGAGTTACTATCAAGCGGAAGTAGACCTGCAACAGAGGACCGTGGAATGACTAGCTTCCAGGTTTGTTGCAGATCGGTGAGGATTATTGAAAGATTATTCTTATTGTTTAATGTGAAAGTAGCCGAATCAGACGGGTGTGTAACTACAAGTCTTTAAGTTAACAATTGGAGTGGACGAATTGGCAGATATTGTGTTAGTTTTTCCCAAAACAGGCTTTGATATAAAAAAGGTAACAATCGACCTTCCGCTTTCCTTGCTCTCAGCAGCTTCCCTTGTAGCACGAGACTACGAGGTCAAGATCATCGATCAGAGGATAAACTCTCATTGGGAGGAAGAGTTGGAAAGGGAGCTGATGGCAGAGCCGTTGTGCGTTGGCATCTCCTCGCTGACTGGACCCCAGATTGAGTTTGGGCTTAAGGTAGCAAAAATTGTCAAGGAGGCGAAGACAAAGACTAAAGTGGTTTGGGGTGGCGTTCATGCCACGCTGCTACCGGAACAGACGGTACAACATAGCTTGGTTGATATCGTTGTCGTTGGAGAGGGAGAGTTAACCTTTCGCAACTTGGTGATAGCGCTGGATAAAAAGAAGAGCTTGGTGGATGTTAAAGGTATCGCATTCGAAGAGGATGGGAAGATAATTAAAACTGAGCCGGAATCCCCCCTTGACCTGAATGAATTGCCTGAGCTTCCTTACGATTTGGTAGATGTGAATGAATATATCGGGAGTCAAGGTAGGTTTCCATCGGAAGAAACAAGAAGTCTAATATTTATCTCCAGCCGTGGTTGCGCTTGGGCATGCACTTTCTGTTGTAATCCAAGATTGTGCAAGCGCCACTGGCGCAGCATGAACGCCGAAAGAACCTATGAGCGGGTGATGAGCCTTGTTGAGAGGTACAATCTGGATGCTGTCACTTTCCACGACGAAGAGTTCTTAGTTGGTAAAACACGGGCTGAACGGATTGCTCAGTTGATTGGAGGCAAGTTCAAGTGGTGGATTCAGGGAAGGATGCAACTGATCAAAGATATTGATCTGGTTCAGCTGGAAAAGGGCGGATTGTGCGCTGTACAGCCAGGTGTAGAATCAGGTTCGGATCGCATATTGAAGTTAATAAAAAAGGGCGAAACCGTCTCTGAGATGTTAGAAGCTAATAGACATTTAGCTGAAACCGATATTAGACCATTGTATAACTTTATGATGGGCTTCCCCACTGAGACTTATGAAGAACTAATGGAAAGTGTGGACCTTGCCCTCAAGCTACTTGAGGAGAATCACAAAGCCCAAATCTCAGGATTCTACGTCTTAGTGCCATATCCAGGCACAGAGATATTCGACCTCGCTGTGAAGCAAGGATTCGATGCCCCAGATTCTCTGGAGCAGTGGTCATTGTTCAATAGGCAGCATATGAGAACCCCATGGATTCAGGACAGATTACCTATTTTCCAGAGTATTATGGTCTCTTCCAAGCTAATAGATGAAACCAGATTGCGGACCAGACTTAAGGCTGCGTTTCAAGGGCTACCCGTTCCCCTTTTCTTTTGTAAATACTTGGGTAGGTTCTATCAAAGAAGGTGGAGGCGGCATATATTTAAGAGCCGGTTTGACACCTTTGTTAACAGAATACTGCTTTCTCTCTTCTCCTTGTCACAGAATGCGTTTGTAAGCTGGTGGGCGGGAAAGTGGAGTAAATGACGTGGTTCGAAGGTGAAACGATAGGAATTTCTCGGGGAGGAGAAGGATCCAATTGAAACTGCAAGATAAGGTGGCGATTGTCACCGGCGGTGGTCGGGGAATTGGTAAGGCAATCGCTCTTGCATTCGCCCAAGAAGGGGCGGATATAGTTATCTTTGCGCGATCTATGCCTGAGCTTCGAGAGACGGCAAACCAAATACAAGCCTTAGGTCGTCAGGCACTTGCTATCAGTGGTGATGTATCAAGCAAGGAAAATGTTGATAACATGGTGAGACTAACGCTCAGCGAATTCGGTACAATAGATATACTGATCAATAATGCCGGCATCCAGGGACCGATAGGACCTATGGTAGAAAATGATGTCGACCATTGGATACAGACGATAAGCACCAACCTAATTGGACAATTCCTCTGTGCCCAAGCAGTGTTACCGGTAATGATCCAAAAAAGACAAGGTAAAATCATAAACCTATCAGGTGGTGGTTCCACCCACCCAAGACCCTACTTTACTGCTTACAGCGCATCGAAAGCGGCAGTGGTGCGATTCACTGAAACTCTGGCTGAGGAGGTAAAGGAGTTTAATATCCAGGTCAATGCCATAGCACCAGGCGCAGCTAATACACGACTTCTGGAGCAGATTTTAGCCGCAGGCGAGGCAGCAGGAGAGAAAGCCTTGGTTGAGGCAAGAGAACAGGTAAAAACAGGAGGAACTCCATTGGAAAAGCCTACATCTCTAGCTGTGTTCATGGTATCGGATGAATTCGATGGTTTGACGGGGCGGTTAATCAGCGCTGTCTACGACGATTGGTCGGGGATACCACGACATATCCCAGAGATCATGGCGTCTGATTACTACACAATGCGTCGTATTTCACCAAAGAGAGAGTGGAGATGAAGGTCGGCTTAGTGGGGGCAGGCTTAATAGGAAAACGCCGGGCGCAAGCGGTGGAAGAGTTCGATGGCTCTGAATTGATTGTAGTAGCGGATATGCAGCTCGATAAGGCAAACCTCATTGCCCAGGAGTTTGGATGCCAAGCGGTAACCGATTGGCATGCCGTGGTAAATAGAGACGATGTCGATGTAGTGCTCGTTTGCACTCCGACCAATTCACTGGCACTGATAAGCATCGCTGCTATGAAGAATGGCAAGCATGTGCTTTGCGAGAAACCTTTAGCAAGTAATCCGCAACAAGCAAAACAAATGGTGGATGTAGCTCAGGTTCACAATGTGAGGCTCAAAACCGGGTTTAGCCTCCGCCATCATCCCAGCATCCGAAAGGCTCGAGAAATCTTCGACAGCGGCATTATCGGCGAGCTTAACTTCATCCGCTGTCGCTATGGACATGGAGGGAGACCGAACTACGATAAGGAATGGAGGACTAACCCTGAGATAGTTGGTGGCGGTGAGTTACTCGACCAAGGCGTGCACGCTGTTGACCTATTCCGCTGGTTCATGGGGGATTTCAACCAAGCCACGGGCTTCGTCGCCACCAGATTTTGGGATATTGCGCCATTAGAGGATAATGCCTTCGCCCTGTTTCAAACTGAAACAGGGCAGATAGCTTCTCTCCATGCCAGTTGGACGCAATGGAAGAATATCTTCTCCTTCGAGCTCTTCGGGCAGGAAGGATATATCCTTGTGGAAGGCTTGGGCGGTAATTATGGTACGGAGCAATTGACTCTGGGTATAAGGTCGCCGTTATCAAGATCTCCAAAGGAGAAGAGTTTTGAGTTCCGCGGTCAGAACCGCTCCTTTTATGAGGAATGGCGAGAGTTTATCACTGCTTTGGAAAATAATCGTGCGATACTGGCAAATGGCTACGATGGCTGGCAGGCATTGAGGATGGTCTACTCTATATACGAGTCTTCACGAGAAGGTTGCGCTGTGATATTATAGCTTTGGAGATGGTAACATGATAGTAACAAGAACTCCACTCAGAGTGCCATTGGGAGGTGGGGGCACAGACATTCAATCCTATTATTCAAAGTATGGGGGCTTACTTATCAGCGCAGCCATTAACAAGTATGTCTATATCACCCTCAATAAACCGTTTATTAATGAGTTCATAATAAAATACTCCAAAACGGAAAACGTAAATAATGTGGATGAAATAGAACATTCTCGAATCCGAGAAGCTATCAGGCTATTGGCGATAGAACCCGGTCTTGAGATAGTATCGATTGCTGATATTCCAGCAAACACCGGACTAGGAAATTCCAGTAGTTTCATGGTCGGTTTATTAAATGCATTACATGCTTTAAATCGGAACCACATATCGGCGTACACATTGGCTGAGGAAGCATGTAAAATAGAGATTGATATTTTAAGGGAACCCATAGGGAAGCAGGATCAGTATATAGCTGCTATAGGTGGGGTAACTTGCCTTGATATCGATAAGCAAGGGCAGGTTTCGGCTACTCCCCTTCGAATTTCCGACGACATTATAGCGCAATTAGAGAGCAACATACTTCTTTTCTACACCGGTATTAAAAGAAGTGCATCTGAAGTGTTAACCGAGCAAAATAAAGCCACAGAGCGAGATGAAAAGCAGGTGGTGACTGCCCTACACACGATCAAGGAAATAGGCAAAGAGATCAATGCGGCATTGGTGGGTGGTGACCTTCGCCACTTCGGGGAGCTTATGGATGCCCATTGGGAAATTAAAAAGACCCTCTCCGACAAGATTACCTTCAGCCAGATTGATAAATGGTATAATATTGCCAAGAATAACGGTGCCCTGGGGGGTAAGATAATGGGTGCCGGTGGTGGTGGCTTCTTCATGTTTTACTGTGAGGATGGCAAGAATAACCTCAGGGAAACTCTGACTGCAGAAGGACTACAGGAGCTGCGCTTCAGATTCGATTTCGAGGGTTCTAAGGTAGCAGTCAATTTCTAGGAAAAGGATACTCTACATGAAAAACAAGGAATTTATCAATGAATACTTTGAGGCACTACAAAGGGTGGGCACGGTTATACCACATCCCCAGATCGATAAGGTGATTGAGCTACTGTTCGAGGTATGGAAGGATGGTAATTCGGTGTTCGCTATGGGAAACGGTGGCTCAGCGTCAACGGCGTCCCATTTTGTCTGTGACCTTGCCAAAACCACTACTGGCGGTGGAAAGAGACGATTCAAGGTAATGGGTCTCACCGACAATATCCCTTTAGTCAGTGCCTGGACTAACGATTCTGGCTTCGCCAGTATCTTCGCCGAGCAACTGGTGCCGTGGCTAAGTAAAGGTGACGTGCTTGTTGGCTTCTCGGTACATGGTGGCTCGGGTGAGAGCGATGCCGGTCCTTGGTCTCAGAACATGGTACGGGCAATGGCAATGGCAAAAGAGCGAAAGGCAAAGATAATTGGCTTCAGCGGTTTTAATGGTGGTGCAATGAAAGAGATGTCTGATGTTTGCATTGTTGTCCCTGTTGATTCCGAACCGCTGGGGACTCCATTAGTGGAATCCTTTCATGTTATATTACATCATCTCATCTGTACTGCCCTGAAAGCGAAGATAGCAGGGGCAGCTGATGAGTAGAGCCGTATTCTTCGATCGTGATGGTGTAATCAATACCCTGGTTTATCGCCAGGAAAAAGATTTTTTTGATTCGCCATTCAGTTTAGAAGAGTTTCAATTGCTACCCGGTGCTGCCGAGGGGATAAGGCTGGTTAATGAGTTGGGGATGCTTGCCATCGTCGTTTCAAACCAGCCCGGTATTGCCAAGGGAAACTGCAGCCTCGAGATGATGGAGCAGATGAATGAAAAAATGCGAACCGAATTAGCAGCGTTGGACGCTAGTCTTGACGCTATATATTACTGCTACCATCACCCGGAAGGCAATATTGAGATGTATCGAACAGTATGCCAATGCCGTAAACCGAAGCCAGGGCTGCTGTTGATGGCAGCCCATGATTTCGCCATTGACCTGAAACTATCGTACATGATAGGAGATAGGCTCAAGGATATGCAGGCCGGGCGAAAAGCGGGATGCAAGACTATCTTCCTTAATAACCACCCTGACCCGAAGGAACATTTGAGTTCAGGGTTTGACTATATAGACGGCAGCTTGCTTGAGGCAGTACGGCAAATATATCAACTGGAGGGGAAATGGATATCTTTATCGATTCCGCCGACACCACTGAGATAAAAAAATGGCTTGATTATGGCGTCATTGATGGTGTAACTACCAATCCGAGTATTATGCTTAAAGACGGTGCCTATGATATAGAGTCCCGTGCCCGGGAGATTGCGGTTGCAGTCGATGGCCGACCGGTGAGTGTAGAGGTAGCCACCAATGACTTAACAGAAATGGTGAACCAGGCCCGGGTAATTGCTCAATGGTCGCCAAATATCGTTATTAAAATCCCCATCATTAACGAGAGCGGTGAGCCGTGCCTGGGTGTAATCAGCCAACTGGATAAAGAGGGAATAAAGGTTAATGCCACCGCTATGATGTCTTTCGGGCAAGTAGCACTCGCCGCTAAAGCTGGTGCCACTTATGCCAGCATTTTCGCCGGTCGGGTAGCCGATGAAGGCGGTGATGTTACCAGGCTTATCGGAATGGCAGCAGATTGGCTGGAAAGCTGGGATTACGAGACTAAAATAATCGTGGGCAGTATTAGAGGAGTAATTGATATCCAGGATGCAGCTTGCGCAGGGGCTCATATCGTCACTATCCAGCCTCAATTTCTTTCTAAAATGGTGGACCATAAGTACACCAGAGAAACGGTTCGTGGCTTTATTATCGATGCCAAAAAGGCTTTAGCTGTGAGGGAGAAGAAGTCAGGAAGTTGATTGATATAATTCGCGTGAAGCATTTGAGAAAGGATCTTCAATGAAGGTTTTAGTTACCGGCGGCGCTGGTTTTATAGGCTCTCATACTGTAGACCTCTTGCTCAAGAAGGGTTATGAGGTGCGAGTTTATGACAGTTTGGAGCCACCGGTGCATCCCCGCAGGGGAAAGCCAGCTTATGTTCCTGATGAAGTAGAATTCATCTCGGGTGACATCTGCGACAGCAGCAAGCTGGGGAAGGCACTACAGGGAATTGATGTGGTGTTCCATTTTGCTGCCTACCAGGATTATCTCCCCGATTTCAGCAAATTTGCTTTTATCAACGATGGTGGTACTGCCCTTTTATATGAGCTTATTGTCAACCACCACCTGCCGGTACAGAAGGTGATTCTTGCCAGTTCTCAAGCTGTTTATGGAGAGGGCAAATACGAATGCTCGAATCATGGCGGTCAATATCCGTCTCTTCGCCCTCTCGCGCAGTTAATGAACAGAGACTGGGAAATCCGATGCCCTATCTGCCAGCAGAGCATGAAGCCGGTGGCAACTGATGAGTCCCAAACTAATCCCCATAATCAATATGCTGTTTCAAAGTGCGCCCAGGAGTTGTATGCCTTGATTCTAGGTAAAAGGTATGATATCCCTACCGTCGCCATGCGTTATACCATCATTCAGGGACCCCGCCAGAGCTTCTTCAACGCATATTCCGGAATATTACGTATTTTCTCTGTATGTTTACTCCATGATCTTCCACTGCCTATCTATGAGGACGGGCAACAACTGCGTGAATATGTCTATGTAGGCGACGCTGCTAGAGCAAATGTACTGGTTATGGAGAAGGAGGAAGCTAATTATCAGGTATTCAATGTCGGCGGAAGTCGTGCCTTCTCCGTATTAGAATACGCCAGGATACTCTTAGATCTCATGGGCAAGGATATTGAACTAAATCTGAGCGGTGAGTTTCGCTTTGGAGATACCCGCCATATTATCTCAGACATGTCTAAATTACAGAAGTTGGGTTGGGAGCCGACTACCTCTGTGAAACAAATAGTTCGAGAGTATTTGGATTGGATTCAAACCCAGCCCGAAATCTCAAATCACTACGCTCAAGCGGCGGAGAAAATGAAACAGATGGGGATAATCAGGAAAGCAACCTAAAAACACTACCCTTGCCTACGATTTTACACGGGCAAAGGAGATATTTTCTATGAGTAAAAGTAAATCCATAGCTGACACAATTAGAACATATACTAAAGAAGTTAGTGCAACCTTGGCACAGCTTCCTATAGGATCCGTTCAGCAGATTGTGGAAACGCTCGAGGCAGCACTTGTCAACAATAAGCAAGTCTTCCTGATAGGCAATGGAGGAAGTGCCGCTACCGCTTCTCATTTCGCCTGCGACCTTGCTAAAAGTACCATTACTCCAGGTAGACCTCGGTTTAAAGTCATCCCTCTAACTGATAATATGCCGCTTCTATCAGCATGGGCTAATGATACTGCTTACGAGAACGTGTTTTCCGAGTAGCTGGCTAATTTTGTACAGCATGGAGATGTCGTAATCTGTTTCAGTGGCAGCGGTAATTCGAGCAACGTACTCAATGCAATTAAACTGGCAAATTCAGTGGGAGCCATTACTATTGGGCTGACTGGCTTTGATGGCGGGCAGCTGAAAGACCTTGCGCAGATTTGTCTTGTCGTGCCCAACAACTGCATGGAGCAAATCGAAGATATACACCTCACTTTAACGCATAGCATCAGTACTTGCCTTAAAACCGTCTGAGGTTGAGGAAGCCGATAAAAGGTATAGATGAAGATTGTTTTTTGTGATTATGTGAGCTCTTTTTCCCGTGCCTATCAGTATGGGGGCGTCCAGGTCAAGATGTTTGAAACAGCAAGATGGCTAATTAAGCAGGGGCATGAAATTGAAGTACATGCTTCGCCATTAACCTTTGGCAGTAGAGTACCCGAGCCCGCAGCCCATATGGATGGCATTCCCTATTTTGAGGCATGGAGACAAAGCATCAAAGCTGATGTTGCTTACGTTGTATACTATTCACCTCTCGCTTGGCAGGTGTTGTTTTCTCTCAAATG
>JABMQN010000125.1 GCA_013203045.1 Chloroflexota bacterium
CCCATGACGTGGGGGTATAGCTCAACTGGGAGAGCGCGGCGTTCGCAATGCCGAGGTTGGGGGTTCGAGTCCCCCTATCTCCACCAAAGGTAACAATAGGCAGAACTTCCTTTGATTCATTGTGGTGTCCATCGTTCGGCAAGGGCAGGTTGTAATGAACTATGACCTGCCCTTCTTTCACCTCGATCCGTTTGACGAATGAGCGCAGGAAAGCCTTCCTTTCACTGAATTCAGTTTCCTCTAGCAGGCTTTTCAGATCCCGTGCATATTGTTTCACCAGCTGTGTGTCCACCGGCTCTACCTTCTGAACCACGAAGTCAGCTTCCACTTGAAGATGTGCTTTTCGAAGTTCATCCTGCCGAGCCCTCAACTGTCGGATTCTCGGAGCAAGGTCGTTCAACTCAAGCTTGCCTGTTTCCAGGACGTCATAAAGCCTTGATAACCTGGCTTCCACATCATTGATCTCTGCATCGATATCATTGAGCTTTTGTTGCAGCACCTCATGGGCCGATCCTAATTCCTCATTTACCAACCGTACCAATTCCTCCAGATTTTGATCCGTGAGCACTCGTTGCTTCAGTTGGTTAATGACGAGGCGTTCGATCTTGTCTTTTGGCAGGGTCCTGGCATCACATGCGTCTTTTCCCTGTTTGAAACTCTTGGAACACATATAGTAGAAATACTTTTGTGACTTAGCGCTGCGACCGGTCATGGCTGCACCACAGGAGCAGAAGAAAAGTCCACTGAGAAGGTAGGAGCTGGCCACACTTCGGGGGTGGGTAATCCGAGGTCCTCTGGCAGCCATCTTCTGCTGCACCCTGTAAAAAGTCTCCGGGTCAACTATCGCTGGCCAGGCATTTTCCACCCGCACCGGGGGTGTGCCGCTCTTGATAGCCGGGTGGCCGGGTCTTCCACCCCAGACCAGAGTGGCCGCAGTAGGCTTCATTGGTGAGGGCCTTGTGGATAGCGGTTTTAGTCCATTGCTTGCCAGTACTGGTACGGAGACCTTCCCGGTTCAGCGTTTGAGCAATTTCTTTGCAGCCAGTTTCATTGTCGGCCATATCAAACATCCTTCGAATTAACCTTACTCTCACCGAATCTTCTCCCTCAGGTTCCAGTGTGTGGCGCATTTTGGACCCATCTTGGGCAGGAACCCTTCGGAAGCCATCCGGCGGCCGACTGCCCACGAAGAACCCTCGTTCAGCAGTCTCCCGCATCCCTCGCTTGATGTCCTCTCCCATGTTGGCAGAATAAAACTCGTCAATGCACTCGATGACTCCCTCGAGAAGGTGCCCGGCCGCGCTGTCGTCCACTGGTTCATTGATGGAAATGACCTGAACCCCCTTTTTCTGGAGCAGCGACTTGATGGTCACCGAGTCTGTCCGGTTTCTGGTGAAGCGATTATACTTCCACACCAGGATGGCTTCAAAAGATGGATGCTTGCTCTTAGCGAGTGCAATCATCTCCCGGAAAGCGGGACGGGCGGTGGTGCGGGCCGTTTCCGCCTCATCCACGAATTCCCTAACAATGGTGTATCCATGTTTGGCCGCATACTCTCTTAAAGCCCTCAATTGAGCCGAAACCGAGAGATCAACGTCCTGTTTATCCGAACTGACGCGAACATAAAGAGCAACGTTCATGATCAACCTCCATCGTTATAGTAGCTGGTCTAATTATATTGGACAATACGTGCATCGGCCAGGGACAACCCGGCGTAATATAATCGTGGTTAATTCCTCCCGGACAGTCTCCTTGATGCTATTCAGTTCCGTGTATATCTTCCGGACCTCATCCTGCTGTTCCCACTTAGCAATATCGTTGAGAAGATCCGTAACGATTCCTTTCAGTTGGGCCACTTGGGAGGTTGGGACGATGCCTATAGAATAAGCGCCCACCTGTATCTGGCGAAGGCCGTTGGTATACGGAATGTCTTTCATTTGGAATTTCTCGGTTAATCCGGGCCGAGCATTAGCTAATTCCTGGCAATGATGCTTAACGGCCTGATCTATCAGCAAGGACCATCCTTCCCCATCCGGTTGATCGGCCAACGGTACACCAGAACGGGAGATTAATTCACGCCTGAATCTTTCATGCACCTGATTATAGACTTCGCTGATACGCAGCTGTAAGTGTTCCCATCGGTCAAGCTTTTGCCACATGGTCCACCGGGGAAGATGTTGCTTAAGGGCTTTCCACATGGGATCTCCTCGCAGATCAGTAAAGCTGGCAGCCTCCTTGGCTAACTCGGCATTCAGTTTCTGGGTGAAATCACACAGGTCAACATAGTGCTGCTGAAGAGCTTCCCGCAAGACAAGAGCCCTGGCCTCCCGTCGTTCCCGCTGCATTCGTTCAATCTCAATCTGTTTCTTCACTGTGCGGATATCGAAACCATCTTCCTGGGCAATTTGTATCAGGGGAACACCAGCCAGTTCATGGCGGTCGAACCATTGACGGCGTTTGTCGGGTTGTACCGGGGGTTTTTTGTACCGTTTGGCCATTGGCATCCTCCTCAAAGTTAAACCTGCAACATTTGAGTAATGTTAGCATAGTTAATTTGTGCAGTCAAGTGTATTATTATCACTATATATTAGCCATTTATGGTTATAAAGTGATTGACATTGTTTGGCAGGCATGCTATGAGTAATCCATGCCCAAAACCCGGAATTGTTCCAGAAAAGACAATCCACAATCAGCTGAATACAGTGACAGCCAATCACTTGGTCAAGCCTCTGAACATGACGGCCTGAGAATTTTAGCGCGCCTTATCGCTCATCGCCATATCCAGAACCATAAGAATGATTCTCCTGATCCCGTCAGCGGCATCAAATAGCACTCAGATGATCAAACATACCTTCGTTACCTTTATTTCCATCTATCAACCAACCATTTATATGCGATTTCTTAAGATTTTTACACAAGAAATATTGTGTAAAGAAACCACTTCCGTCGATTTTGCAAGGATTTGGTTACCCATATTGAGATATTAGTGCACCATAGTAAAGCTTTTTAAACTGGGCTTTAACTTTTTAATTAAACGAAGGAGTGTACGATGAAGCTATTCAAGAAAAAGACACCTAAACGCACTGTTTTTGGCTTTCCATGCGACAATTCACTTGCTCAAATGACCCGACTAACGGCAAAGGCGATAGAATTTCCGATCTACGTGCTGGCCGAGCATGCCTTGCAGATCGGTCTGGCAGAGATCATGCCTTTGCTGAACCATGAAGACGAAAGAGCAGACCTTGAACACCATCTCCGTGCTGACCACCTGCTCCCACCGCATCTTGGCCAACCCATCACTGACTATGACGAACGACTTATTAGTGAGCGCAAGGAGAGTATTATGCAAAAGATAATCGAAAAGGAGAAATCAAAAGAAGACGTAGTGGATGCAGCTCGCCATTTGATCGTTGTAGCAAAGTTTGCTGGGATAGAGCCTAAGCATTTGATTGGGTTTATACAACAGATATTGATCCAGAACAAATTCCCCGGATATCGATCATATCCTCATAGCCAGAGTCACATTAACAATTACGATACTGCCGAAGAAGAGGAATCGTACGAAGAAGAGGAGGAGGAATACGATGATGAATATGCTCCAGAAGGGTAATACCCGAAGCTAATCCTGATCGCAAAGTGACACTGCTCCAAAAGGACTGGGTTTATATAACAGTGGGGACGAAGAGGACAAAGGGACTGCTTCCCAATCTGGCACAAGGTGCCGACCAAAACTGTGTGGCGCTCGGTTGAATTATTGGGTTATGATCATATTTATCTGGATATATCCCCTGCACTTTGCTGTGCACCTTGCCAAGCGATCACCTCAATATATGTTTGAGCAGGCCTTTTTTCTAATCATCGTCCCGGTAGCCTGTGGCGTAAACTCCCAGGCACGGGATTGAGCGTCCTGATTCCTCGCCATGCATGCTGGATTTGCCTCAACAGTTTCCCTGTCACACCGCTCGGATCATAGGCCTTCAAGAGGGCATACAATATAATGGGATTGAACCGATGCGACCCGAAAGCCAGATAGTGACCCTCCCATGAGGTGGGAGCGAATTGTTCCTTGAATCGGTAGGTGGGTTTGAATCGATGGAAGTATCCCAGACGGTCAAACGCGAACTTCAACGCCATCTCGATGATATGGTTTTGGGTTGGATCGTCCACATGTTCACTGGCAAGAGGGGCTGCGCCTAGAGTAGCCATCGCGTATCCCTGCTCCTTCAGGAGACGGAAAGATTCGGTAATCAACAATTGGCTCGTACCACGTAACGGCTTCTGTCTGCGACGCATTAAATCGAAATAAATGCCATTTCTTGCAAAAATGGGTGCGCATACTATGAAGGCTTCAACCTGATTGTTGATCAGCGCCAGAAAATACTTCCGTTCTCCTGGTGCATCGAGACTGGGTTCTCCTATTAAGAAAGAGAACTCCCCCGAGCCTTTGAATTCCTTCCAAATGGCGGAAAGCTCCTCCATCTGCTTTTCCCAATCATGTCTTCGCCCTGCAAGCGGACAATATTCGACTACCGTCAAACCGTGTCTCCTTGCACTGTTAATGTCTTTACGAAGATCCCCGTACTTGCCGCCTTCCCACGATAACTTGGCTAATTCGAAGATTGGTTCCTCGCCGATTTTAATTATGTCGAAGCCCATATTTTCGAGGTCCGTCTTGCAACGATCGGTAATCGCTTGAAAACAACAGCGCCATCCGTGAGCGCGACAAAACAGCTTGAACTCAGCAACGAAGGTGGGAAGATCGGACTGTGCGCATACTGGATCGCCCGCAGCCAACGCAACCCTGACATAGACCACATATGCGATCACGCCGTCAATCCCGGAGGGTGAAAAGAAGTATGACTTGTCGCTACGGAGAATGTTGTACGACTGAGACTGATAGCCATAGCGCTTCAGCAACTCCATTACACGATTCAAATCATTTTCCGACTGCACAGCTACAAAGTCCTTTACAAGCCATTGTTCATAAGATTGCGCGAGGGAAGGAATATGACCTGCCCTGGCCCAGTTATTGTATCACCTTAAGAGTTAGAGCTGGAGTATAATAGCGGGTGCGCCGCCAGACGTCAGCGACCAAGCCGTTTGCGGCTTCCCCTCGACCTATTGTTGAGCGGCAGTCTCGGCGCGCCGCCACCGGGGGGAAGGATATCCTTGTCCTCCGACGCGACCCACACAAAACGTGCCTGCGACGACTTACTCCCATTATAGGCTGGTACCCGGAAACGGCTCACATTGAAGTTGCAGTTCATCAAGATCTTCTCGAACATCTTGTTCTCTTCAGACGACCATACAGCCAGAGACCCCCGTTCGCGCAGCGCGCGGCGGCAGGCCCGAATTCCTTCCCGGCTGTAAAGACGCTCGTTCCCTGAATCGGTTATCGCGCTGGGACCATTATCGATATCCAGCAGAATAGCATCAAATCTATTCTTGGAATGTGAAATAAGCTCGACTATATCACCCGTTTTGACGTCAACTCGCTCATCCTTCAGCGGCTGGCCGTTGACGAGAAGCTTACCCTCGGACTCCGCCAGGATGAGCAATCTGGCGCGGTCGAGCGTACGGACAAGGTGGGAGTACGCGGATTCCAGGGCCACGGACACCTGCTTGCTCGACGGCGGGTAGAAAGCGATGTTCGTCATCGCGACACGGAGGCTGAGGAGGATATCGGGGAGATCCTTCCAGCTCTCCTCGTCCA
>JABMQN010000126.1 GCA_013203045.1 Chloroflexota bacterium
ACAGGGGGGAACCGGGGGCGCAGCCCCCGAAAATCCTTTGGGTGGCCGAGGGTGGGAGCAGTAACCCTGGATTATAACGGGGGAGGGATATATAGTGTCCTTGTTTAATTGCCGGTTTAATAATTAAGAGGAAGGCTCCCCTTCCTTGAAGGAGAGTTTGTGCTTAGATTAGCTTCTTGACTGCCTTCGTACGTATTGCCATTCTTTGGGGGTTCATTCTGTTGCTTTTCTTCTTTCTGTTTAAGTCCACCTACTAATACTTTAACGGTTGGTTTGAACTTCACTTGTCCGGTACCCGTAACTCTCACTGATTCTTCGGCATCGATATCTAGTGTCACCACTGTTGTCTTGCCAGGTTCGACATTGAATGAACCGAATCCAACAATTTTAAGTTTACCGCTGGGCACTTCAGCTGTATGTGTTTCACCATCGATCATGGTAACCGTGCAGCTTTCAACTTCCATTCGGATTTGTGTGTAATGCCCGGATTCGATTTCCGCACTCCCTAAAATCGCTTCAACTCCCCTTAATTCAAGCAGTTCGAAAGATCTGGTTCCACTAACTACAGTTTTCCATCCGGTTTCTTCATCTTCAGGTCCAGCTTGATGGACTTCGATATTATTGATCGTCACGTGTACTGCCGCTAAATCTGCCGGCGCGTCAGTTACTCTGAATTCAAGAATGCCGACAGAGGCAATAACTGCTGGTTCTTCCGAAGTAGTTGGAGTTATCTCTGGAGTTACTGATGGCGTAATGGGACTTGTTCCCGGAGACGGAGTGGGGGAGGCTGTTGGAGACGTGTCCGGAGATGCAGTTGGTGACGCATCGGGACTGATAGTAGGAATCGAAGTGGGAGAGCTTTGTGGCGTCTCTGGAGGCACATCGACAACGGTGGTTTGATCATCGTTTCCCGTCATGAATATAGTCGAAAGGCCGAAACCCAGGAGTATCACTACGAGGGCAGCTGCAACCGGAGCCCAGAGTTTTGGCTGTGCGAACATATTCTGAAAGAAAGAAACTCGCGGTTTATCACGCTCAGCGGCAAGTCGAGCCCTTTCTTGTAACAGTTGCTGTCTCCCGCTGATCTTTGCAGATGTGCTGGGTACAAGAGCACTTTCGGCATGTAGCTCACTTATTGCTCTCAGCAGCGGTTCAAGTTCTTCTGCATACTCAGGATAGAGCCCAAGGCATTCCTCAACGCTTGCGCCGCTGTTGAGCCGATCAATACATTCATCCAATATTCGGTTCATATTTTCGCTCATGGCTTGTCTTCCTCATACAACGCTTGGCGAAGTGACTCGATTGCTGCACGCTGCATCTCTCTAACGGTTCCCGGCTTTTTACCTAATATCCTGCCACATTCGATTGAACTCAGATCCGAGTGGAAGCGAAGGGCAATCACCTCTCGTTGTGCTGGTGTCAGATGTTTAAAAGCCCGCATGACCCTGGTACGCTGATCATCTGATACGGCGATCTCTTCCGGATCATTTGAATCTGCTATCGTTACTTGATCGAGATTCACTGTCTGTTTTTTACTCGCTTTCCTTAAATAATCAACAACCATGTTGTGAGCGATCTTAAAAACCCAGGCTTCCATTGGTAACCCGCGCTCCTGATAGGAATCAAGTGACCTCAAAGCTCTTACAAAGGTTTCTGATGCCAGATCTTCCGCTTCGTGCTGATTTCCGATACGGACGAAAATATATCGGGTTACTTTATCGTAAGATTCCTCATACAGGCCAACGAGTGATTCTTCGAGCCGCTTTCTCTCGATTTCCTTCTTCGCCATTAAGTTTCCTATCAGGGATATCTCCCAGTTTCTGATGACTCAGTATACCATCCGGCCATGGCAAATAGGATTTTTTCGAGAGGAATCCTACTCTTTCATTTATTACAACGAAATTGGCTGAAGGATGTCAGCAATATGGGTATTTTGTACTATTTTGCCTGACATCATGGTGCCCTTGGCGTTGTTGATTATGCAAATACGAAGAAAGGAGGGCCTAAATGAGGAAATTATTCAGAATTGGGTTGGCATATTTGATACACGACCTGACAGTTCTAAATTCCTTGCGTTATAGGTTTCAAGAGAACAAAAATAGATATTACGGTCTTGATTGTCTTAATATTCAATAATTCCATTAATCTATGGTGATGAGAGGAGGCGAAGGATGACTAAATTATTTGGAGTGATGTTCATTTTAGTGCTGGTGGTGGCTGCAGTGGGGTGCAGTGATGGTTCAACACCGGACGAAACCGCTGAACAACTGGTTCCTGAAACATCGACACCTACAACGGTGGCATCGGTTCCTGACCAGTCGACTGAGTTGGAAACTGCAGAATCCGATGAAACGGCTGATAAAGATGGTACAGTCCCTTCAGAGGTTTCTGCCGAAACTCCGGAAACGATTGATAACCAAGAAGATCAGTCCCCTGCACAGCCAATGCCTTCAGTTGAGACTATTCAACCCGCACAAACGACTCAACCTGAAGTCTCTTTGCCTTCGACATCAACCATGGGAACCATCGAAGTGCTGGTAATGGACGCACCCCCCGAATATGAGATAACAAGAATAGACGTAATTATCTCTGGGGTTGAAGTGCATCAGGCAGTAGCCGAGCAAGATCAGGACCAGGATCAAGATCAGAATCAAGATGATGACGGTGAACAAGTCAAGAATAAGGATAAAGAAAAAGGGAATTCCCAAGGAAAAGGCAATAACGATGACGTCCAACAGGGTGCAACACCGGACGATGGATCTATCGATGGATCCGATGCTGTCGTTGAAGAAGATTCAGACGAAACCCAGGACAATGCTGGCTGGATATCGCTGGACATCGATGGAACATTTGACCTGTTGAAAGTTCAAGGTATCCCAAGCGTTTTGGGGGAAAGCTATTTGGGTTCTGGCAAATATACACAAATCAGGGTGGCCGTTGAATCAGTTATAGTGTATTACCTGGATGGGACTTCTTCCGGGACTCAGACAGTCGAGGCAGATGTACCAAGCGGCAAACTGAAATTCGTACGTCCTTTCAATATCGAAGCGGGTAAAACCACATCTTTGCTGTTTGACTTCATTGCTGATAAGTCGGTCATCTTCACCGGCTCCGACAAAGTCATCTTCAAACCTGTGATTAAATTAGATGTATTCGAACCTGTATTCGAACCTGTGTCGACTCTCAGTATCACAACAACGAGCTTGCCCGAGGGAACAGTGGACGAATATTACTCCGCTCTATTGGAAGCCAGCGGTGGTACTGAACCATACGCTTGGACTTGGTCTGGTACCCTGCCTGGTGGACTGGGACTTGACGCTGCTAACGGAGTAATCTCAGGAACTCCAACGGCAGCAGGTGATTTCACTTTCACCGTACAAGCAAATGACAGCGATAGTCAAAGCGACACACAGTCATTTGATATCAGCATCAGCTCTGCTATGAGTCCGGTTGAAATAACCACGACAAGCCTGCCTGATGGAAAGGAAGGGGTAGGGTATATGACAACATTAGAGGCAGATGGAGGAGTGACACCTTATACCTGGACCTGGTCCGGTACGATGCCCGGCGGACTGGGACTTGATACTGTTACCGGAACAATGTCCGGAACGCCAACCGCAGCGGATGATTACAGCTTTACAGTTCGAGTCGATGATAGCGATAGCCAGAGTGATACTCAAGAACTAAGCATTAGCATCGGTGCTGCCGTGAGCCCGCTAGAGATCACCACAACAAGCTTGTCTAATGGGGAAGAGGGGGCCGGATACGCAACTACATTGGAGGCAACTGGAGGGATTATGCCTTATGTTTGGAGTTGGTCTGGTACGTTACCTGGCGGATTAGACCTCGATGCTGCTACCGGAATAATCTCTGGAACTTCAACTGCAGCGGGTGACTTTAGTTTCGCAGTTCGAGTCGATGACAGCGATAGCCAGAGTGATGCGGAAGATCTCAGTATTCACATTATAATGCAGTAACGTCCGAATAATAGCAATATTCTTACATTGAATGAGTATCCATTTATTGACACGCAAAGATAGTCTCTCACAATGGGTGAGCTAAACACTATCTTTTCTACGTCTTAAGTATAAGGAGATAATCCTCAGGCCATTCAAGCCTTTCAAATAAGTTAGCAAGCTTGGGAGGTCAAACAATGCGAATCATTGATGAGTTCGTCAAACGATTACATGATATTGGCCGCGATCAAAACCTTGATCGTAATGAGCGAAGGATAGCGGTTGAATGCGAAATTCGACAATTCACTTCAGGTCTGAAATCGGAGAGATATGCCAAACGCCGACCCTGTTTATCAATAGACAATACCCGATTGAACAAACGAAACATGGTTGTAAATCCCGCAGGCTTGAGCTTTTAATATAGCAAACCGATTCCTCATATCAAACCCACAATTCGAATCATTCCTTTGCCTTAAATACCAAATTCACCATCAAACTATGGAGTGAAAAAACTGTAGAGGCGCTCCCGTCGGGACGTCTCTACAGATGGGAGATATCAGGAATATGGCAGTCCTGCATCTTAGACCTCCAGCCTGCCGGTTTTCATAAGACAAACCATTGCTGTCCAAGATAATTTGAAAACCTTATTTTGGATGAGTTTTTCGTATTTGAGAAGTAACTCCTCGTAAGATTTTCGATTTCCACCCCCCTTTTCCCAAAGCGTGGTTGGTGAAAATTACGGATGCTGTCCAAAATGCCATCCTGAGTCGGGAGCAAGGTAATTTGCATGGAATTTCCTTTGAATTGCTTGGCGATTAGCTGTATTTTAGTGATATTACTTCATGGAGCACCTTCTCAACCATTCAGCCCAAAAACTTATTTTGGACAAGTATGATATTCTTAGACAAAATGACCGCCTCCGGTCAACACATGCATCCATGAAGTGTGTATTGATCGGAGGTTTATTTATGCTATTTCAGCCAATACCGTGAATGGCTATCTCCCGGGATTGCTTTCTGAGGAATAAGAATCTTGATATTAAGATTCTACCTTACGGTCAACCCTTCTTCTCCAATCAATTCAGCCAGTTGCTGATGGAGGTCTGGGCAGTAGCTCGTTCGGAAACTTGGCAGATTCATCATAATCGTACCGACTCCGTTGATGATAGCAAGCTGTACGTTGTCTTGCCCCGGGAATTGCTCGAGGATTTTTAAAACCTGCCGTAATCGAGACACATCGGCATCTTCATCATCCGTTTGCGCTATGCTAATGGTGAGTGCGTGCGTCCGTGGCACAGGCGGTGCAGACGGCGCCCATGGAATCTCTACCCCGGTCTCATAGGCGATAACATCTTTACACGTAAGCTGTACTCGATTACCTCGCATGTTGACCTTTCCACATAATAAAAGAGTATTCCCCTCTTCCCAGAGCTCCTCGGTTCGTTCGAATACCTCAGACCATGCGGTGACTTCAATATCTCCCCCCAGATCTTCGAGGACAGCGCCGACGAAAGGTTTACCGTTACGAGTAGTGCTTTTTCGTGCAGAAGAAACCATGCCAACTATGGTTACCTCCTGTCCAGCCATCTCTTCATCTATTTGCCCACAAAAAGCGGTGACCTTATCGCCAAGTTCCTTGGTAGCTGATACTAACGGATGTGCCGAAACGTAAACTCCGAGTAGTTCCTTCTCCCAGTTCAAAGCTTCACTATTTGGTATCTCGATGTTTTCAAGCTCAAGAACAGGCAATGGTGCCGTAGCACTATCTCCCCATAGATCAAACATAGTCACCTGCCCGCTCTCCTTTAATTGCTGTTCCTGTTGGGAAAGCTTGAGAATGCGATCCATACCACCCAGCAGTGCCCCACGACTCGCGAGAGAGTCTAGGGCTCCTACTTTGATAAGACACTCAAGGGCTCGTTTATTTAAACCACGAAGGTCGGCCCGACGGCAGAAATCTTCGATCGATTTGAATGCCCCGTCCTTTTCTTGCGAGGTAATGATCGATTCAATAGCAGCTTCTCCAACATTCTTGATAGCAGCTAAACCAAAACGAATGGTCTGTGATTCGCCCTCGCCCTTTTCGATGGTAAAGGACTGCTTACTTTGATTCACATCAGGCGGAAGGACTTGTATTCCTAATCTGCGACATTCAGCCACGGCAGATGAGACTTTTTCGGAATTTCCCATATTCGTGATGAGAAGAGCGGTCATAAATTCCGCCGGATAGTTGGCCTTGAGATAGGCTGTTTGGTAAGCGATCATCGCGTAACTGGTGGCGTGAGCTTTATTGAAAGCATAGCCTGCGAATGGTTCGATCAAGCTAAATACCTCTTCGGCTATCTTGTTTGAGAAACCGTTTTTCTTTGCTCCGGCAATGAAGCCTTCTCGTTCCTTTTCCATGATCTCGGCTTTTTTCTTTCCCATAGCCTTGCGGACAATGTCCGCCTGTCCCAACGTATAACCGGCAAATGTCCTGACTATCTGAAGAACCTGGTCCTGATAGACAATTACACCGTAGGTTTCTTTCAGTATCTCTTCAAGGGCAGGATGAGGGAATTCGACCGGTATCTTCTTGTGTTTGGAACCGATGAAAGTAGGAATATGATCCTTGGGTCCGGGACGATAGAGGGCTACCATGGATGCAATATCACTGAAGTTGTTCGGTTTCAATTCCTTTATATAGCGCCGCATGCCGGCACCTTCAAGCTGGAACACGCCAGCGGTTTCTGCTGCGGAAAGGAGTTCATAGGTTTTGGTATCATCAAGGGGGATTTGCTGGAGATCGATCTCAATTCCAGTGGTTTCAGCGATGATCTTCCTGGCGTTCCCCAAGATAGTGAGATTGGCGAGCCCCAGGAAATCTACCTTGAGAAGACCGATCTTCCCCACTTCCTCCATCGGCAATTGGGTTGTGGGGAGAGCATTTTCATTGCTACCCGTAGGACGCTGCAGCGCCACGTTTTCCATTAGAGGATCGCTGGAGATGACAACCCCGGCAGCATGGGTTGATGCGTGCCGCGCTACTCCCTCCAGCCGAATTGCGGTGTCGACGAGTTTTTTTATTTCTCCATCACCGCCATACATATTGTTGAGTTCAGGAACTTCTTTGATAGCATCTGGAAGGTTGCTTCCAATCGGTGGGATTAGTCGAGCTACTGAGTCAACAAGTCCGTAGGGCATGCCCAACGCCCGTCCCACGTCTCGCAATGCTGCTTTGGCACCAAGTGTTCCGAATGTTATGATCTGAGCTACGCGGTCCGATCCATACCTTCGAGATACATACTGGATTACCTCGTCACGGCGATTGTCCTGAAAATCGAAGTCGATATCCGGCATCTCTTTGCGTTCCACGTTGAGAAATCGTTCGAAAACGAGCTTATGCCCCAGTGGTTCAATATCAGTGATGCCAAGACAATACAGGACCAGGCTGGCGGCAGCACTTCCCCTGACGCCGAAGAGGATTTTCTGCTTCCTGACAAAATCAACGATGTCCCAGCACACAAGGAAATAGTTTGCGAATTCGGTCTTCTTTATAACATCGAGTTCGTATCTCAAACGATCTTTGGCTTCTTCAGAGGCATCAGGGCATCGCTCTGCCAGTCCTCTCCAGCAGAGTTCTTCCAGGTATTCATCGGGGGTTTTGCCTTTGGGAATCTCTATTTCCGGCAGGTGAAGTCGCCCGAACTCCAGGTTAAGCTCACACATCTCAGCAATGCGACCAGTATTCTCAATGGCCTCGGGGCATTCAGCGAACAACTCCGCCATCTCTTGAGGACTTCTGAGATAGAAGGAATCGTCGGCCATTCTCATGCGTTTTTCATCATGAACTGTATTATTTGTCTGAATGCAAAGCAGGATATCGTGAATAGGAGCGTCTTCTTTTTCGACGTAATGAGTATCATTGGTTGCCACTAATGGTATGTCCAGTTTTTTACTCATGGCAATGAGTGCCTTATTGACCTGAACCTGTTCCGGAATACCGTGATTCTGAAGCTCAAGATAAAAATCGCCGAAGATTTCTTTGTACCATTTGGCTGCCTCTTCGGCATCCTGAAGGCGACCATCCTGGATTAGTCTTGCGGGTTCTCCCTGAATACAAGCAGAAAGGGCGATTAGTCCCTCATGGTGTTGGGCCAGTAATTCTTTATCCACTCTGGGTTTGTAGTAAAATCCTTCGAGGAAGCCCTTGCTGCTCAGTTGGAGCAGGTTGTGATAGCCGACTTCATTCTTGGCAAGGACAACAAGGTGATAGGCGTTCTTTTCTGTAGGTGTGCGTGAACTTCGATCACCGGGTGCTACATACAGCTCGCATCCCAGGATTGGATTTATTCCGGCTTCTTTGGCTTTGAGATAGAATTGGATGATGCCATAGACGGAGCCGTGATCGGTTATAGCCAGGCTTTCCAAACCAAATTCCTTGGCTTTTTCAATAAGCCGAGGAATACGACACATCCCGTCTAACAGGCTGTATTCCGTGTGAACGTGAAGGTGAGTGAATGGCATCAGTAAAATCCCAAATATCAAATTTCAAATGTTAGAAATCTCATACATATCGTTCAGAAATGTCTTCGCGCCCTCTGCGATCTCTGTGAATGAAATTATTTTTCGAGGAGTGCTTGAACAAAATCTTCAGCGTTGAAAGGAGAAAGATCCTCGGGTTCTTGACCAGTGCCAAAAAACACGATCGGTATCTTGAGTTCATCAGCGATACCCAGCACAACTCCTCCTTTGGAAGTGCTATCGAGCTTAGCTAGAATGACAGCATCTACATCGACTGCCTCGGTGAAGTACTTTGCCTGGCTTAATCCGTTCTGACCAGTATTGGCATCCAGAACTAAGAGTACCTGTGGTTTTATTTCGGATCTTTCAATAATCCTTCTGATCTTTTTAAGTTCTTCCATCAAGTTGGACTTGGTTTGAATTCGACCGGCAGTATCAACGATGAGGAACTCTGCCTTACGTTTCTTGGCTGCTTCCAGTGCGTCGAATACCACGGCTCCAGGATCACCCCCAGGCTGGCTGGCAATTACTTCGATCTCCAGCCGTTCGCCCCAATACTTGAGCTGATCGATAGCTGCTGCTCGGAACGTATCACCGGCAGCTATCATTACATGTTTGCCATCTTGTTTTAACCTATAGGCCAGTTTGGCGATTGAGGTCGTCTTGCCGGTGCCATTCACCCCGACCACCAGTATGACCGCTGGATTTCCGGCTGACAAAGCAAAGGATTCTTCCGATGAGGACTTAAGTATCTTTACCATTTCATTGGAGAGAGCTTGCTGTACTGCGGATGCTTCTTTGAGGTTCTCTTCTTTAACCCGATACTTCGTTCCTTCGACAATCTTTAACGAAGCACTGACTCCCACATCTGCAGCTATGAGAACTTCTTCCAGATCGTCCCAGAGGCTGTCATCAAATTCCGGACGATCGAAGATATTATTTATCTTTCCAAGCCAGGTTTCGCGTGTACGTTCCAGGCTGTCTTTGGTTTTCTTGAATATGTTAAACAAGGCCCTCTTCTCCTTCTAACTTCTGCAATGCATCCCTTGCTGCCGCTTTCTCAGCCCTTCGCTTGCTTTTCCCTTTGCCACGGCCCAGCAGGGCATCATCAACAAGTACTTCAACTGTGAATTCTCTTTCATGGTCCGGCCCACTTGAATCGATTGTGCGATAGGCCGGGGTTGCCTGCCGCTGTGATTGCATGATTTCCTGTAACTTTGACTTCGGGTCGTTTCTCAGTTTCTCTTCGATGGTGGGTTCGAATTCATCGCTAAGTAGCTGCACCACGAATCCCCTGGCTATCTCGGTTCCCTGATCGATGAGAATTGCACCGATTACAGCTTCCAGAGCACAGGCAAGGTTCCTGCGTTTAAGGCGTCCTCCACTTTCATCCTCCCCCTTCCCGAGGTAGAGATACTTGCCTAGATTCAGGGAGCGGGCAACGCGAGCCAATGTGTCTGTTCGAACCAGTGCGGATCGAAGCTTGGTCAGGTTCCCCTCGTGAAAATCGGGAAAATCCCGATAGAGTTTTTCAGCGACGGCAAGGCCTAAAAAGGCATCACCCAGAAACTCAAGCCGTTCATTTGATTCCAGAGAGAAGCCTTCGGGGGCTTCATTCAAATAGGATCGATGAACGAGCGCTTGCTGAAGGAGGGTCGTGTCTTTAAACGAAACACCAAGTATCTCTTGCAGGGAGTCAGGTTCAGTCAAAGCTCAATCCGAAATAGACATTGATTCGATTATCATCATAAGCACCATGGTTTTGACTGTCAAGGGACATTAAAATACCTGTGTTGGCAAACCATGATGAGTGAGATGAAGAATTTCCAATAGTCAAATCTCAAATTCCAAATCTGTTCCAAGTTCCAATAAATGAAATCCCCAATACCCGTTTGGATCATTGGCTATTCAGTCATGAAGGTTTATTTGGAAATTGATGTTTGAATTTTGTGATTTCTGGATTATTGAATGCTGTAGCAACCGTCCACAACCATGGCGTGACCGGTGGTGTAAGAGGCTGCGTCAGAACAAAGCCAGACAATGGCATTGGCTATTTCCTCGGGTTCAGCCAGCCGCCCGATTGGCGTAGCGGCCATCAGCGTTTCGAAAATTTCCGGCATCTCCTTCATAACATGGTCCAGTATAGCTGTTCGCGTGTTCCCCGGGCATACGGCATTGACTCGGATATTCTCTGTGACGTATCCCAGTGCTGTCGATTTGGTCAAGCCCACAACTCCGTGTTTACTGGCAACATATGCAGGAACGTTTTGATGTGCCACAATACCCATTGTGGAAGCGATGTTCACAATAGCTCCCCCACCCTGCTTTTGCATTTGCGGAATCTCATACTTGAGTCCCAGAAATACACCGGTGAGATTGATGCCAATAACCCGATCCCAATTTTCTTTCGTGCATTCAGTTGTCAATGCACTATCTCCATCTATACCTGCATTATTGACGGCGCAATCGAGCCTGCCGTAGGTCTCAACTGTCTTGGCAACCATCGTTTGGACTTCTGACTCTTGCGATACGTCAGCCTTTACAAAAGAGGCTGCACCTCCGGATTCTCTGATCATTTTAACTGTCTCTTCACCAGTTTCGACCATCATATCGGCTACCATGACTTTGGCACCCTCTTTGGCAAATACCAGTGCCGCAGCCCTCCCAATCCCCGAACCTGCCCCGGTGACCAGGGCGACTTTTCCATCAACGAGTCCCATACTAATAATCCCCCTTTTGAATTATGGATGAAATTTGGACTATTTGGGGCATATTCTACTCTGTTTTAGTGGGGTAATCAACCTTTGTAAAGAAAGCTCTCGTGTATGCTGGGTATGTAAAGCTACAGTACTTGACAAGATATACCCTAAAAAGGCAAAATCAGATAGTCTGGGCACAAAAATCTACCCCAACCCATGGATATATTCCGAAGGAGATCAGTTGATGAGTGAAACCGTCCCGCAAGAAGCACTCGATATGGTCGGCAAAGACCTGGTCCCACCACTCACATTTGAAGTGGAAAAGGGAGCCATCAGAAAGCTGGCCGAGGCAATCGATGACCCTAATCCTCTTTATACAGATGCTGAATATGCCAAAAAGAGTAAATATGGCGCAAATATTGCCCCATTGCTGATGGTGACCACGCTGGGAGCACCGGAATTGCAGGCAGCATTGATGACCAAGATTCCTGTGGGCCCGAAAAAGAATGGCATCGTCAAGGGTTTTGATGTTGAATTTTCCCAGCCGCTCAAGGCAGGGGATGAGATAACCGTTACTTGCAAAGTAGCCGATATCAGTGGCAAAGAAGCCAAGATGGGGTTCATGATCAATATCACCACTGTAAGGGAATTCAAAAACCAGAAAGGCGAGGTCATCGCCAGGGAAACAATGGCAGCGGCCAGGTGGTAAGAACAGGAGGAAATGAGAAGTGGCACAGATATACTATGAAGATGTAGAAGTTGGAGCTGAACTGCCGACCATGACCAAGAAGCCCACAACTCGGCAACTGGTCAAGTGGGCCGGGGCCTCTCAGGACTGGAATGAGCTCCATTACGATAAAGACGCTGCACAGAAGGGGGGACTGCCCAACGTAATCGTGCAGGGACATCTCACCTCATCTTTCCTGACACAACTGGTCACTGACTGGATGGGTGAGGAGGGGTTCGTAAAGAAACTTGAGGTCAAATGGAAACAATTCCACTTCCCAGGTCAGGAAGTCCTTTGTAAAGGAAAGGTGGCTGAAAAACTTGGCGAAAACACCGTGTTGGTTGATATCTGGACTGAAGTGGATGGCACGGTATATGCGCCCCACAAAGCAACTGTTGTTCTGCCCTGAAAAGGGTGAAGAACCTGATTAATTAAGGTCATAAAATTTAGGAGGATTTTAATGGGAGATTCATTACAAGGCAAAGTGGCTGTGGTTACCGGTTCCGGTAGAGGAATTGGTCAGGCCATTGTCAAAGAAATGGCTGCAGAGGGTTGCAAGGTTGTGGTAAATGACCTCGGAGCTAACCTGGACGGGACTGGAACAGAAGGTGGTCCTGCAGATCAGACCGTAGCGGAGATCAAGGCGGCTGGTGGAGAGGCTGCTCCCAACACTGATAATATTGCCACAGCAGAGGGTAGCGAAAACCTCATAAAGACCGCTGTCGATACTTTCGGCAGGATCGATATCGTGGTCAACTGCGCTGGTATTCTGCGGGATCGCATGATCCATAAGATGTCATGGGATGATTTTGACGCGGTAGTTAAAGTTCACTTATATGGCACATTCGGAACAATTCGGGCGGCAATGCCGTACATGCGGGAGCAGGGCTACGGACGAATCATCAATTTCTCATCTATCGGTGGTGGGGGTGGTGGCCCGTTGGGTAATCCCGGTCAGGCGAATTACACCTCAGCCAAGGCTGGAATCATCGGACTTTCCCGAACCGTTGCCATGGAAGGCGGACGCAAGGGAATCACCTGTAACGTAGTTTTCCCTGCTGCCAAGACTCGCATGGGCTGGAGCGACGATCTCGAAAAGGCATGGGATGCCAGGGCATCTGCCGGTGTTGTAGATGCAACTACGGTAGTGCTGGATAAGATGAAATCCGGCGATCTGCAGCCAGAGGACATCTCCCCAATGGTAGCCTATCTGAGCAGCGAAGCCGCCAAGATGATCAACGGATGTGTCTTCCACATCATGGGCCGTGAGATCAGGCTGTATGGTGAGATGATGCCGGAGCGTACCATCTTCAGTAAAGGCGAGCGCTGGACTGTTGAAGAACTCCAGAAAACTGCGCCGAGACTGGTAACCTACGGACTCTAGATTTAATCGAAAATAGACCTGTAAACGTGAAGCGGGGCTCCAAGCCCCGCTTCTTTCATTTATGGTTGATCAAGCGATCAGGGATGAGAGTAGAACACGATGCACAATGCTTGCCATCTACTATGTTTTGGGGTAGAGTTTGAATAGACTCGTTTATCTTTTAATTTACCCAATCATTCTCCTTAGAAAGGATGTCCGACATTGGCAAAGCTCTCAATAATAGTTCCCACTTACAATGAGGTAGAGAGCCTCCCCTTCCTTGCGGATCGAATCCATGCTTGTTTGTGTGAATTCGACTACGAGCTAATCATTGTTGATGATAACAGCCCCGACGGTACCGGAGCATTGGCGGAAGAGCTATCCCAGGAGAAACCGATCAAGGTGGTCCATCGAGAAGGCAAACTGGGATTGGCTTCGGCTGTCATCGATGGTTTTAACCATGCTTCGGGAGATGTGTTGGGCGTAATAGATGCTGACCTGCAGCATCCGCCGGAATATATTCCTGAGCTGTTCCGGGCGATAGATGGTGCTGATATTGTAATTGCAAGCAGGTATGTAAATGGTGGTGGAGTAGAGGGCTGGACCTTCACCCGGGAGTTTATTTCTCGTGGGGCGAAGTTTGCTCCCCAGTTCCTGTTCGCCAAGATCAGGTCAGTTAAAGACCCTCTTTCCGGCTTTTTCCTTTTCCGAAAAAAGGCGATCGAAGGCATTGAGTTAAATCCAATTGGGTACAAGATACTTTTGGAGATTCTGGTCAGAGGGAATCACAGTGAAGTGGCAGAGGTCCCGTATGTATTCAAAGGACGTGAACGGGGAACAAGTACCTTTAATGCTACTGAACAAGTCAATTATTTGAAGCATCTCTGGCGACTCATACGGAGTGAGCACGAGACACGGCGATTCTTGAGATTCTGCCTGGTAGGTGCAAGTGGAGTCATAGTTAATCAGGGTACATATTGGCTTCTCACTCGTCCCATAGGTATCAATGACACTGTGGCACCGATAATAGGTATCGAGTTATCAATTCTCTCGAATTTTGTGTTGAACGATATTTGGACGTTCCGAGACAGACGGCAGGCTGGATCGATACCGGCGCGTGCGCTGAAGTTCAACCTAACATGCGGTGCCGGCGCGGTGTTGAATTATGGAGTATTTCTTCTTCTCTACAAGGTGTTCGGAGTGGATGATATGCTATCTTATCTGATTGGCATAGGCGTTGCAATGTTATTTAATTATTTCTTCAGCAAATGGTGGACTTGGCGATAACGAAACGATTCACACAATGGAGGTAGGGCCATGAGTGATGATTTTATGAAAAGCGCTCTGGATCGAGCTATGGAGAGAGCCGATCGAATCGAAGTGCCTCAAGAAAAGCTAAAGGAAATGGAACATCGCTCAGAAGGTGAGCGAATTGCCGCTGCATTCCTAAAAGACCCGGAATATGATGTATCGGGTGCACTAGTTAAATATGACGAAGAGGCAAAAAAATACATATCAAAGGCACTGGAATCGATCCTTCTGCAGAATATTGTTTTACCCAAGAAAGATTCCGATATGTCCAATGCCGAGAAGGCGTTTGGGGGGCTTTTATCGCTTAAGAAGAACAAAAATGCCGTACAGCAAGCGAAAGAGCAGCTACAGAGCCTTTCAGACTACTATGTGCAGGCGAGGAAGCAGCATTTTGAGCAATTGAAAGCTCAGGTTGAACAAATGATGCGTCAGGCTATTCAGCAGCAAACCGGTGCGAATGCGCCAGCGGATCTCAATGTAGAACAGACTCCTGAGTTTCAAGAGAACTGGCGCCAAGTTTCAGGGAAACTCGATGCAGAGTATGACAACGCGCTGGCCCAGTTGAAGGATCAGATAGCTTCAGTTGATTAAAAAAGGAAGATTGGTGCGTGATCAACGCACCAATCAAAGAATCGGTTACTTTGGTACGGGAGCTTTTTGAACCGATTCGACGATCTTTCTGAAATGATGCCCATAAACAGCCAGGGTCATGGCCTCAGGAAATGCCCGGCGATGCTTGATGAAAGCTCGGGTCATAAATCCCCAGTAGTATCGCCTCTTTCCCCCCACTATCCCAAGGTACCAGATGGATGAAAAGAGTCCTCTGATTTGTATGAATCTGATTTTCCTGCGCTTTTTTGTGGAAGGCTTGTATTCTGCAAGAAAAGTATTGATTCTCTCGTAGTACGTCTTGGGCGAATAGATTGTTTGAAGTATCCTCTGGTACCCTTTGATAATGACCTCCGTATCCATCTTTGGGATGAAGTTGATCGAAGCATCGGTGTTGTTGCCTGAACTACCCTTCAACAGGCGACCTTCTTGCTTCAATCGATTGTAGAGCCTGGTTTTTGGAAGGGCCGTAAGGATTCCTACCATGGCAGTGGCCACACCAATATTTTGGATGAAGTTTATCTGGCTATCGAATATTGTCTCTGGGTCGCTATCAAAACCTACGATAAAGCCGCCGAGGACTTCCATCCCATGGTTTTGGATGGTCTTTACCGCAGCGACCATGTCGCGGTTTTCATTTTGGAATTTGTTACATTCGGCAAGGCTTTCCTCTGCGGGTGTCTCCAGTCCGACGAAGACTTTGTCGAACCCTGCTTCGACCATCAGGTCCATCAACTCATTATCGTCCGCTAGATTGAGAGATGCTTCGGTAAACAAGGCGAACGGATTCTTTGCCTTGTTTTGCCATCTGATTAATTTTGGTAACATGGCTTTTACTTTTGCCTTGTTACCGATGAAATTATCATCAACGATGAAGACAGATTCTCGGAATCCGGTTCTATAGATGGCATGAACCTCTCGCAAGAGCTGACTCGTGGTTTTAGTGCGCGGTACTCGCCCGTTCATGATGATGATGTCACAGAACTCACAATCACAAGGGCAACCACGAGAGTATTGGATGGGCAAAGAAGCGTAGTGTTTGTGTTTGATGAGATTCCACAGAGGGATGGGTGTTTTTGAAATATCAGGACGCTCATCGGACTCGTAGATAGGCTTTGCGCACCCATTCCGTAAATCTTCCAGAAACAGCGGTAGTATAGCTTCTGCTTCTCCCAGTACGAAGTGGTCAATCCCGTCGAACTCCTCATATCCAGTGGTGAAAACCGGACCTCCGGCAACAACCTTGGTGCCGAGATTATTGCAACGCTCGACAACCTCTTTAACCGATTCCTTCTGTGTTATCATAGCGCTGATGAAAACATAATCGGCCCATTTGATATGTTTATCTTTAAGTTTCGAGACGTTCATATCGACTACCTTTTTCTCCCACTCTTGCGGGAGCATGGCAGCGATGGTCAACAATCCCAATGGAGGGAATGCCGCTTTTTTGGAAATGAATTTCAAGGCGTGCTTGAAACTCCAGAAAGTGTCTGGGTATTGGGGATAAACAAATAGCACTTTCATTTCTGGTCCTTTTCTGGTATCTGTATCGAAGTAGATTTTAACGTAGTAATTTCATTGTAAGCATATTCCCCAAGTAAAAGCAACACATAATACGACTATTGCGGCATATCAGCACACACTGTTTATAATGTGGTGGAAATAGCAGTGTCAGTGCACTAAATTGTGGTTTTACATGATCCCATAATTGGCCAGGGATTGTTACGGGAACGAGTCTATTGTGTGGGGTTGGTGCCTTTCCTGCCTTTGACAAATGTGCCAGTTTATAGTAGTATTGTTTCACGTACGATATTTACCAAATATTTACCAAATATTTACCAAATATTTACCAAATATGGGCAAATGACAAGGCTTGATGAGCCACATAACAATTAGTTGAAATACTGTGTTCCCCGCTTTTTGGCGGGGAACTTATTCTAACGGTTAAAGGAAGTCAAGAAGCACAATGTCAGTTCACGAAATATTGCCGCTTTTGCAAACGTGCCTTGCGTCTGTTCTAGTTTTCCTCATTTTGTGGAAAGGCTGGAATGACACAAAAAACAGAATCTTCGCTCTTTTTCTACTCAGTATGATCCTGTGGGGGGTGACGCTACTCGGGGTGCGTTTGAGCGATGATTTGAATCAAGCTGTTTGGTGGGAAAGGGCAGAAATAATATTCATAGCCTCCACGTGGGTGATTTTCTATCATTTTGCTATACGGTATTCAAAAATTAAAGCTTGGCCACGGCGTTTACTTGCCGCGTACCTTTATTTGATTGCGATCATTGCCCTTTCTCCAACTGATTTATTGGTCGAGGGGATGAAGTTGGAATCCTACGGGAATGCTCCGGTATGGGGTGTTCTGTTTCTGTTATTTGTCATTCCTATTTATGTATTTGTGCTTTTGGCTGCATACCAACTGAATGCAGTGCGAGTGGCCTCAACTTCCTACGCCGAAAGAAATCGTTTAATGTATTTCATTATTGGTAGTTCGGCTGTCTTGGTAGGGGGCTTGATTGATTTATCTCCTGTAATGGGTGCAGATATTTACCCTGGGACGATAGTAGCAAATCTCATTTTCATTTTTCTCACAAGTATTGCTGTTCTGAGATACAATCTCTTTGATATACAGCTGGCTACTCATAAAATTGCGCCTTATCTGGTGATGCTTGTATTGGTGGGGGGGGTGTACACTGGTTTGTATTTTGCAGTGTATCATCTGTGGGGTGATATGGATGAGGGGCTATTGTGGGTGCACGCGATCTTTGTGTTGTTGATAGTACTTGGAGTACAGAAAGCATGGGGGAGAGTGCAACATGTAACGAATAAGTGGTTCTACCGCGGTAGATATGAGCATTTCAAAGCTCTGGAGCGTCTTCGGGAGGAGGCTCAGAGTATAAGCGATCCTTCGAATATAGAAACATCTTTGCCGGAACTCATCAATCATGCGATGGAGTCCTCATATATCTACTTGATGCTGCCCACACATTTTTCAAGCGATTTGGAAATGGTTGCGAGTGCAGGTTCGGTTGACCCTGATGAGCGTTTCGTTTTGACCAGTGATAGCGCAATTCTTAAGTGGATGGGGTCTCACAAAAGGCTTCGGCGGCGAGATGATGTACAGACCTATATCGAGATGGAAACATTCACAAAGGAGGAAAAGGAGACTTTGGATGCTATGAGAGGGGAGCTATATGTTCCGCTCAGTACTGGTGACCGACTGGTTGGCCTGCTTGTTGTTGGTCCCAAGTTTGATCGCCAACCTTACTCTTGGGAGGACGAAAGACTGCTTATGGTTGTCGCCAATCAAATGGCCCTAACTTTGGAGAACATCCAACTATATCAAGCGAGTCTTGAGCGAGAAGCCAAACTCACGGCGCTCAGTAAGTTGAATAAGACAGTCAGCTCAAGTTTGGATATGCAGTCGATATATTCTGTTTTTGCAGAAGAATTAAAAAAACCATCTCTGTTAATTGGGCTAGTATCGTACTCATCGAAGATGAAGAATTGCGATTCTTTGCCTTGTCGACAGAAATAGATGCATCCTGGGGACAGCCGGGGACCGCCATTCCTCTGGCGGGAACGGGTGCTGAGTGGGTGGCTATTAAGAAAAAGGTCCTTGTGGAATCCAATTTGACACAGAACAGGCGTTTCTGGACTGGGGATGTCCATCTTGAGCAAGGGATAAAATCAATGATTTACTTACCGTTGTTTTCCAAAGGGGACGTCTTTGGCTCTTTTATAGTGGGAAGCTCGAAAGCTAATGCTTATACCCAGAGTGATGTCGAGTTTCTGGAGCAAGTCGCCAACCAGATTTCTCTAGCTACGGAAAATGCTCGTCTGTACTCTAGAGAGCAGGGCGAACGTGCCAAGTTAGAGGCGATGAACAATCAGAGGGATGATTTTCTTGGTATTATTTCCCATGAACTTAAGACACCGCTTACTTCAATAAAATCCTCAAGTGAATTGCTCAGTGAGGAACTGGCGAAGGACAAGCATGCTTCCCGAAAGCGTCTTATCGGAAATATCAGACGGGGGGCAGATCGACTGGAGACAATGCTCAATCACATGCTGAGCATGGTGCAAGCTCAGAGTACCTTTCTTGAGGCAAATCTGAGGCCAATGGATATCATTCCTGCAGTGAAAAATGCTATTGATCTTTGCTCTCCTCCAATGGAGAGAAAACGCCAGGTGTTTAAAGTTGATATTCCCGAATCATGTCCACCTGCTATGGCCGATCCGGATAGTTTTGAGCACATAGTGACGAATCTACTCGGAAATGCCAACAAGTTCACCCCGGGAGGGGGTGAAATCAAGTTGACGGTCCGGGTTGCTGGCAGCACAATAGTGCTGGAAATACGGGATTCTGGTCCGGGCATCCCTGAAGAGGAGCAAGTGCTGATCTTTGAGCCTTTTTATCGGGGTGAAATCAGTAGAAGCGGTGTAAAGGGCATGGGGGTTGGCCTAGCGACAGTCAGACAATTAGTGAAGATGCATGGTGGCACGATTCAAGTTTCAGGCAATTCGAAAAAAGGGAGCACATTTAAGGTGACGCTGCCTTTGTTGTAAAGATTGCTTTCCTTTTGGTATGCTACACATGCTAGGTGGTTTATTGTAGAATAGTGTGAAAGGGGGAATTATGAAGGTAGTCATAATCGAAGACGATCCGGAGATAGTTGAAGCAGTTTCTCTATGTTTTGATCTGCGTTGGCCGGACGTGGAAGTTGCATCTGCTAATGAGGGTATTGCCGGCCTTGATTCGATCGAAAAGGAATCCCCCGATATTGTCATTCTGGATGTCGGATTACCTGATATCGACGGGTTTGAGGTCTGCAGACGAATACGACTTTTCTCCGATGTGCCTGTCATTATGCTCACGGTGAAGGATCAGGAGTTCGATAAGGTCAAAGGGTTAGAGCTTGGTGC
>JABMQN010000127.1 GCA_013203045.1 Chloroflexota bacterium
ATTCAAGTCAAAGATCAGTGAATACATTCCTGAAAGGGTAACGAAGATAACTGGAGTTGAGGTTGCCGAACTGGAGAAGGCAGCCCGATTATACGGCGAAGCTGATAAGGCAATGATAATCTACTGCATGGGAATAACTCAACACACATGCGGAACGGATAACGTTAAATCATGTGCTAATCTGGCTATGCTCACCGGGAATATAGGGAAGTTATCTTCCGGTGTGAATCCATTGCGCGGTCAGAACAATGTTCAGGGGGCTTGCGATCTGGGAGCTCTGCCCAATGTTATCACCGGCTATCAGCAGGTGGCTGATGAGAAGGTCAGGCAGAAGTTTGAAAAAGCCTGGGGAGTCCAGTTGTCAGCCGAACCAGGAATTGTTCTTACCGAGATGTTCCATGCTATGGGTGAGGGGCACCTCAAGGCAGTATACCTGATGGGTGAAAATCCGGTGCTCAGTGATCCCGATGCCAATCATATCAAGGAAGCTCTGGGAAAAGTGGAATTCCTGGTAGTTCAGGATATTTTCCTAACCGAAACAGCACAGTATGCCGATGTAGTCCTGCCTGCTGCCAGCTTTGCGGAAAAGGAAGGTACTTTCAGTAACACTGAGCGGCGCGTGCAGCGAGTTCGCAAAGTACTGGAACCTGTTGGTGAATCCAAAGCTGACTGGGAAATCACCTGTGCCATTGCTAAAAAGATGGAAGCCAAGGGATACGACTTTGCTGATGCTCAAAAGGTTTTTGAAGAAATTGCCAAGGTTACGCCATCATATGGCGGGCTCAGTTACGAACGGCTGGATAACGAAGGCGGACTGCAGTGGCCCTGCCCGGATGCTGAACATCCCGGAACCAAGTTTTTGCACAAGGGAAATATTGTAAGAGGCAAAGGTAGATTTGCCCCGCTTACTTATCGACCTTCGGATGAGTTGCCTGATGCGGAATATCCTCTAATACTGACGACCGGCAGAAGTCCGTATCATTATCATACCGGAACCATGACCCGGAAGGCTGAGGGATTGAATATCCTCGGTCCTGAAGAACGGGTATGGGTTAATCCTGAGGATGCTCAGTCACTTGGAATTATAGATGGCGAAATGGTAACGATGACCTCTCGAAGGGGCACTGTTGAAGCCAGGGCCAGGGTTACCGATAAGTCACAGAGAGGAGTCGTTTTCATGACCTTTCATTACGCTGAGGCTTCTGCTAATGTGCTTACTAATCCGGCACTCGACCCTGTATGCAAGACACCGGAATTCAAGGTGTGTGCGGTGAAAGTGGAAAAACAGTCGGAGCCGGTGGCACAAGAGGCGGAAGCCGCTATTGAGGAACCTGTTGCAGCAACTGAGTCTCCGGCTGAACCGGAAATTGCGGCAGTATAGTTTGGAATAAGGTAGATCACCCTAACCCCGGATCGCGTCCGGGGCAGGCGCTAACCTCTCCCTTCGAGGGAGGGGGAGACTGCACAAAGCAGGAATGACAAGCTTTTGGAAAATAATGGCGTAATGCCAATGATTTAGTTAAAGGAGTAGAGTATGTACAAAATACTGCACAGAGAGGATCTGACGCCTCAGATTCATCTCTTCAGAATCGAGGCTCCTGCAGTGGCCAAAAAGGCTCAGGCAGGGCAATTCATAATTCTGATGGTTGATGAGAAGGGCGAGCGGTTTCCTCTGACAATCGGGGGATGGGATCGTGAGGAAGGAAGTGTGACTATCGTCTTTATGGAAGTCGGTAAGACCACCCGAAAGCTGGCCACGCTTCAGGCAGGTGATTCCATTCATGCGTTCATCGGGCCGTTGGGAATTCCCACGCATACTGATAACGTCGGCACCGTGGTCTGTGTAGCGGGCGGATTTGCCACGGCCATCGTTGTCCCGGTGGCACAGGCTTTGAAGGACGCCGGAAACAAGATAATCTCGGTCATGGGCTTCCGGAGCAAAGATATGATGTTCTGGGAAGATAAGCTCCAGGATGTCAGCGATGAGTTGATCATCTGCACCGATGACGGTTCCTGCGGGCGTAAGGCGCTGGTCACCGAGCCGCTGAAAGAAGTGCTGGAGACCCATAAGGATGTCAAGCTGGTTATCGCCATTGGGCCGACCATCATGATGAAGTTTGCTTCCGCAACGACCAAGCCGTTTGGAGTCAAAACGCTTGTCAGTTTGAATCCGATCATGGTTGATGGTACTGGCATGTGCGGCTGCTGCCGGGTAGAGGTTGGCGGCGAAACTGCATTCACCTGCGTGGATGGCCCCGACTTTGATGGTCATCAGGTCGACTGGGATGTGCTCATGGCACGCCAGAAATCATACTGTGATGAGGAAAAGACTTCCCTAGATCTCTGGGAAGAGTACTGCCGCAGCCAGATGGGAGGTAAAGCATAATGGCTGATGAAAAGCGTGAAAAACCTAAAATTAATTTGAATCGCGTCAAGATGCCCAAGCAGGAGCCTCTGGTAAGGGCACATAACTTTGATGAAGTTGCTACCGGATATACTAAGGAAATGGCTATGGAAGAGGCCGGACGCTGCATTCAGTGCAAAAAGCGCAATTGCGTTGCCGGGTGTCCGGTGAACGTAAATATTCCCGAATTTGTTCTGGCCTTGCGTGATGGTAATATGTGGGATGCGGTCGATCAGTTGAAGGCCAACAATGCCCTGCCAGGAATCTGCGGTCGCGTTTGCCCGCAGGAATCGCAATGCGAATTGGTTTGTACCCTCGGCAAGAAAGGCGCTCCGATTGCCATTGGCCGGCTGGAACGTTTCGTGGCCGACTGGGAAAGCGATCAGACTAATAAGCCCAAACCGGTAATTGCGCCTTCTACCGGCAAGAAGGTAGCTGTAGTCGGTTCTGGCCCTGCCGGACTTACTGTTGCTGCTGATCTGGCCAAGATGGGTCACCAGATAACCCTATTTGAAGCTCTGCATGTGGCCGGTGGCGTCCTGGTGTACGGTATTCCGGAATTCAGGCTGCCGAAGGCGATCGTCCAGGGTGAGGTTGATTATGTGAAGACGCTGGGAGTTGATGTGAGGCTGGATGCGGTTATCGGCAAGATCGACACAGTTGATGAACTTCTGGCTGACAGTTACGATGCCATGTTCTTGGGAACAGGTGCCGGACTGCCAATGTTCCTGGGTCTTCCCGGAGAGAATCTCAACGGCATCTATTCTGCCAACGAGTATCTGACTCGGACCAATTTGATGAAGGCTTATCTGTTCCCCGAATACGATACGCCGATCAAGAAATCGAAAAAGATAGTTGTTATCGGTGGTGGTAATGTAGCGATGGATAGCGCCCGATGTGCCATGCGCCTAGGTGCTGAAGAAGTATACATTGTTTATCGGCGTTCCCGTGAAGAATTGCCGGCTCGTGCCGAAGAAGTGGAAAATGCCGAGGAAGAGGGTATTATCTTCAAGCTGCTTACTAATCCCAAACGTTTCATTGGTGATGAGAATGGCTGGGTCACTCAAATGGAGTGCCTTGAAATGGAACTCGGCGAGCCCGATGATAGCGGTCGGCGTCGGCCCATTGTCAAAGAAGGCAGCGAGTTTATAATCGATGTTGATACCGTGGTGGTGGCCTTGGGGACTACTCCCAATCCACTCATTCCTTCAACCACTCCCGGATTAGATACCACTAAAAAAGGCACAGTTGTGGCTGAAGAAGAAACCGGCAAAACTGTCAAGGATAAGGTCTGGGCTGGCGGTGACCTGGTGACCGGCGCCGCTACTGTAATCAGTGCTATGGGCGCCGGCAAGCGCGCTGCTGTAGCCATAGATGCTTATCTGAAAGGATAAATGGTTTTCAATTAGAATTCATGATCGATACCCCCGCTTTATTCAGGCGGGGGTATTTTGATATACTGTGAGCGATTAACCGGAGGTGGGTATTATGAGCGATTGTCCATGTGGGTCAGGTCAGGCATATACGGAATGTTGCGAACCGTTAATCAAAGGTGAAAAAACGGCTGAAACAGCCGAGCAACTAATGCGCGCACGTTATTCTGCGTACGCTAAGGTGGAAACGGATTTCCTCTTGTCCTCTCTACATCCCGACAATCGTGAAGAGCACGATGCGGATGATACCCGCAATTGGGCTGAGAACTCCGAATGGCATGGATTGGAGATCGTTAATACAGAGGCTGGTGAACCAGAGGATACCGAAGGCGATATTGAGTTCATTGCCAATTTCACTTACGAAGGGATCAAACAAAGTCACCACGAACTTGCCCACTTCGAGAAGGAAGATGACATATGGTATTTCGAGAGCGGTGAAACCATCCCCCCCAAACCATTCGTTCGTGAGACACCTAAAATCGGCCGTAACGAACCATGCCCTTGCGGTAGCGGGAAGAAGTATAAGAAGTGCTGCGGGCGCACCTAGTACCCAAGATAGCTGAACACCTCCAACTGTTCATATAACCAAAAACGCCCTAGCTTAAAGAGCGAGGGCGTTTCTCTATTTCTTCCGATTAAACCTCTTGTATTACTACTTGTCTTTTTTCAGGGTTACTTTTATACCAGCGATAGTCCCGGTTACGGCCTTGGTGACTGTTTCGGCAGTATCACTGCTTATTTCCTTGGCAGCTTCTACCGCACTGGTAGCAGCCGTCGATGCGGCTTCCTCTAAGACTACTCCAGCTTCCTTCGCGCCTTCAATCGCGCCTTCAACTGTACTTTTGGCTACGGAGGGTACGTCGGCACCCAACTGACCGGCACCCCTGACGATTGCCTGACTAACCAGGTTGATGGTTATCATTACATCATCGCCAATTTCTTTGGTACCAGTAATAGCTCCTTCCATGGTGTTTTTGGCAATTGCTGCCAGATCACTGCCGGTTTCCTGCGCCCCTTTGACCGCACCATCAGCAACACCTTTTACGCCTTCCTCTAAAGTCATTCCAACTTCTTTTGTGGTGGTGATGGCACCCTCTGCAGCACCACGAACTGCCCGATTCACATCGCCACCAACCTGACTTGTTCCTTTGATGGCGGCGCGAACTGTATCACTCAAGACACCAGCCGTTACCGTGGTGACTTGCCCAACGGCACGGATAACCCCGACAACCGTCCCTCGGACAGCTCTTCCAACTCCAGTGCCAAGTTGAGTGGCCGCACCTGCAGCACCCGCCACAGCATCTGTGGCTATACCAAATACTTCAGCACCAACGTCCTTGGCCCCTTTCAGAGCTCCCACGATCGTTTTAGTGGATACTTCCACCGTTGTACCAACAATATCTCCAGCTCCTTTTATTACTCCAGAAATCGCTTCGCCAACTTCCTTCCCAATTCTTCCAAGTGCCATAATTCACACTCCTTTCAATTACTCTATTCGTGAACAGTATAAATATATCCATAAGTCAGAGTCAAAGTCAAGCCTGTAATATTACGCATATTCTCTATTACGTCGTTCCAAAGAACGTACTCTTATCAGCAAAAAAGCCCTCGCTCTCAGAGCGAGGGCTTTCGATCGCTTTGTAAGACCACTTACAAATGCTATCCAATGAACTACCCCGCAGCAAGCTGACGGGGTATCAATTCGGAACCTTGTATTTATCGCCGCAAGCGGCGGGGAATTCAACCCAAAGGGATTAAA
>JABMQN010000128.1 GCA_013203045.1 Chloroflexota bacterium
AACCTTCCCTTCGGTTACATTTTAGATGATTCAATTCGCGCTATTGACAAAACCTTGAAAGAGCACTAAACTTAGTGCCACTAAAACGGAAATATCCATTTCCTATTGGTAGTCACGTCATCAGGTGACTCTATGGTATCTATGGTAAAGGGCACTGGTACTGACGAATAATAATGCGGTAATCTCGTGTCCTGCTTTGTTTTATTAATGGCATAATTCATGAGTTCGCATGTTGAAATACTAATTTTGATATGAAGGAGGGGCACCATGGGAAGTCAGAAAAAAGCCAGGGAGTTGCTGGAAGTATCAGATACCCTCACGCATTACTCGAACTTGATATCGTATTCTCTAATGTATTTCATAGCCAAAGCCCAACAGGAAGGTAGCCCACTCGCCGATGAACTGCTAAAAATAAAAAACGGATATCAGGGAGAGTTTGATGATGCCGCAGAAATCACTGGTCAAGTAGTTAGTGAAGTATTTAGCGATGAAGAACTTGATGAATTGATCGTGTTGAACACCAATCCTTCACTGGAGAAGCTAAGAGGTCTTACCCCAGAGATTATGAAAAGGGTATTGGAGAAATATTCTGTGGCGTCCACTTAATGCCAGTGTTCAGTGTCTTTAGCTTTTATTCATGCAATTACAGCTGATGGCTGATTCTATTGTGCATCACTACTACCTTCAAGCAGTTCTCTCATGGCTGCTTCATCTGGCAAAAACGGTTGATCTGCCACCGAACCATCCAGAAAATCTTTGAATGTAGCAACATCGAGATTGCCATTGCCAGTCAGGACGAACAAAATATCTTTGGGCTTACCGGATTCCTTACAAATTAATGCCTCATCGACAACCGCTTTCAGGGCATATGATGATTCAGGTGAGGGTATAATCCCCTCCGCCCTTGCAAAATCAACAGCCGACTGGAAGGCCTCAGTTTGCGTATGAATTCTGGTTTCCAATACATCTTCACGGTACATGGCACTAATTATCGGTGATATCCCATGATATCGCATCCCACCTGCCCTGATCCCCGGAGGAACAAACTTACGCCCCAAAGTATACATCTTATAGAGCGCCGTCATACCTGCGGCATCTGCATAGTCATATCTGTATGTGCCTTTTGACAAACTCGGCACTGCTGCGGTCTCGACTGCAATCATTCGAGTATCGTTCTTTCTATCCCGATAGAATGGAAACGCAAGCCCTCCGAAGGCACTGCCTCCGCCAACAGCCCCGATTATGGCATCCGGATACGCTTTGACTTCGCGCATTTGAGCCCGGGCCTCTTGCCCAATAACAGTCTGGTGAAGAAGTACATGATTCATAACCGTGCCCCAACAGAACTTGGCATCTTCATGCATATTCGTATGTTCAAAAGCTTCACTCAAAGCCACACCCAAACTGCCAACTGACTCAGGATTTTCGGCCAGTGATTTTTTGCCAACATCAGTTTCATGGCTGGGGCTGGGGACAACATCAGCCCCAAGGAGTTCCATAATATATCGGCCATACGCCTTTTCTTCATATGCCGATCGTACCATGTACACTTTGCATTTCAGGTTGAAGTAGTTACATGCCACAGCCAGCGATATTCCCATCTCACCAGTTGAAGTAGCCGTGACCAGGCTTTTCACACCCTGCTCTGCAGCATAATACGCCTGGGGAATAGCTGTATTAGCTTCATATGTCCCTGCAGAATTTCCACCTTCGTATTTGTAAAAAATGCGAGCTGGCGTTCCCAGACTCTTTTCCCATCTTTCAGCCCGGTACAAAGGAGTTGGTCGGAATTCTGAGTAAAGGTCTCTTACCTTTTCCGGTATACGGATATCCCGTTTATTATCCTCAAGTTCCTGCTCAATTATTTCACTAGTGGCAATATCAGCGAGATGCATTTTACCCATATGATGTCCGGTTCCAGTCAATGGAGGTGGCACAGCAAATCCCAAATCCGGCAGTATGTTGTACCACTTTTCCGGTAGCTTCTTTGGCTCTAGAGTTATTATCATTCGACTACCTCCTTTAGCACTATAGACCGTTAATTTCCAGCTCCGATTTAGTGAGGGTTTGGAATCCCCTAACCTCACAATTTCCGTAGTGCGACCCTTTAGGATCGCTTCTGGCGAAAGCGCGAGGCCGTGCCCGCCGAAGCATAACGCAAAGGCGAGGCTAAAGCCTCACACTACATTTAAACGGCCATCAGGTCTCTAATAAACTGGAATGAAACTGTGACAGAGGAAAAACTTGCATATTACAATTGGGGTGAGTGAAGGGACTCGAACCCTCGGCCTTCAGGGCCACAACCTGACGCTCTAACCTGCTGAGCTACACCCACCACAGGGGAAATTTGGATTCCAAAGGAAATTTTAACGACTGAAGTGCCAATCGTCAAGGCGATTGATGGCCCTCCGTTTTTCACTACCTTCAATTTTAGCTCGTGTTACCGCTTTTCTCAATAGCTGAATACTTTGATCATAAGTTCTACGATCAACTGGAAACGGGATTCCATCTTTGCCCCCGTGCGCAAAACTGAATCGGGCCGGATCAGAGAAGCTTGGGGCCGTCCCATAGATCAGTTCCGCCAGTAAAGATAGTGCCCGAATAGTCTTTGGGCCTACTCCCGGAAGACTGAGTAATTCCTCGAACCCTTCCGGACTTCTCTCATATGTCGATAGTATGGTCTTTCGCAATCTATCGGGATGAATATCCTTTACCACAATCTGATGCCTTGCCGGCAATTCCAATGTCCGAAGTTTTTTCAATTCCTCAAGCGTCTTTTCCGGCTTGTTCTCAACAGCGATCTGGCTGATCACTTCCCGCGCTGGAGTACTTTCCGTAGCCACTAAATTCAAAGCTTCACCGCGTTTCTCACAGCATATCCCATAATGCGGTTCGCAAACGAAATCCTCAACAGTCTCACCCAGCCAGTGATATCTTCGAGCATACTTTGTACGGTCATTCATTCCCTGCTGTACCACAGCCCATGAGCCATTCTTGGTAAAAAGAAAAACATGATGATACAGTTGATATCCATCCTGAAGAGCAGCACTATCCACTTTCGCCACTATTTTACTGTTGTAAACCAGATTCGCAGGATCAACCGAAATCAAGTGACCTCGGTCTTCAATCTGTTTCGGGGTCTTTCGGGATGTTCCGCCTTTACCGCCAGCGATGAAAAAACCCAGGTCATTTTCGATCTCACTTATTCCTTCCTTCAATGCTCCACATGCCGTGGTCGTCAAGCCGCTGGAATGCCAATCGAAACCCAGCGCACAACCAAAGGCCTGAAACCAATAGGGATCGGACATTTTTTGGAGCATCTCTTCGGGACCGAAATCCTCCACAACCACAATACAGATTTCCCGAGCAAGTTTGGTCATGCGTTCAAAGAGCCATTTGGGGGCTTTTCCACCGTGAAGGGGAAGATTGGCAACACCGGTTCTACCAAAAGCGGGCATTCACCTGCTCCACATACGCCCGATAGTTGCGAAGCGTCTCTTCGATATGATCACCACCGAATTTCTCCAAACAGGCCTCAGCTAGTACCAGCGCCAGCATGGCTTCGCCAATCACTCCTGCGGCAGGAACAACACAGGCATCCGCACGTTCAACATGTGCCTTTACCGGTTCGCCGGTTCGAATGTCTATCGAAGAGAGGGGACTGGGGATAGTGGCAATCGGTTTTATGGCAGCTTGAACAACAATGGGCTGACCATTGGTCATTCCGCCTTCCAGACCTCCAGCCCAATTTGTAGTACGTTTGAGTCCCGGTTCAATTTCATCATGAGCTTGCGATCCTCTCAGATCAGCGACTGCAAATCCAGCTCCTATTTCAACTCCTTTTACAGCCTGTATACTCATGATCGCTTGAGCGATTTTGCCGCTCAATCTGCTGTCCCACTGGATATGGCTTCCCAGACCAATCGGCACACCCATGGCCACGACTTCAAAGGTTCCACCCAGACTATCGCCATCTGCTTTGGCAGCATCAATAGCTTCCATCATTCTCTTCTCAGCCTCGGGATCAGCGCATCGTACGGGAGAGGCCTCAACCGTCCCCCAATCCATTATGTCAACAGCACCAGTATCGATTCCCCCAATGCAAGTAACGTGACTGCGAATTTCAATTCCAAATTCCTCCAGGAATCTTCGGGCGACAGACCCGACAGCCACCCTGGCAGTCGTTTCACGGGCACTGGCTCGCTCTAATATGGGCCGAATATCATCCAAGTTATACTTGGCTACTCCGGGAAGGTCAGCATGTCCGGGGCGCAACTTGGTCACCGGCTCAATCTCCGCTTCCACCGGAGAAACGCTCATCGATTCCTGCCAGTTCTCCCAGTCTTTGTTCCAGACTAGCATCGAAATCGGGCTGCCAATGGTAAAACCATGTCGCACACCGGATATGATCTCAGCATAATCCTGTTCGATCTTCATCCGGCCACCACGCCCGTAACCACCCTGGCGTCGCTTTAGTTGGATTGCAATATAGGCCTCGTCGATAGAGAGTCCAGCAGGAATCCCCTCGATAATTGCGACCAGTCCCCTACCATGAGATTCTCCAGCGGTTAGAAATCTCAGCATAGTCTTAACCTCATTACGAACCTATCCACCACCGTCTCCACCACCACCGCCACCTCCATCTATACCACCCGAGCCTTTGACACCCATGATGCTCGTCTCTTCAGGACCATGTATACGCTTTGGTTTGGACGGCTTCTCTCTGGGCACACTGGTCTTAGCCTTTTCATCCGGCGACTCACCAAAATACAACTTCACATGCGGCCACGGTATCTCAATTCCATCTTCATCAAACCGTCGCTTCAACCTGCGCCGAATCTCACCCATCGCTCCCCACTGCATCATGGGTTTGGTCGTACCCCAGACTTTTATGTCAATTCCGGAATCTCCGAATTTCTGGATCCGCAGCACCCGAGGCACCTGTATTATGGCTCGCTTCCATTCTGTCTCCGCAGCCATTTCTTCACAGACCTCGTTAATCACTTCCATCACTCGGTCCATATCTTCCCCATACCCCACCGAAATATCCATATTTACGCATGCCCAGTCTTTACTGTAGTTGCTGGCAATCGTGATCTGACCATTGGGAATAGTATGGTGGGTTCCATCGAAATCCCGGAGAATTGTACGCCTCAAACCAAGATATTCCACCTCTCCATCTATTGATCCCAACTGCACCCAGTCCCCCTTGGCATACTGATCTTCCAAGATAATAAACAGGCCCGAAAGAATATCACGGATCAATCCCTGCGCACCAAATCCGATTGCGATACCCACGATTCCGGCTCCGGCCAGTAATGGACCAATATTTATCCTGAATTCCGGTAAAACCATGAAGAACGCTACCACCCAAACCAAAGCTACAGCAACACCCACCAGGAAGCCGCTCAACGTTTCCGCTCTCTGTTCAGCTTCTTCGATGAGACGCCGTTTCTTTTCTTTTCTCACCACTTGGCCATAAACTGCATGGGGTATTAAACTCCTGGCAATTTGTTGCAGTAGAATGGCTATCCCTACAATGACAACAACCCGAATACCGGAGCCTTTTAACCAATCCAGTACATCGTCACCGACCTCCTTCAGATCATCGGTCACTCTTCCGATATCCACCCCGGCAAAAGATAGTACCAACAAAGTTGCAACGGCAAGTATTAGAATTCCCCCAACCCAAAACACTATCCGCCTTATGACGCGTGTCCCCCCGCTCCAATCTTCCCCGCTTGGGGTGATTTTGTTAATGAACCTCGTGATCCATCTCGGGACCCAGTATCGCCAGGCTAGCAGGAGAATCACAGCTATGACAACTGTCACTAATAACCAGATGCCGTCTTCCTTAAACCATTCCCAATCAAGGTCATTCATTTTCGCTTATGAACCGTCCTTCTATTTTAGAGTGCACTTCTCGCCTTTTGCATCATTATGTCTACCGGAGCCCTCCGTTCCGTCCAAAGCTCTAATGCCGCCACACCCTGGTACACCAGCATTGAAAGACCTCCCAGGATTCCCGCTCCCATTGATTCTGCCATCTCCAGCAGAGGAGTCTTTATGGGATTATACACCACATCATAGACCATCAGTCTAGCTGATAGCAGTTCTTGTGCCACTGGTGACTGTCCTTCACTATTACTGTGTGTCATTCCAATAGGTGTACAGTTTATCAGTAAATCAGCACTTGATACTGCATCTTCATACTCGCTACTTTTGTTGGATTTCAGAACCGTGATATCTGAACATTTAAGATCTGAAACCAAATTATCCGCACGTTCAATGTCAATATCAAACAACTTCAGAGATTTGATACCGGACTTGACCAGACTGAAGCCTATTGCCCTGGCCACTCCGCCTGCACCAATCATGGTTACGCTCTTCCCTTCCGGATCAAATCCGCCTTCCACTTCAAGTGCACGAATAAAACCTTCAGCATCGGTATTATATCCCACCAGTTTATCATCCTTTTTGACGATAGTATTAACCGCACCGATATCTGAAGCTATTTCATTCAACTCATCGAGCATCGGGATGACATCTTCTTTGTAAGGGACTGTTACATTGGAACCGAGTATATAAGCGGAACGAATCCCTTTCACCACATCTTCCAGTTTTTCAGGTGGGGTTTCCCAGAGTTCATAACGAACATCCAGTTTAAGATGATCGAAAGCTGCCTGTTGAAATACTGGCGAAATTGAATGTCCCAGAGGGTAACCTATCAAACCGACGGTCTGCGTCATTGTACTTCGTTCTCCATACTTGTGTTTGTAATCACAGTATGCTCATCAATATACCATTGCAGGATTAGTGCTGCAGCAGCGGCATCTATCTTTTCTTTTATCTCCCGATGGCTCTTGCCAGCTTTGCGTAGCAGGTCTTCAGCAATCGATGATGAAAAACGCTCGTCAACCATTTCTACCGGGATACCTATTTCTTCGGAAAGTTCGCCGGCAAAATCGATCGTTTTGTGAGCCTGAGTGCCAATCCCTCCCTCAAGCAAGCGAGGAAGCCCTACTATTATTCGACCAACATCATGTTCTTTGGCCAGCTCCATTATAGCTTGAATATCCGCTGCGTCATCCGTCCGTTCGATAACGCCAAATGCGCTCGCAAGGACTTCCATCGGGTCACACAATGATACCCCAATCCGTTTGTCACCAACATCCAGTCCCATCATGCGCATAATAAACTATTTCCCGACTAATCTTGGAACCAGCTTCAGAGCCTCATCAATCTTGCTTTTGTCTTTCCCACCAGCTTGAGCCATATCCGGTTTGCCACCTCCACCGCCACCAGCCACTTGAGCCACTTGCTTGATGATCTTTCCAGCATGAATTCCTTTGTCAACCAGATCCGGAGTGACCATGGCCAGAAATCTGGGATTGCCGTCCACTACCACACCCAACACAATTACCGCGCTTCCCAGCTTATCTTTTAACCAGTCACCGGTTTCGCGCAGAAGTTCCATGTTCGAAGCAGTAACCTTTCCCGCCAGAACATTGACACCATCCACTTGCTTTACTTCCGCCAGTAGCGATTCGGCCGTCTTTCGGAGCAGTTCGCCTTCAAGTTCTTTGGCCCGTTTCCGCTCTGCGTTAAACTCTGAGATTAATAGTACCAGCTTCTCAGCAGCTTCAACCGAGTTCGTTTCCAACTGCGAAGCAACATTCTCCAACACCGAAATTCGTTCCTCAGCCAGGGCTTCAGCCCCTCTGCCAGTCACCGCTTCGATACGTCTCAAACCCGACCCAATACTTTTCTCGCTGGTAATATGAAAGAAACCAATCTCGCCGGTGTTTCTTAAATGAGTCCCCCCACAAAGTTCGGCACTCACTTTTGCAGAAAGGTCAGGCGTACCAATCTCCACCATCCGCACCACATCGCCGTATTTCTCACCGAAAAATGCTAATGCACCAGCTTCAACAGCTTGCTGATACGGCATCCCCCGTCCTGATACAGCGTAGTTTCTGCGAATATTTTCGTTAACAATTTTTTGGACTTCTGCCAGCTCCTCTTTGTTCATTGCGATAAGATGGGTGTAATCGAACCTGAAATGATCCGGTGCAACGAACGAACCTCCCTGCTTCACCTGATCACCCAATACCTTTCGAAGTACAGCATGAAGCAGATGGGTGGCAGTGTGATTGCGCGCAATGTCAAGGCGACGCTCTTCATTCACTGTAGCTACAACATTGTCATCGGGAAAGATAACACCTGCAACCACACGGCCTTTGTGTATCACTGCAGATCCAGACTCACCATTAGATATTCTTTGAACCTGAAAGACATCATAGACCTCTACTCTCCCGGTCGGCCCACTGATTTCTCCAGTGTCGCTTACTTGTCCTCCCATTTCGGCATAGAAAGGAGTCTTATCAAGGATAATTTCAACCTCCTGGCCTTGGTGAGGATTCGCCCAAGTAGTCTTGCCATCAATCATCAAGGCCAATATCCGGGTATTGATTGATAACGTATCATAGCCAACAAATGGAGTTGGTGGGACAGTTAACTCCTCTAGTGTTTTTTGGATCGTCTTGTCAATCAACCCAAATTTCTGTGCAGCCCGTGCTCTCTCCCGTTGTTGCTCCATTTCCTCTTCAAAACCATCTAAATCGACCGAAAACCCTTCCTCCTCCGCAATCTCTCGCAGAACATCAACCGGTAAACCACGTGTATCATGATAGTAGAAAGCATCTTTTCCAGAAATGTTCGTAATTCCCTTACCTCTCGCTCTTGTGAAATAGTCTTGGAGAAGGTCCATATTAAATTCAATGATTTCATCGAAACGCATTTCTTCGTCATTGATGACACGTAGTATCTTATCACGATGCTGTTTCAATTCCGGATAAACGCCATTCATCTCCCTAATTACCACAATAGCCATATCCCCAAGAAACGGACCTCTGATACCTAGTTTCCTACTAAAAATAATGCTACGTCGAAGCAACCGCCGTAACACATACCCTCTTCCTTCGTTCGAAGGAATGACTCCATCGCCAATCAGGAATGTCATTGCTCTTCCGTGTTCGGCAACAACCCGCATCGCCCGGGTGACCTCATCACTTTCGCCATACTTGTGCCCTGTCAATTCAGTAAGGCAATTCATAAGGGGCATGAACAAATCGGTTTCATAAACTGTGCTCTTCCCCTGCATTAATGCTGCAGTGCGCTCCAATCCCATACCTGTATCTATGTTCTTCTGTTTTAACGCTGTACGATTTCCCTCAACGTCTTGATCATATTCGGTAAAAACCAGATTCCAAATCTCTGAGAATCGGTCACAATCGCACGAAGGCCCACAGTCCGGACTTCCACAACCAAATCCCTCACCAAAGTCATAATGGATTTCACTACATGGTCCACACGGTCCAGTTTCACCGGCAGGACCCCAGAAATTGTCTTTTTCATCACAACGTATGATGCGTTCTTTTGGCATACCCAAATCCAACCAATAACCTTCAGCCTCATCGTCATCGAGGAAGACGGTTATCCACAATCGATCCTTTGGCAATTGTAAACGCTCGTTAACAAATTCCCATGCCCACTCGATTGATTCCTTCTTGAAATAATCCCCAACACTAAAGTTTCCCAGCATTTCAAAAAAGGTAAGATGCCCCGCATCTCCAACGCAATCGATATCAGTCATACGAAAGCATTTTTGGCTGGAAGCTAACCTTCGATTCGGTGGGGTAGCCTCTCCTACGAAATACGGTTTCATTTGTACCATTCCGGCACTGGTTAACAGTAAGGTTGTGTCACCATGCGGAACCAGTGAAGAACTGGGGAGTACTGTATGTCCTTTTTCTTCGAAAAACCTTAAGAAAAGGTCTCTTAGCTCGTTACTATTCATTTCCTGCTCTACATCCTCACGCTTGATTTTAGGCTAACTCGGGATGCTATGTCAACGAAGCCAGATAGCAATGAAAAAGCCCTCGCTTCCGCGAGGGCTTTTTGGCTTTTTCTAAAGTCGAGTGAAATCTTTTCCGGTTAACTCACATCCACTGTTTCTCCATCACCTACGGAGCTAGCTACTATGTCCTCCCTGGCGCATTCAACGGGCTCTATCACAAAACCGAATCTTCTGAGTGCGCTTCTTATCCTCAACAGCAGTACTTCTTTTTTGATCGGTTTCCGAACGTAATCAACCGCACCCAAAGTCAAGCCTCTTTCTTCGTCTTCCAAATCTTCTCGGCAAGTGAGGAACAGAAGTGGAAGCTCTATCCCTTTCTGGTGCATTACTTGAATCAGTTGGAAACCATCCATGTTGGGCATTTCAACATCTGAAATAACCAGGTCATAGGGGTCTTTATTGAGCGTCATTAGTGCGTCAATTCCATCGGAAGCAACTCCAACAGAATAACCCTGATCCTGCACTATGCGTACTATCAAATTCCTGGTATCTTCGTCATCCTCGACAATCAGAATCGAGGCTGTACTTTTACTTGCTGATGTCGAACCAGTCTGGTTAGGAGCCTGACCTGCTGATGATATGGAGACACCGGCATTTGAATTACCAGGCTGCAAGCCCTTCAACTTGATTTCCTCAACCAGAACCTTTTCGTACGCGTCCTCCGGAGCACAAACAAGATCCTTCACTTTCTCGACAGCGTGATTGCTGATCAGATAATCCCCTCTATTACGTATAAAATGTCTAATTTCAGCTATCGATACCCCAGAGCGAATCATCTCTGATACTGCACCATCAAACTCAAGAATCTCATACGTGCCTTCACACCCATAATAACCAGTGTTGTTACATGCCGGACAACCACATGGATGCGCAACCTGAGTTGGAACTTGATCTGTAAATGGTGATAGCATCCTTACTTCTTCTTCTGAAATCGGTACAACCTCCCTACAATGTACGCAGAGCTTTTTCATTAGTCTCTGAGCTATTACACCGATGAGGCTTTCCGACATTGCAGCTCGGTCAATACCTAACCTTTCCAGCCGTGCAATTGCAGTTGTAGCGTTTGAAGTATGCAAGCTAGTCACTGTAAGATGTCCAGTACTTGAGAAATCCATAGCTATTTTGGCTGAGTGCGGATCCCTGATTTCACCGATAAATAAAACGTCAGGATCTTGCCTTACAGCAGCTTTCAGTAGCGCCTCAAAAGTTATTCCAGCTTTTTCATTCACTTGCTGTTGATTAGCAAAATGTATCTGGTATTCCACTGGATCTTCAACAGACAACACGCTTCGAAGGTTATAATCGACCGTACTGAGAAGGTTAAAGATTGTTGTAGTCTTTCCGCATCCTGTTGGGCCAACAACAACTATACCGCCCCCTGGGCAAGACGCTAATTCTCTTGACGTATTGACTTGACTCTCTGTCATACCCATAACGTTCAGCCCTCTTGGTTTGGCATATGGTTCCAACAACCTTATTGCGATGCTTTCCCCATTAGGTGTACTTGTGGTAGACATTCTAAGACTAAAATCCCTTTTGTTAATGACTATTCCGCAACCACCGTCCTGTGGTCGTCTACTCTCGGCTACGTCAAGCCCTCCTACTAACTTCAAACGCGAAATCAGCTGCGCTCCATTATCATTTTCCATCGAATAAACCTCTTTCAACTCACCATCAATACGAAAACGCACAACACAATTAAATTGCTTAGGCTCTATATGGATATCACTGGCCCTCTCGAATACAGCCTTCTTTAAAATACTATCGGCCACAGATACGATTGCGCCCTTCTCTAAACCAATTTTGGCAAACTTACCCAGTCTACCCCCTGCGTCCACGGTTGTTTGTTTGGATTCTGACGTAGTGAAGGCCACCATCATCTCAATAGTATCCGGTTCCGAAACCAGTAATGTCGGTTTGACCTCTGCATTAAGGAGTTCGCCAAGAATATCCAGCAACTTCCATTCGAATGGATTGCTAAGCACAAAAGCGTTCTCTCCATAAGTCTCACTCACCGGTATAACATGATTTGATTTGCAGAACGGACCCGAAAGTACCCCCAACCGGACATCATCAGGTTCAACCTGCGCAACATAGGGCAGATCAAAATAATCGGCAATATATCGTGCCACCACCCTTCCACTAATCCCGACATCCGCTGTCATCGAATATATTTCAGAGGATGTTACTTCCGAAAGCCTTTGCTTCGCCTCCTTACTCAATACATGCTGTTCGACAAAGTAATCTATAAAACCGGCAAAATCTCGAGTCGATCCCGATTCATGCTGCGTCGGGAGATTATTGTCAAGTTGCTTCCACCGATTAGCCGTTTCCTGATGCAAAATGACCTTCTCCAGAAGCACTTCCTTTTGAATAGGCTTTACCATATAGTCAACGGCGCCCATCGCCAAAGCGCTATTCTGATCATGGTCATCTCCTCGAATGGTTACAAATACAATTGGTATATTTGAAGTCCGATCATTTTGCTGCAATGCGGTGCAAACCTCGTACCCATCCATCTCCGGCATTACCACATCAAGAAGAATCAGGTCCGGTTTCGTTTCATCAGCTATTTCCAGACCTTCAGTTCCCGTCTCAGCCGTAATAACATCATACCCACCACTGGTCAAATAATGATCAATTAGTCGAAGTACATCATGATCATCATCAATGGCTAAAATCAAGGGGGGTTTCTCGGTATTAGTCATATGTCACCTCCACGCGATCGAGGTAGTCCGAAAGTTCTGCGATCCACTTTCTGATTGCCTCTGCATTTTCTTCTTTAGCAGCCTCTTCTAAAGACATACCAATATCTGTGATTCCATAGAACCCATAGCCACCCCCCGATCCTTTCATTGAATGACCCAATACACGAACAGTCGCAAAATCGCCATCGGTTAGCGCACAATTCATAGCATCAACATCACTGTGCCTGTTTTGAAGAAATCCTGGAACAAGGTCTTCAAGGTCTTCATCCACGTACACAATTATTTTCTCGCCCTGTTCTGTGCTGTCATATCGTGTCATCTCTATATCCTCCGCTTGCAAGTAGTTTCTGGTTTCTGTAACTCTGGTTTTTGTTATGGCTGTTTTGAAGTCAATTCTTTTATCGCTTCAAGTAACTTGGCTTTCTTTATCGGTTTCGTCAAATGTGCTGTGCACCCTGCATCAATGCTCTTTTTCTCATCTTCTACAGTCGCATGAGCAGTGAGCGCTACGATAGGTGTTTGATCCAACACCTGCGCCTTCTCCCACTTTCTAATCTCCTGTGTGGCAGTATACCCATCCATGACTGGCATCTGCACATCCATCAAGACAATATCGTATTTAGCAGACTTGAACCGGTCTACTGCGATCTCCCCATTCTCAGCAGTATCAATCTGATACGGAGTCTTCTTTAAAAATGACTGTACCAGCAATCGATTGTCTGCATTATCCTCTACAAGCAATATCTGCAGAGCTGCAAGATCCGCTTCTTCAACAGAGCTATCTCTCTTCTTGGGTTTCTCAGATGCCTTATGTTGACCTAACGCACTGGCAATAGCCAATAACAGGTCATTACGTTTAACGGGTTTAACCAAATAAGATGCTACGCCCAATTCCCGACTCCTGCCAATATCACCACCCCGAGTATCAGATGTGAGCATCATGATAGTTGTCCCATTAACACCAATCTCACTGCGCACTTTCCTCATCATATCGAACCCATCCATACCAGGCATGCGACAATCAAGTAAAACCAACTCATATGGTTGAGATAACTCTCTTGCCCTCTTCAGCTTACTGAAACCCTCATAACCATCTATTGCCTCTGAAACCACTGCCCCTAACTCTGAAAGTGTCTTGTTTAAAATCAAGCGATTTGTATCGGTATCATCTACTATAAGCACCTTAAGTCCTTTTACATTAATAGGCGTTGTACAGGTATAAGATTGATCGACTTCTTCCTCTGTTGATATTGTGAACTTAACTGTGAAATAGAACGTGCTACCTTTGCCCATTTCACTTTCGGCCCAAATGCGTCCCCCCATCAATTCCGAAAGCTGTCTCGAAATAGTCAATCCAAGACCGGTCCCCCCGTGTTTTCGTGTTGTTGATGCATCTACCTGAGTGAACACCTCAAATATGGTATTTACATTATCGGCAGGTATCCCCATGCCCGTATCTTTCACTGCACATAGTAATTCGACTTCACCATTATCTTGTGACTCAGACGTAGGGTTCAGTTGTTTGATATCAACAAATACGCCACCTTTGTCAGTAAATTTCACCGCATTTCCAATTAGATTAATGAATATTTGCCGGAGGCGAGTTGGATCACCTTTGAGTTTTAACGGAACATCTGGCGCAATATAATGCCCCAACTCGATCTTTTTTTCATGCGCACGAACTGCCATAATCTCACATGTTTTATCTATCAGTTCTACCAAATCAAATCTAATTTCTTCCAGTTCAAGGTGACCTGATTCAACCTTGGAGATATCAAGAATATCGTTTATTATGCTCAAGAGGTTTTCACCCGCTGACTGGAACGTATTAACATATTGCTGCTGTTCTGCACTTAGATCCGTCTCACCAAGTAAATCTGCCATTCCAAGAATAGCGTTCATAGGAGTACGAATCTCATGACTCATGCTCGCTAGAAATTCGCTCTTTGCCTTACTGGCCTGTTCTGCTTGAAGTGCCATTTCTTTGGCATGTTGGATCGCAGTTTTTAATTGCTCGTTTTTTTCTTCCGTCTCTTGCTTGGCTCGCCACATCTCCGCTTCTGCCTGTTTTCGTTCGGTGACATCGGCAATCACTCCAATCGAACCAGTAATCTTCTCATCCGAATCCCTGAGCACGCTGAGTGAAAGCACCACATCTATTATTGACTCTGGATTTTTACGGTATATTTTTGTTTCCAACTGATGCTGTATCCCTTTTTGTCTGACATTGCTCGATCTGATCCTCTTCCACTCATCCTCCGGATACAACGACCTTACCGGTTTCATATATAACTCATTTTCACCCATCCCCAACATCAGTTCGGCATATCTATTCCAAGAGATTATATTCTCGTTTTCGTCTGTTACAGTGATGCCTACAGCAGAATTCTCAAAAACAGTCCGATATTTTTCCTGTGCCAGTTGCAGTTGTCTCTCCGCCTCTTTACGCTCGGATATTTCCTCTTCAAGCACAGCATTTGCTTCCATCAGCTGGGCATTAAGCCTTTTTTCTTCTTCATCAGCCCGTTTACTATCAGTAACGTCATGGAAGACCATATACGTTCTCCCATTCTCCATCTGTATTGTCCTGACAGTTGCATTACGAACTTCTCCATCTTTGCGTATAACATCAAATTCTCTTTTAACTGCTTCCCGCTGACTGAACTTAATTTTGTCTTCTTTCCAATGCCGTATTGCCTGTTGTCTGGCCTCGTTATCCGGAAATACCAGTTTTAACCATGAACCCATTGTTGGTATTTCATCAGCAGTGTATCCAAATATTTTTTCAAATTGAGGATTCATGTAGTCTGTGCACCCATCTGGGGTTAGCACCCATATTGGGAAAGGCGATAGGTCGCCTATTTGCATAAAACGTTCCCTGCTTTCCTGCAGATCTGTGTTGACATCGACCAGTTTTTCTTGCGTCTGTTTCAGTTCCTCGTTAGCAGTTTCCAGTTCATGGGCATGAACTTCGACCGCATTATGCTGCTCTTTTAACTGCCTCTCAGACTGCTTGCGCTCATTGATATCACGCAGAACGCCATCAAACCCACTGACATCACCACCATTATCACGACGAATACTACCTCTTACCTCAAACCACCGCACATATCCATTGGCATCCCGTATCCGCAGTTCAACAGACGGCTCATCGCCGGTCCTAATTGTATTCGTATATACTTCAGCCGCTAACTTCTTATCATCTGGCTCAACTATTTCCAGAAAATTCTTTCCTATAAAGTTATCAGGTGTGAATCCATATCGTGATACTCTTGGAGACGCATATGTAATCACCCCATTAGAATCCGCTGAGAATAGAATATCTTTCAGGTTTTCTACCAGAGCTCGGTACATCTCCTCACCTTGAGTAATGCTCGAAGGTGTACTCTCTACAGCTCCTGGCTGAGAAGGCCCTTTGCTCAGTACCTCTTCAACATTCCCCAAGAAAGATGCTTCTTCCGTTCTTTCGCCCTTCTTCAAATTTGAACCATCATTCACTAGCAATTGCCTCCCATTTGACCAATTGTGATTCATCTTCGTTCCGCCCAATATAGCCAATATGAGCTACAATCCGCACATTTCTACACATGACCCCGGTTCTACTTATTTCCAGCAATTTCTGATCTTAAAGCATACTGAGGTCCGAAGTATACCATAGCCTAACAATATCCGTATGCTACTGAAAACGTGGTTAACCCCCAACTTGATTAGGCACTACACTACTATTTCTTATGACTACTTCATATAGAAGAAGATATTTATAGGCTTGGAGACATCCCCCATACCATAGACTCCTGCACTCAGTAATGCTAAAATGGGGAACGGCCTCAGGATGGAACAACAGCAGCAAAAGCCCTCCGAATATGCCAGTTTTTGGACAAGGTCCGTCGGCTGGCTTATAGATGCCCTGATTGTGGCCATCATACAGTCAGCTTTCGCTCCTGTTATATCCTTCGGGTTCATCCAGCCATGGTACTGGTGGACAAACCAGTTCTCCAATGAGCCGGACGTCCTTGCATTCTGGTTTTTAGGGACTGGTATACTATTACTAATACTCATAGCAGGTGCGTATTTTGTAGGCTTCTGGGTGTGGCGAGGGCAAACACCTGGAAAGATGGCAATGGGCATCAAGATAGTACCGGCCAAAGGCCCGAGTGTTACTGCAGAACAAGCATTACTACGCTATCTCGGATATATTGTATGCAGCGTTCTTCTGTTTATTCCATATTTGTGGGTAGCAATCGATTCTCGCAAACAGGGATTGCAAGACAAATTCGCCAATACCCAAGTGGTCAAAGTGCCACATGATTAGTTAAATCTACGGAGATACTATGAATAAAGAGGAAGTTCGGGTACGTTTTGCACCCAGCCCAACCGGACACCCACATATTGGCAACATCAGAACTGCCCTTTTCAATTGGCTGTTCGCCCGCCACTCCGGTGGAAAATTTATTGTTCGTATTGAAGATACTGATCAATCCCGCAAGGTGGAAGGGGCACTGGAAAGTATATTAGACAGCCTGAAATGGCTGGGCTTGGATTGGGATGAGGGTCCCGAGATCGGTGGAGAATATGGCCCGTATTTTCAGTCCGAACGCCTCGATCTGTACCACAAGCACGTTCAACAGCTACTGGATAGTGGTCACGCTTACAAGTGCTATTGCTCTTCGGAACGGCTTGAACAGATGCGTAAGGAGATGGCCGAGCGAAAGGAATCTGTACGCAGCTACGACCGCCACTGCCGCAACCTGAGTGCAAATGAACAAGCAAAATTCGAATCGGAAGGGATCACACCGATAATCAGGTTCAAAATACCACTCGAGGGCGAGACAACGTTTCACGATCTGGTTCGCGGAGACATAACTTTTCAGAACACGGAACTGGATGATATTGTCCTCATGAAATCGGATGGCTACCCAACATACCATCTGGCCAATATCGTCGATGACCATTTCATGAAGATTTCTCACGTCATGCGCGCCGATGAATGGCTTTCGAGCACTCCCCGTCATACCTTGCTCTATCAAGCATTCGGCTGGGAACCACCTTTGTTCGCTCACCTTCCCATGATCCTTGGACCAGATAAATCGAAATTGAGCAAACGCCACGGTGCCACAGCCGTCACCGAGTTCCAAGAGCAAGGTTATCTACCCGAGGCCATGTTGAACTTCATGGCCCTTCTGGGCTGGTCACTTGACGACAAAACCGAAATGTTCAGTAAAGTTGACCTCATCAAACTCTTCTCGATAGAGCGTATCAGTAAGACCGCTGCCGTATTTAACCATGAGAAACTGCAGTGGATGAATGGCACTTATCTGCGTGAATTCAGTCATGAAGAACTTCTATCGAGGATAAATCCAATTCTTGAAACTCAACTTCCGGATACAGTCAACCGCCCTATCTCCAAGGAATATGCCTCACAAATTGTCCCTCTCATTCAAGAACGCATCAACACCCTGACTGAGGCTGCCACCTATGCCGATTTCTTCTTCGTCGAGCAACCTGAATACGAAGCATCATTGCTAATCGGCAAAAAGATGACTGAGGAATCTACACTGAGAGCCCTCAAAGCCAGCCAGGAAATACTCCCATCACTGCACTCTTTCGATCATGACACTCTGGAAAATACACTTCGCGCCAAAGCTGATGAGCTTGGACTTAAAGCCGGGCAGTTGTTCAGCCCTTTAAGAGCAGCTTGTACTGGTCGAACAGCATCTCCCGGGCTTTTCGAAACGATGGCTGTCCTGGGCAAAGAAAGATGCCTTAAACGTATTGCAGTAGCAATACAAAAATTGGAACCAGCCTAAATTTGCAGAAAACAGAAGCATTCTGCTAGAATGTCGCTAAGCCTTCTCCAGGCAACCACGGAAAAATGAATTTCGCTGAAAAATTACTCGCAGCTTCCAGAAAGAACAACAGCCTTCTGTGCATTGGACTTGACCCGGACCCGGAACTGATGCCAGATGTGGATGTTGTTGAGTTTGGTCGTCAGATTATTGCTGCTACAAAGGATATGGTATGTGCCTACAAACCCAATTTCGCTTTCTACGAAGCTCTGGGGACAGACGGACTGGTTAAACTAGATCAAACGCTTCGTCACATCCCATCACATATACCCATCATCGCTGACGCGAAGAGAGGTGACATTGGGAATACTGCCCGCAAATATGCTTACTCAATATTTGATATTTTCGGCTGCGATGCCGCTACCGTGAGCCCATATCTGGGATACGATTCGATTCAGCCATTTTCAGACTATACAGACAAAGGCACTTTCATTCTCTGCCACACATCCAACGAGAGTGCCCCTGACCTGCAAATGCTCCGCTGCCACATGGGATCCACTACCAAAAACATTCAACTATTCGAACTCGTCGCCATTAAAGCATCAGAATGGAACGTTAACCAAAACATCGGGCTAGTTGTGGGAGCCACCGAACCCACACCAATTAAACTCGTCAGGGAACTCTGCCCCGATATGCCTTTGCTGATACCGGGCATCGGTGCTCAAAAGGGCAGTCTCACGTCAGCTATCCGCAACGGGGTCGATGCCAATGGAGCAAACGCCATCATCACCAGTTCACGCCAGGTGATCTATGCCTCAAAAGGAAAGGATTTCCCATCAGCGACACGCCTCGAAGCCTCAAAACTGCGTACACGTATAAACCAACTCCTGACACGAAAACAGGCTAGAAGTCTTGACACCACATCTGCTCCCTCTTAAAATGATTATGGTCTCAAACAAGCCAATTTAATCTCTTATGGAAAGCGTGGCTACTAATTCATACATAGGCCGCACCCATCATTCAACACATTTACTTCTTTCGTTTTTTCTCCCGCCGTTCCTTTTAGTTCCCTTCATTAACTTCAATTGGCATCTCATTTTCACCATTAGGGAGGTCTGCTATGGCTAGATTCAGGATTATGCCAAAAGGTGATAAATTTTACGATCTTTTCGAAATGGGTTCAAATAACGTAGCCGCTGCCTCTGAAAGGTTGGTAGACTTATTCGACAATTTCGAGAATCAACGCGAAAAGGCTCGAGCTATCAAGAAGCTGGAACGCGATGGTGACGAGATAACTCATCGGATATTAGAAAGCCTGCACCGCAGTTTTGTTACTCCCATTGATCGGGAGGATATTGCTTTGTTGACCAATCAGATGGATGATATGCTTGATTATATAGAAGGTGCTGTAAAACGACTGTTCCTGTATAGAATCGATCAGCCCACGCCTAGAGCTATCGAGATCACCTACATTATTAACAAGGTAGCCATTGAGTTAACCAAGGCTGTTCCACTCTTACGACATCACAACAGACTTAAAGAAATCCTCCCCCATTGCATAGAGATACACCGTCTGGAAAATGAGGCCGATGACTTGCAGCATGCTGCTATAGCCGACCTGTTCGAAGAGGAAACTGAAGTCATAGAGATCATTAAGTGGCATGATATTTACGATAGCCTGGAAAGAGCCGTAGACCGTGGCGAGGACGTTGCTAACGTACTGGAAGGAATAGTGCTGAAGTATGCTTGATGAATTCCTGCTGGTTGTAATATTTGCAGTTGCACTGGGATTTGGATTTTCAAATGGCATAAATGACGCGGCCAATGCAGTTGCCGCTTCCATTGGATGCCGTGCATTATCTCCGCGCGTTGCTATTGCCATTGCTGCAGTTTTTAATCTCATCGGAGCCTTTGTTGGTGCCTGGTTTGGTGCAAAGGTTGCCATGACTATAGGGAAAGGCATTCTCGCACCGGAGGTATTTCTTGAAACCAATTCCGTAACCTCTGATGTTGCGGCGACCGACGTTGGATATGCCATAGTGATTGGTGCTGTAGGAGCAGCTATTATCTGGACTGTAGCAGCAACTCGACTTGGGTTGCCCATTAGCGTTAGTCATTCCCTGATATCCGGCCTTGTTGGAGCGGGGATTGCCACAAGCAGTGAACTCGGATTAGAGAAATTTTTCAAAACACTCTCGGCAGTGGTGTGTGCTCCTCTATTGGGATTTATCGGCGCTTTCGTATTAATGGTGCTTATCTTTTGGCTTTTCCATAAAGTCGCTCCAGGCAGAGTACGTAAACTTTTTAAACGGCTGCAATGGCTGACTACTGCTTTTCTGGCATATGCCCATGGTAATAATGATGGACAGATGCCTATCGCTCTAATGATGATGGGACTGATGCTATATACGGGCGATGCTGATCACATGGAAAATACACCTCACTGGGCCATAATTGCCACAGCTGCGGTTGCCATCTCTCTAGGGACCGCTATTGGCGGATGGAGAGTCATCAGAACAGTAGGTCTCAAAGTTACTAAACTCGAGCCAGCAAGTGGTTTTGCCGCCACTTTTTCTGCGGCTGGCGTTATTGAAATAGCTTCTCATCTCGGAATACCGGTAAGTACCACGCATTGTGGGGTTTCATCGGTCATGGGAGCTGGAGCTACCCAGCGACTATCAGCCGTTCGCTGGGGATTAACCGGGAACATTGTTGCAGCCTGGATAATGACATTTCCTATGTGTATAGGCCTCGGTTGGTTGCTCACTATCATTCTGAATCCATTTATCTAACGTTAGCCTCTATCACAACATCAGCCCAGATTTATTGACACGCTAAATAGCCGAAAGGTATAGTAGTTCTTGTCACCTCGACTCTACATCCAAGGAGTACTAATGGCCCTTCGTGATTCTGATCCCGAAATCGCCGATATCATCAAAAATGAAGAGGAACGGCAATGCAATAATATCAACCTCATTGCCTCCGAAAACTACATCAGCAAGAACGCATTGGAAGCTCAGGGTTGTGTCCTCACCAACAAGTATGCCGAAGGATATCCCGGCAAGCGATACTACGGAGGCTGTCAATACATCGATAACCTTGAAGAAGTGGCTATAAGCAGAGCCAAAGACCTTTTCGGTGCAGAACATGCCAACGTACAGGTTGTCAGCGGATCCACCGCCAACATGGCTGCCTATATGGCCTTAATTGAATACGGTGATTCCTTTATGGGAATGAATCTGGCTCACGGCGGTCACCTCACGCACGGGAGCCCGGTCAGTTTTTCCAGTAAACTTTACCGCCCTGTTTTCTATGGAGTCAGTAAAGAGACCGGATGGGTTGATTACGACGAAGTAGAGAAAATAGCCATCGAAAACAAACCTAAAATGATTATGGTAGGGTCCAGTTCGTACCCCAGAAAGCTGGATTATGAACGATTCCGACAAATTGCAGACAAAATCAATGCCAAACTCGTCGTAGACATGGCACACGTGGCAGGCCTGATTGCCGCCGGAGTTTATCCGAGTCCCATGCCATACGCTGATGTAGTCACATCCACTACTCACAAGACTCTCCGCGGACCAAGAGGTGGACTTGTTTTATGTAAAGAAGAATACGCGGCTGCAATTGATAAAAGCGTTTTCCCCGGACTCCAGGGCGGTCCGTTAATGCACATCGTCGCCGCAAAGGCTATGGCGTTCCAAGAAGCCAAACAGCCTCAATTCATTGAATACCAGAAAACCGTTTTGGAAAACGCTCGCGTGCTGGCAGAAGAACTGATGGCTCAAGGGCTGAACGTAGTCACCGGTGGTACCGATAAACATCTGGTGGTTGTGGATCTCACCTCAACCGATATCACTGGTAAAGTGGCTGAAGCTGCCTTGGGCGAGGTCAGCATAACCGTAAACAAAAACAGCGTTCCTTTCGATCCAAAACCCGCTGCTGTTACAAGTGGAATTCGTTTGGGAACGCCGGCTATCACCTCTCGCGGGTTCGGTCCGGATGAGACAAGACGAATCGCCCAATTGACGGCAAAGGTTCTCAGCAACCTCGATGATAAAAACGTCTATCAGCAAGTACGCGATGAAGTCGCCCAGATGAACTCCAGATTCCCAACCCCAGGAATTACCGCTTAGCAATTTCACAGGACGGGCATCTTGCCCGACCTACGATAAACATTACAGATCGAGGCAAGGAACCACTGGAGACAATAAATGTCCAATGCAGTCCTTGTGGTAGACATGCTACGCGGTTTCCTTGAAGATGGTTATCCTCTCTACTGCGGTGATGCAGCACGCCATATAATCCTTAATGTTAGAAGGTTGCTGGAGGAGGAATCTGCTAAAGGAAGTAAGATACTCTTCAGCTGCGATAATCACACCCCGGATGACCCTGAATTCGAAATGTTTCCACCCCACTGTATCGTTGGAACCGAGGAAACAGAGATCATCCCCGAGCTGGCTAGTTTCAAAGGTGAGATCATTCCAACCAGTCACTACAGTGGTTTCTATGATAGCGAGCTCGATGCAAAACTGTATGAGATATCACCCGAGAAGATTATAGTCTGCGGTGTTTGCACCGATATCTGCGTCATGCATACAGTCGCTGATGCCAGACTTCGTGGATATACTGTTGAAGTGCCCACCGACTGTGTGGCCTCGTTTGATGAGAATGCCCATCGATTCGCCCTGGAACATATGGAAAAGGTTCTGGGAGCCACACTCACCGGACCGGTTTCGACGCCAGCAACACAATCGAGATTCGAGATTCCAAAATCTGTTCTTTCCGGCGAAACCTCTGACATCTATTTCGTTCGCACCAAAGAGATTCTGGAAAAAGAGGGACTCAATCCGGTCGTTACCATGGAAGTGTTCTCCCGAGGCAACGGTATCCTTTGTGGCATGAAAGAGGTCCTAGCTTTGCTGGAGAAAGTGCTTCCTGAAGATAATCGGAAGGTATGGGCACTTTCGGAAAGGGACCCTTTCGAAAACAAGGAAGTTGTGCTAAGAATCACCGCCCCCTATCAGAGCTATGCAATATACGAGACTGCCTATCTTGGGATGCTCGCCCACGGTAGCGGCTGGGCCATCGCAGCCCGGGAATGCGTGGACGCGGCGCAGGGTATTCCGGTACTCAGTTTCGGTGCCCGTCACATTCACCCATCTTCAGTTGGAGCCATGGAGTATGCGGCTGTTATCGGGGGCTGCATGGGTTGTGCCAGCAGTATCGGGGCCAACCTTACCGGAACCAACCCAATCGGTACTATCCCACATGCGCTTATTCTTGCAATGGGGGATACGGCAAAAGCAACCCTTGCTTTTGATAAACATATGCCAAACGAAATACCGCGCGTGGCATTGGTAGATACGTTCCGGGATGAACCGGAAGAAAGCGTAATCGTGGCCAAAGCAATGGAAGGAAAGCTGAAAGCCGTCCGACTTGACACCCCATCGGAGTTGGGTGGAGTTACCATTGATCTGGTGAAAGAAACCCGCACTAAACTCGATCAATCAGGATTCAACGATGTGAAAATCTATATCAGTGGCGGTATGACACCTGATCGCATCAGACACTTCGTAAATAGTGGAGCACCCGTGGATACATTTGCCGTGGGAAATTACATCAGCGGTGCCAAACCCATCGATTTTACTGCCGATATCCACGAAGTCAATGGCAAACCAATAGCCAAGCGTGGCAGAACCCCCGGCATTACTGCAAGCCCAAGATTGAAGCAAGTATTTTAGACTCCATACCAATTATCACACCCGCCTTGACAGTTACGAGATATCGGGTATAATCTCTACTCAAGCTGTTTCCCCCCGCTGGAGATGCTGAATACAGATATCCAGCAATTCATTGGTACTTGTCGACAATAGCACATAGGATCATTGCATTTGGAAAGCCTACCGCTTGGGGGGTAAGAAATGGGTCCTAAAGCAAAGGCGACAGACTCGGGTAGTAAAAACAAAAAACTGAAACTTAATCTTGAGCAGATAACCGATTTCGGAGAAGATGGCCTGTTGGTGATAGATACGGACTATCAAGTCCAGTTCGCCAATCTGGTCATGAGACAACGGTTACAACAGAAAGACCAATCCTTCAAGGGCAAACGATGTTACGAGGTCTTTGAAGGTCGTCAGACTCCATGCAACTTCCCGCTTTGGAGATGTCCCCTGACAAAGGTTCTTCAGAGTGGCAACCCTGCAAGACTCGTTCATCTCAATTATGCTCCCGGATCTGAGACCATCCCCAAACGATACACAGAAATCATCGTATACCCACTTCATGATAGCGACGGCAACATTAATGGCTTTACCGAAACAAGACGCGACGTAACTGCAGAAAGAGGTCTTGAAACCTATATTTTGAGACACCATCATCATCTGCAAGCACTGGACCGCATTTCCAGTGCCGTTAGTGGATTGTGGGAATTGGATGAAATTCTCAAAGTGTCGCTGGATGGTGTGTTGGAAATAATCGGTGGAGCAATAGGGGGAATATTACTTCTCGATGAAAACACTCATCAGCTTCGATACCAGGTACACCGCGGACTGTCAGCAAGTTACGTTGAACAAGTGAAGATTGATATTGGTGAAGGTATAGCTGGGAGAGTGGCTCAAAGCGGGAATCCAATTCTATTAGAGGATGTTTCCAAAGACCCCCGAACAGCAAATCCGGATATTGTTAGCACTGAGGGACTGAAAGGATTTGCCAGTGTTCCTTTGAAAGCCAAAGAGAATGTAGTGGGTGTGATCAACGTAGCCAGCCACGAACCGGGCCAGTTCGGCGCTGATGATCTTTATCTTCTCGATTCAATTGGGTGCCAGGTGGGCACAGCTATTGAACAGGCAAAACTTTACCAGCGATTGAATCGAGCCCGAGATAGGTACAAGGCTCTTCTGCAATACTCTTTAACAGCCGGAGAAGAGTCTCGGAAAAAAATTGCCCGAGAACTACATGATTAAACGTCCCAGGTCATTACCAGTGTAACCATGAACCTTCAGGCATTGAGATCGATGTCCGAGGCAAGAGGAATCACTGATCCCGAATTTATAAATATGTTTGATAAAACCCAGTCTCTCGCTACCTATGCCGGCACCGAGATAGTGCGAATGATGAAGGAACTACGCCCAACTCTTCTCGATGAACTTGGTTTGGCTGCGGCTGTCAACCGCTATGCCAGGGATACCCTCGAACCCCATGGTATCGAAGTGGAAACCGAAATCATTGGCATGGATGAGTTCCGGGTACCTTCTGAGGTTGAAGTTACACTTTTTCGTATTTCTCAGGGAGTTATTGGCAATATCCGTGAACATTCGGAGGCAAGCCATGCCCATATTTATTTGGAATCCAATGATAACGAATGCATAATGATTATCAAAGATGATGGCAAGGGTTTTGATGTGAGCAAGATCACTCAAGTAGATCGTAGCGGCCGAGGAGCAGGCCTCTTTATCATGAAGGAAAGGGCAGAACTGGTGGGTGGCACCGGTAGCGTTGTATCAAAGCCAGGCGCGGGAACCGAGATCACCGTAAATGTTCCACTCACGGAGGATATAGCCAATGGAAAAGACACGGGTACTGATAGTTGATGACCACACCTTGATACGAGACGGAATCCGTGCTTTGTTGGCGTTGGCAACCAATATCGAAGTGATCGGTGAGGCATCGAATGGTATGGAAGCTCTCGAAAAAGTGAGAGAGTTATCCCCCCATTTAGTGCTCATGGATCTGGCTATGCCCATCATGGGAGGCCTTGAAGCTACCCGCCGTATTCGGAAAGAATTCCCTGATGTGAAAGTATTGGCACTCACACAATACGATGATAGAGACTATATCGTTCCAGTAATCGAAGCCGGGGCCCGGGGTTTCGTCAGTAAGATGGCAGCCTTTTCGGAGCTCAGTTCCGCAATCCACACTATCGCTACCGGTGGTTCCTTCCTTTCCCCCTCAGCAGCCGCAGTGCTGATTGATGAATGTCAGCAACACACAACCACGGAGGATGAAAAAGATCCCTACCATCAGCTTACTGATAGGGAACGCGAAGTGCTTAAATTAGTAGCAGAAGGGTACACCGCTAAAGAGATCGCCGAGATGCTGGTTATCAGCGTCCGAACAGCCGAATCTTACAAGACAAGCATGATGCAAAAGCTTGATATCCACAACAAAACCGATCTAATTAAATTCGCCATACGTAGAGGCATTATCACCCTGTGAATCCCCTTTCATTGTCACTCAATTGTCACAAACCTGCCACACAAAGGCCCAATGGCCTGTGCTAAAATCGAAGACAACCGTCCCAAAGTGAGATATCTATGTCGGCTAAAATCCTTATCGTAGACGACGAACCGCCCATCATAGACATGCTATCGTATAACCTTAAGCGTGCTAACTATGATGTGCTCGTCGCCTATGATGGAGAGCAGGCACTGGCTCAAGCCCGCAAAGAGCAGCCTGATCTTATCATCCTCGATCTCATGCTACCCCGTGTGGATGGATTGGAAGTATGCCGAACCATCCGTAAAGAGCGCGATGTACCTATTATTATGCTCACCGCACGCGATACGGAAGTGGACCGAGTAGTGGGCCTCGAATTGGGTGCCGACGATTATGTAGTAAAACCCTTCAGCGTGCGCGAACTGATGGTTCGCGTAAAAAACGTTCTTCGACGCACCGCGCCTCGTCCAGCCGATTCGCCATCGGAGATCGTCCGTTTGGGTTCACTCACAGTTGATACTGCCCGCTATGAAGCCTGTTTAGGTGCAGTAGAATTGGATCTTACCACTCTGGAATTCGATGTTCTATGTGCACTGGCCCGTCACGCTGGCCGAGTTCTGAATCGAGAGCAACTCCTTGATGAAGTATGGGGCTATGATTACTTTGGCGATACGCGTGTTGTTGATGCCGTCATCAAACGTTTGCGCACCAAATTGCGTCAGGCTGCACCCGATTCCGAAATCATTACCACCGTGCGCAACGTAGGCTATAAAATGGTAGAGCAGAGTTAGCCCGGGAGATACTTTGCTATGTTCTCAAGCATACGCCTCCGGTTATCCCTCAGTCATTTGACAGTGATCGTACTGGCAATGGGACTTTCAGCGTTTCTTTTACTTTCGTTCCTCGAAGACTATTTCCTCGACGCCGCAGAAGATAGCCTTGAAGCTCAAGCTCGAATTACGGCCCAGGCCCTTATCCCGGGAGCAATCGCTGTTGAATTTCAGCCAGTGGATGAAGACTGGAATCCTGCATACAACACAGTTCAGCAACAACAGGTCTCAAACATCGCTATATCTACTGAAAACCTGCCTTCACTTCCAATCGATACGTCTCTGAGCGAAACAGATTTAGCCTATCTTACGGATGCTTCTTTGCAACTCAGCACCCAATTGGAAACACGAATACGAATCCTGGATGCTCAAGGAATTGTGCTGATCGATTCTCAACAAGAAGAACAAGGCTCTGATCTGGCTACCGACTCAATTGTATCCGAAGCGCTTCTTGGGAAAACCAGCAGTCGCACCGAGACAAGTGGCGAAGATACCATGCACCTGGCCCTTCCTGCTATAGATGATGGCCAAATAATCGGTATTGTCTACCTAAGTCAATCCTTGGGAGACGTGACGTCCGTATTGCACGACCTTCGTTCCCGAATGGTCCTGTCAGCGGGCATAGCTCTACTAGTTTCAGCGATAGTTGCGCTGTTTCTATCGCGCGCCATCTCCAACCCCGTGCGTCGATTAACAACTGCCGCCAGCGCTGTGGCACACGGAAACTTTGACCAGCAAGTACCAGTCCGCTCGAAAGATGAGCTGGGCCAACTGAGCCGAACTTTCAACGATATGACTTCACGACTCCAGGCTGCCCGTCAGATGCAAACTGATTTCGTGGCTGATGTGTCTCACGAGTCCCGTACGCCTCTCACATCTATTAAAGGTATGGTTGAAACCCTTCGCGATGGAGCTGTTGATGACCCCGACGTCCGTGACCGGTTTCTGTCCACAATTGAAACTGAGACAGATCGACTTATTCGACTGGTTAATGACTTGCTACTTCTCTCTCAGGCAGATTCAGAAGCCCTGAATCTCCATCGCGATTCTGTAGATTTATCGGAACTGGTACAGACCGCCATCTACCAGTTTTCACACAAAGCTGCTGAAAAGGAACTGGACCTACAAACAGAGATCAACCCCAACACACCGACTGTCTGGATCGACTCTGATCGAATCGAACAGGTTCTGATCAATCTCCTCGATAACGCCATCAAATACTCTCGACCCAATGGCACTGTGACAATCACGGTAACACCCGGAAAGAATCAATCGGTATTAGTGCAAGTACGCGATGAAGGAATCGGCATTCCCACGGAAGACCTGTCTCATATCGGCCAGCGCTTCTACCGCACCGATAAGGCCCGTTCAAGAGCCGAAGGCGGCGCCGGACTGGGACTGGCAATAGCCAAAGCTTTCATCGAAGCTCATGGTGGTCAATTGTGGATCGAGAGTAAAGAAGGTCAAGGAACCACAGTAAGCTTTACTCTTCCTTCAGCCTAATCCCTGATTCTTCAATTTGAGGCTGTGTCACAACGTCATCACGAGAATGGACTACTACCAGTGGCAGTATCCATGAATGAAGGTACTTCTAATTGTGTCATTCCGGCCCCCGAGCCGGAATCCAGAGGAGCGGGGGTGGCTGGATCCCGGATCAAGTCCGGGATGACATAGTCCATCTTTATTTGAATATCAGGTTGTGACTCTGACTGTTTAACCAGCCATCCGTCTCACATTTGTTCCTATTTTGTACCACTTCTGTCACATTTCCACGCGACCTCTGTCACATCATGCAATTACAATCTTCCTTGGATAGGTAACAACTATTTATGGTGCAAGTTGTTGGCCAAACACAGCCAAATAAGGAGGACTCGAAAATGAATACCAAATCAATTATCCTGACTGCTGTAGCACTCACCCTGGTACTATTGACCGCCGGCTACATAGTCAACCAGCCGGTGATCCGGGAAGTCAGCGCATCCACAGCAAATCCACCCTGCCCCGACGAACCCCGCACCATCAGTGTCACTGGAGATGCAGGCATTCGCGTCGCCCCGGACGAGGTAATAATCACACTCGGTATAGAGACCTGGAACGAGGACCTTAACAAAGCTAAAAGTGAGAATGACGAACGAGTAAAACAAGTATTAGCACTGGCTGATGATTTCGATATAGAGCCACGTTACATCCAGACCGACCACATCAGCATCGAACCCAGATATGAGGACTGGTATGAAAAACAAGACTTCATCGGGTTCAATGTTCGCAAGTCGATTGTGATCACACTTAGAGACATTGACAAATTCGAGGATTTGATCACCAGTGCACTGGAAGGAGGCGTCAATCGCATTCACGGGATTCAATTCCGTACCACGGAACTCCGCAAACATAAGGATGAAGCACGTTCACTGGCCATCAAAGCCGCCGAGGAAAAGGCAATCGCATTGGCTGGCGAACTGGGCCAAGAGATTGGTAAGCCTCAACATATCAACGAAAGCCATAGCGGATGGTGGTCCTGGTACGGTTCTTACTGGGGTTCCTACTGGAGCGGACCAATGGCGCAGAACGTGATTCAGGAAGTAGGTAGTGGCTCATCATCATTAGACGGAACAATGGCTCCCGGTCAGATAACAGTCAACGCCAAAATCTCAGTTACCTTTGAACTGAAGTAAGCACACGGCATATAATGAGACTGTACACGCTGGGGACACTTCATATTGTGTCCCCTAGGCGGGGGGGGCAACCCATCAATTATGTCATTCTGAAGAAGTGCAGCGACTGAAGAATCTCCCTGCCCTAACCTTGATATCCTTCGCTGGCGCTGAGCCCACCTTAGCTAAAGCGACGGCGGGCTCAGGATGACATACCTAATCCGTTCGTGCTGATGTCTTTGATGTATGGACTGACACATACACAAATCTCAACCTCATTTGCTTTACGTGGTGAGGTGATCTCACCGCTCCCACAAATACATGTACGCCCCCTTGACAAACCGTACGCTTTAGCGTACTATTAGTCACACGCATCAGGGGGAAACTATGCCAACATTCAAAGCAACGGACGCCAGAGCTAAATTCTACCGATTAATCGATGAAGCCGCGGACTCACACGAACCTATCTTCATCACAGGCAAGCGCGGCAATGCAGTGCTTATCTCTGAAGATGATTGGCGATCCATCCAGGAAACGCTGTATCTGCTCTCCGTCCCGGGCATGAGAGAGTCCATTCGGGATGGCCTTGCAACGCCAATTGATGAGTGCTCCGAGGATATTACCTGGTGAGATGGAGGGTTGTCTTCACCAAGCAGGCTCAGAAAGACGCAAAGAAGCTTGCTGCCGCCAGGCTGAAACCCAAAGCGGAGCAATTACTGGACATCCTCCAGACCAACCCCTTTCAAAACCCACCACCATTCGAGAAACTCGTTGGTGACCTTGCTGGAGCTTACTCCCGCCGGATCAATATTCAGCACCGACTCGTCTATCAAGTCCTCGAAGAAGAGCACACCGTGAAGGTCATCCGTATGTGGACTCACTACGGATAATTGCGCCATATTGTTCACCCTCCTTGTAAAAACCGCATTACCCCCAAATCCCCGCGGAAATTACGGTATTACCCTCCAGACATTACCGTATAAACCGCATCTATGAACCCCTCGGCATCTTCTCTGGTACTAAAGTACTACACCTGCTAGGATGAGCCAATCAAGGTGAGGGAGGTGGCGATGGTTTCATCTAAAACAGATACACTCCGCCAGTCCAGTCGTACAAAGGAAACCGCTTTTGACCACAGTCTTATGCCCCCATGCCAGGCCGCTTGTCCCCTACACATGGAAATCAGAGAGTATATTGACCTGATCGCCCAGGGAAAGGTAATGGAAGCACTGCAAGTGATCCGAGATGGAAACCCTTTCCCATCAATCTGCGCCTATGTCTGCACTCATCCGTGTGAGGAAAGCTGTCGCCGGGTTCAAGTGGACAAACCGCTTGCCATACGCGCCCTTAAGCGATTTGCCGTGGAATTCGGGGGCGACCGTATGATCGACCTTGAGGCAGATCTAAAATATGACGACAAGGTCGCTATAGTAGGCTCCGGTCCTGCGGGGCTTGGATGTGCCTATTACCTGAGAAAGCTGGGATACCCGGTAACCATCTTCGAAGCTTATCATGAATTGGGAGGCATGTTACGAGTAGGCATCCCTCAATACCGCTTGCCCAGGCAGGTTCTGGATAATGAAATCCAACGACTGGTCCAAATAGGAGTCGAGATCAGAACCAATACCCGCGTGGTCTCTCTCGACTTGCTTTCTGACATGGGATACAAGGCGATTTTCCTCACCATCGGTGCCCACCAGAGTCTTCGTATGGGCATTGAAGGCGAGGACAGCCCCGGAGTTATTGACGGGGCTACATTTTTGCGCGAAGTGAACCTTGGGTTGAAACCATCACCAGGGGACAAAATCGCCGTTGTGGGTGGAGGAAATGTGGCCATCGATGCTGCACGTACCGCAGTGCGCCTTGGATCAAAGAACGTGTCTATTTTGTATCGGCGCAGTGCTCAGGAAATACCGGCAGACCCTGAAGAAATTGAGCAGGCACATCAAGAAGGCATTGAGATTCACTATCTCACAACACCTACAATTATTAAGAGGACAGACGGTCATCTCAATGTCACCTGTGTGAAGATGGAACTCGGAGAGCCGGATACAAGCGGAAGGCGTCGGCCTATACCTATTGAAGGAAGCGAATTCAGTGACGAATTTGATACCGTGATCACCGCCATTGGACAAGCCCCGCAAATACCCCAGGCGTTCAATCTTCGAATAGGACGCGGTAGTACCATCCAGGTTGATCCTGTCACTCTCACCACCACTCGAGCCGGTGTCTTTGCCGGAGGGGATGCCGTAACTGGCCCTTCAACAGTGACCGAAGCTTTGGCCACTGGCAGAAAGGCTGCTTTCCGAATACACGATTATCTCCAGCATAAATACCCTAAAGATGATCAGGACAAGGATGAAGTTATTTCCGGAGAACTTCTTTCCAAGACGGCTGAATCAATAAAGACTCGGAGTCGACAGGACCCAGAAGTGGTCTCTCCAAAAACAAGGTCAAAAGACTTCCGCCCAATAGAAAAGGTCTACAACTGGGGAATTGCTGTAGCTGAAGCAAGAAGATGCCTTCGCTGTGGCATGGGTGCAGAAATTCTGTTCCAGGATAAATGCGCCAGCTGCCTCACATGTTTGAGAGTCTGCCCATATGGTGTACCCTTCCTGGATGAAACCGGAACTATCCAGATTCCAGCTGACCAGTGCCAGGCCTGTGGCATATGTGTTACCGAATGCCCTGCCGGGGCAATTGTTCTTCGCAAACCGTACGACCGCAGTCATATTTCTGACGCGCTTGCACATGCATTCAGGCAAGCTACAGAAACAAAAACAAGTCCGCTCATCATCGGATTTTGTTGCCAATACGGTCTTTACGGAACCGGTCTGCTTTCCGGATTCTGGAGACAGGCAAAAGCTGGCGTTCAGATAGTTCCGGTACTTTGCGTGGCCAAAGTTGAGGGGCAGCATCTTTTACGCGCTTTTGAAATGGGTGCGAAAGGTGTGTTCGTTGCCGGTTGCGGAGAAATGTGTGCCAGAGACAAAACCAGTTTCTGGGTAAACCAGCAAATCGAGAAGGTAAGGAAAGTACTCGATCAACTTGGGATGGGCTCAGAACGTCTTCAATTCTTCGATCCATCGGTTATGGAAGAAGACCCAACCGCGGCTCTTGACCAGTTCACCGAGCAAATCGGAGGGCTTTATCTTGATTCACTATTAAAGCAGGAGGTGAAAAGTTGATAATCGTCGAGCAGAAACCGGTTGATGAAATTCAGAGGATGATTGCACCATACGAAAGGGTCCTGATCCTCGGCTGCGGTACATGCGTGACCGTTTGCAATGCCGGTGGAGAGCGTGAGGTGTCTTTCCTCCACGACGCACTGTTGCTGGCCGAGGTGGAGAGCAAAGAGATATCGCATACATTTGTGGAGCACACGGTAAAAAGGCAATGCGACGAGGAGTTTCTCGACCTGATAGCTGAAGAGGCAAACGATGTAGACGCTATTCTTTCTCTGGCATGCGGTATTGGTGCGCAATCGATCGCTGAGCGTTTCCCTGAAATGGTAGTGTTACCCGGTGTGAATACATCTTTCATGGGAATGGCCAAACAGTGGGGAGTCTGGGATGAACGATGCACCGCATGTGGAGACTGCCGCCTTGATGATACCGCAGGTATCTGTCCCATAACCCGGTGCACAAAAGGAATCCTCAACGGTCCTTGCGCCGGCACAAAAAATGGAAAGTGCGAAGTAAGCCCGGAAATGGACTGCGCATGGATACTGATCTATCAGCGTTTGGAGAGATTGGGACAACTGGACAAAATGCGCCGCTACTATCCACCGAGGAACTTCCGTCCCATACCCAGGCCCAGGCGTATCATGGCAAGCCCAAGTATCGTTGCGGTAGGAGGTAGCCATGGCTAAATCGCTATTTGAAGAAAAACTCAACTCAGGCAAATTCCTGATAACCACAGAGGTTGGACCGCCAAAAGGAGTCGATATCGAGGAGTTAAAGCACCACATAGACCTGCTAAAAGAAAAGGTTGACGCCATCAACGTTACTGACCATCAAAGTTCTGTTATGCGTTACCCCTCTCTTGGTGGATGCTTGCTGGTAAAAGAACAGGGTGGTGAACCTATCCTGCAGATGACCTGCCGAGACCGCAACCGAATGGCACTCCAGGCAGACCTAATGTTCGCACATTCCAGAGGCGTCAATAATGTATTAGCTCTTACTGGCGATTCAATAGACGTTGGAGATCACCCAAATGTGAAGCCGGTGTTTGATGTAGAATCAGCCCAACTGCTTAGACTAATCCGAACTCTGGAGTCAGGTAAAGATGCTGCCGGGAATGACCTAAAAGGTTCGCCGGAATTTTGCATTGGTGCTTCAGTTCACCCCTCGGCCGATTTCATCGAGCCACAACTGATCAAGTTCGAAAAGAAAGTTGCCGCCGGAGCGCAGTTTTTCCAGACTCAAGGGATATTCGAACTGGCATCTTTTAGACGATTTATGCAATATGCTTCACAATTCAACGTAAAAATCCTCGCCGGAATTATCGTTATGGCATCCGCAGGAATGGCTCGATACATGAACAAAAGCGTTCCCGGAATCATCGTTCCTCAAGAAGTCATCGACGAACTGGCCACTGCTGAGAAAGGGAAAGGTCTTCAAAAAGGCATAGAGATCGCGGTGAGGTTGATTCGGGGGATAAAGGAGGAAAATCTATGCGATGGCGTACACATAATGGCAGTAGGGAATGAGGGTATTGTACCTGAAATCATCGAAGCTGCTCTAATGGAGCATGCACAGACATAGAGGTGCAGGAGAACCTCCTGCCAGGGGTTTCCGGGGGTGTCCCCCGGACATTTACTCCCCCAAGAGTGGGGGGTAGGGGGTTGATAAAAAGTGGATTCCTGCTTCCGCGGGAATTACACCACTAGGAAAGGAGGAAAAAATGTCTAAGAAAACTGAAAACAAAAAGATACTAATAGTAGATGATGAATCCGATTTTGTGGATGCGTTTCGCATGACCATGAAAGCTCACTCCAACGAAGTGATCACAACTTCAAGTAGGGCAGAAGCTCAAGAAAAGATGAGTGAGAATCCGGACATCGTGGTTGTGGGGACAATTGGTCCATCCGGTGAGGCATTCTCCTTACATAAATGGTTGAAATCGCATCCCCAATACAAGGATATACCACTACTGGTACTGGATGCCAAATATGAAGATCGGCATGAAAAAGGCTGGAGAAAGTTTGAAGGGATGCAATTGGAAGCAGATGAATTCCTGACCAAGCCAATCGAACCCGCCTTGCTCGTACCGCGCATACAAAATCTTCTGGAACAAGTTGCCAGACTCATTAAAGTCCTCGTTGCAGACGATCACACTATGGTAAGAGACGGAATATGTGCAGTGCTGGCATTGCAAAAAGATATGTCGGTAGTGGGTGAGGCCAGTGATGGCAAGGAAGCACTGGAGAAGGTGCCGCGTCTCATGCCTGATATTGCACTATTGGATATTCAGATGCCGGTAATGAGCGGTGTCCAGGCAACCAAGGAGATAGTCAAGCAATACCCTCAAACCAAGGTTCTCATACTAACACAATATGATGAAGAAGAAAATATGCTCGTCTGCGCAGAAGCCGGGGCTCTGGGCTTCCTGCCTAAGAAGGCTGCTTCCTCACAACTGGCTACAGGGGTGCGGGCAGTATACGAGGGAACGTATTTCCCCATGAACTTTGCCGAAATGATCGCTACCAAACATTGATGTGCTTTCTTTGTAGACCAGAAATGGAGCCACTTTGCTGTTTTGGGGACTGTAATACTTAAATAGTCCCCAAAAGCAAATCTGATGTGGGGATCCCTTCAATCAATGAAGGGATCCCCGACTAACACCAATCTTATTCTGCTTCCAGCTCAAATGCCTTATGCAGTGCCCGCACCGCCTGAGGAACTTTTTCCTCATCGATAATACAGGTAATTCTGATCTCTGATGTGGATATCAATTCCACATTGATTTCTTCATCGGATAATGCCCTGAACATCCGAGACGCATAACCCGGTCCGGTTTGCATTCCCGCCCCAATTACACTCACCTTTCCTAGTGTAGAATCACTTACACATTCCTTTGCCCCAATTGATTCGGCCACAGGTTTGATAATTTGCATTGTGTTATCCACATCATTACTGGCGATAGTGAAAGTTAGATCGGTAATCCTGTTTACGCTCGCATTCTGCACAATGCTGTCGACACTAACTCCTGCATTGGCCAACGGTTCGAATATGCTGCTGGCAATTCCTGGCTGATCAGGGACGCCAACGACTGTTATTTTAGCAATGTTAGGATCGTGAGCAATCCCACTGACTTTGTTTCTTATTTCCATAGAAGCGCCTCCGTGAATAAGGGTACCGGCATTGTCACTGAATGAAGATGCCACTAAAATTGGCATGTTGTACACCCAACCCAATTCAACTGCCCGGGAATGCATAACTTTAGCACCTACCGATGCAGATTCCAGCATCTCTTCATAATCTATTCCCTCCAGCTTCCGTGCTTCAGGAACAATTCTGGGGTCAGCGGTGTAGACTCCTTCAACATCCGTGTATATTTCGCATCGGTCAGCACCGAGAGCTATCGCGAGTCCTACTGCTGTGGTATCGGAACCGCCACGTCCCAGGGTAGTCACATCCATCGCTTCGGTGATACCCTGGAATCCAGCTACAATTACGATTCTTCCTCGTTCAAGTTCCTCATTGATACGTTTCGGTGAAATATCGGTGATTCTTGCCCTGTTAAAACTGGCATCTGTTTTGATACCCGCCTGAGCTCCCGTAAGGCTGATTGCCCTGTGCCTTGCTGATCGCAAAGCCATGGTTAACAAAGTAGCGGTTACGATTTCTCCTGTGGAGAGCAGGGAATCCATCTCACGCCTGTTGGGACGAGTGGAAACCTGATTGGCCAGTTCGATAAGACCGTCGGTGGTCTTACCCATCGCTGAAACCACAGCTACCACGCTGTTACCCTGCTCCTTCGCTCGAACCAACCGATCAGCAACATTCTGGATCTTCTCGGCATCGGCAACCGAACTTCCGCCATATTTCTGCACTATGATCGCCATCTTCTATCCATCCCAGGTCTTAAACACTAGTCGAACCTTTCAACGCACCTGCTAAGTATATCACCACACAAGTAATACGTTCAACATGAGCTGTAAAAGTTGACAACTACGTTTTTTATGTTATCTTTGTCCCAAATCAATTCGGTTAAATCAAAGGAGCGAAATGGCCGAGACAACTGAAAAAAACACATGGTTGCCTACTGTGGTCTCTATTGCGGAAGCTGTGGTTCATATAAGAAAGGTAAATGTAAAACCTGTAAAGATGGCAACGGTTTTTCCAGGTGTAAGGTGCGAAAATGCTGCACTGAGTTGAATTACCAGACCTGCGCCGAATGTGAAAAACTTGAAAACTGCAAAACATTGGATAACTTTATCAGCAAGATCTTTGCTTTAATATTTCGAAGCAATCGGAAGGGGAATCTGCGGCAGATTCGAGAAACTGGATTGGAGAAACAGGCTACTTCGAGGGAGAAATAACGATCAATATACGACTGAATATTGTTCATAAGAATTAGTGGAACATACTACTATTCAATCACGTCATATTTGTTGAGATGACTATGGAAAATATTACCTTACCTCTACGAAATGGTTCTTGCACCATAGAATCCGATAAAATTACAGTGACAGCAGTCTTTGGATGGAAAGTTGTGGTTGATCAATTCAAACAGGAGATAACACAGCAACTAAGCATCTTTAGATTACCAATTCCCTTGTGGAAATTTCGATACAAATTTTCTGATGTTTATCGTGTTGGGAGAGTTCGCACAGACAAGCGCGCTATCTGGACAGATGATAGTCTTGGATTCTCATACGATTTAATACTTTTCTTCAAGTCTGGCTATTCTCTCAAAGTTGCCACAGTGAGTAAATCATACCCTGCCCCAATTGGAGGCTTCCCCGTAATTATCAATATTGGTATGATAATTGGCCAGGAATTACAGGGGCTCGGTGACAAACCGATTGAAACTATACACTGCATCGAAGCCACATTCAGAAAGATGATCGGACTGCCTGAGGACTAATGAACTACCCCGCGGCAGAGCAGCGGGGTATCAATTCGGAATTTTGTATGGGGGGTATGCAGTTAACTCAACCACCTACTATATGTTGTGATCACTTCCAGTGTGGATTTCTTAAAACGATCGTGGCAACGCGCACAACCACACAAAGGCTTGATCTGTAGCT